>JBKSMP010000018.1:0-40860 GCA_046881885.1 Opitutales bacterium
TGTCTAATTTTTTGTTTTAAATTTAACCCCAAGAGTAATTCCACGCCTTTTTTTAGTTCTTCTATGGATTCACCTTTTAAATATTTTAAAGCTAATTTAAGTTTTTCCTTTAACATTTGTTCTTCTGAAAAAGGTGTAAAAAAGACTCTTATAGTACCAAAACTTAAGTTTTCAATATCAAACTTAGCAAATTTTAAATAGTCATCAAAAGAGGTAAAGTGGTTAATACTATTATAATAATAGATTCCACAGTCATTCAAATCATATTTTTTTTCAATTTCATCTTTAAGTGATGCAAATACTTTATCAAAAACAATAGGTTTGCCAAACTTGCTTAATGCATTATAAAATGCCTCAAAATCACTTAAATTATAACAATGTTTATAAACCATAAAACGTTCAATAGAAAATTCATCCGTTTCTTCTGTAGGTATATCGCATGGATTATAAACGTTTAGCTGTTTAAAAACAATAGGCTTTTTACCTAGTTTTTTAGCTTTATCGGTATATAATGGTCTAAGTTTTTCAAGAACTCCATCAATTTGGTATATAACACCTTCTATAATATACTGATCCATACCTTTTTGAATCACAAAACCATTTCTTTCGTAAAAAGCATCCCGATCAGGAATCACTTGTACTTTTAATTCTTCGTTTGCTATTGTAGGTTTCTCTTTTACTTCATTGTTAGTTGTTGCCGTTTCTTGATGTACCGGTTGAGCTTCGTTCGATCCAAATACATCTTCTTTTGTCTCAAACACATCTTCTTCTCCTCCAACGTCTCCTAGTACGGTATTTACTGCTATTAGGCAACTTAATACTAGAATTATCTTGTTGTTCATAAACTTTATCTTCCTTTATATCTTATACTATCGGCATTTTTGCTAAAATCTTAAGGGGATTTTTGCAATATCTTACGTGAAGCTTAAAAAGGATAATTTATAAATACCGTTTTTACAGTCGTTTATATTTTATCTATATCCTCACTATTATTCGCTAAACTATCGACTTGCTTCTTGGCTGTTTTGAGAGGGTTAAGCGTTGCGTTACCGCCGATACAGCCACCTTCACAGCACATAACTTCAATTAAATTACAGCCGCCTTCACATTGGCCAGTTTTGGCGCATGTTTTCAACTGCCTTATAGTTTCCTTATTGAGGCCGTTAATGACACAGGGTTTAATGACACTTTCGTCCGTTAAGGATGCTTTTACGGATTCAGCTACGCCTCCTGTAAGACAAAAATTTCGCGCATGCTTAGAGGATTTTACGGGATAATGCGTTTCTTCACATTTGGAAACTTCGATGTCTTTAGCGGTTAATAAGGCATCTAATTCTTCGCAATTCATGACGTAATTGATGTTGGGATTATCCAATCCTTCTGCGCGTTTAGCAAGGCATGGACTTACGAAAACCGTTACTGCATCTGGCATTTCCTTTTTAATGATTTCAGAAATGTAATAGGCAGGTGTACCGGTTGTGGATACATAAGGTTTGATTTCTGGCAAATGTTTTTTTACTAACTGATTGTAGCCTGCACAACAGGAAGTTGTCATGAAGGTTTGCTCCAATTTGCCTTCTTTCAATTTTTCTGTAAACTCTTCTGCTTCTTTGTGTGCTGTTATATCTGCGCCTTGTGCGACTTCATAAACATCCGTAAAACCGGCTTCTTTAAGGGCAGTTTTAAGTTGGTAAATATTGCCTTGAAATTGGCCTGCAATCGCTGGAGCTAGCATTGCTATGACGTTTTTACCATCTTTAATGGCTTTCAATATATCAATGATTTGGCTTTTTTCGTGAATCGCACCAAAAGGGCAACTCGCAATACATTTGCCGCAACTTATACAGCTTTCATGATTTACATGCGCTAAACCTGCTTCATCTTTTCCCATGGCCCCAACCGGACAAGCATCTTCACAAGGAACTGCGAGTTTTACAATGGCATGATAAGGGCAAGCTTTTATGCACATTTGACATTTCTTGCATTTGGAATCGTCGATAACCGAACGGCCATTTACGATAGCAATAGCGCCAAATTTACACGAAGAAATGCAAGGGTGTGCCGTACATCCTTTGCATAAATTGCTTACGTAAATGGTGTTGGAGCGGCAAGCTTGACAGGCAGGTTTTATGACCGTTAAATGCTTACTGTTGATTTCCGTTCTTTGGAGAGCTTGTTGGGCGTATTTTGCGAGAGAAATGGCTTCATCGGTTTCTTCAATGGAAAAGCCTAAACCTGCTAAGATTCTTGCTCTAATCTTTGTATGCTCCTTAGAAAGATCGTCTTTTTCTGGATACAATTCTTGAGGTATTGCGTTTACCTGTTCTTCAAAATTGTCCGATAAAAAAGCCTTTATAACTTTAACGAGTATTTCTTTTTTTACGGGAATCGAGCGACTTAAGTTGTTCATTTTTTTCCTAGTTTTTATGACTTTTAATAGAGTATCCAAACCCAATTGGATAAGGTTTAATCAAAGAGAAGCTATGACTGCAAGTTTAATTCTAATCATTTTTGAGATTTATGCCAAAACTTGTTTTGTTTATCTAGAGGCTTGTAGGGTTTAGGCTACAAGCTCTAGACAGGATTTAGATAATTCCGTGATAAGCATTGAGGAAGATTTCTTTAATTTCGCTCATCAATGGATATCTTGGATTGGCCCCTGTACATTGATCATCAAAAGCTCTTTCGACGAGTAGGTCCAAATTCGCCATAAATTCCTTTTCTTTAACACCAAACTCTTTGATTGATTTAGGCAAATGCAATTCTGTCATGAGCTTATCAACCGCTTTAATCAGGATTTTGACCTTTTCATCATCATTTTTTCCACCTAAGCCCAATTCGTCCACAATTTGGCCATAGCGTTCTTTTGCGCATGGGAATTCGTATTGTGGGAAGATCGCTTGCTTATTGGGTTTATCGGTCGCATTAAACTTGATGATCTGACGAATTAACAATGCATTGGCGACACCATGAGGGATATTATACATGGCTCCTAATTTATGAGCCATCGAATGGCATACCCCTAAAAAAGCATTTGCAAAGGACATTCCGGCAATAGTCGCTGCATAATGCATTTTTTCGCGTGCAATTGGATCATTCGCACCTTCATTATAAGAACGTACGAGGTACTTGAAGATCAATTTCGTTGCTTCTAAGGCATTGGAATTCGTAAAGTTAGTTGCCATGCAAGAAACATAGGCTTCCAGTGAGTGTACCAATGCGTCAATACCTGATGCAGCCGTTAATCCTTTTGGCATCGCATCAACAAAGTTAGGATCCACAATGGCCATATTCGGGGTTAAGGCATAATCGGCAATCGCGTATTTATAATGTGTTTTCTCATCGGTAATAATGGCAAATGGAGTGACTTCTGAACCTGTTCCTGAGGTTGTTGGAATACACACCATGGTCGCTTTTGTGCCTAATTGCGGAATTTCACAAATACGTTTTCGGATATCCATGAAACGCATAGAAATGTCTTCAAATTTGGTATCCGGTTGTTCGTATAGCAACCAAATGATTTTACCTGCATCCATAGGTGATCCACCACCGAGTGCAATGATGACATCCGGTTCATAAGATGTTACCATTGCCATTGCTTCCTGAATCGTTGCAAGCGTAGGATCAGGTTTAACATCGAAGAAGATTTGATGATCTACGCCGATTTCATCCAATACATTGGTAACGGTATTGATGACACCAGAATTAAACAAGAAACGGTCGGTTACAATAAATGCACGTTTTTTACCTTTCAATTCTTTAAGGGCTAAATCCGTACAACCTCTCTTAAAATAAACCTTCGGTGGAACTTTGAACCACAACATATTTTCTCTCCTTTCAGCTATCGTTTTATAATTTAATAAGTCTTTTACGCCAATATTGCCCGAAACGGCGTTACCTCCCCAAGAGCCGCAGCCTAAGGATAAAGAAGGTTCTAACTTGAAATTGAATAAGTCGCCGATACCGCCTTGTGACGAAGGTGTATTGACCAATACGCGACAAGAAGGCATTCTTTCGGCATAATAATTAATTCTTTCGCTTGTTCTGGCATCCGTATAAAGCGCAGATGAGTGTCCCGCTCCTCCTTTGAAGACTAATTCGTAAGCCATATCTGTGGCCTCTTTAAAGTTTTTGGCTTTGTAGAGCGTTAAAATAGGTGACAGTTTTTCTCGCGAAAACGGATCTTTCCAATCGAGTTTTGGACGTTCACAAAGCAAAATCTTTGAATTTGCAGGAATCGAAAAACCGGATAATTCTGCAATTTTAGCGGCGCATTGTCCAACGATAAGTGGATGAGCTGTTCCACGCTTAGGATCGATAAAAGGAAGATCTATCATTTTCTTTTCATCGTTTTTACTTACTAAATAAGCACCTCGATATAAAAACTCCTTTTTGACTTCTTCGTAAATTTCTTCACAAACAATTACGGATTGTTCTGAGGCGCAAATCATGCCGTTATCAAAAGTTTTTGACAATAAGATCGATGATACAGCCATCTTAATATCGGCCGTTTCGTCAATGACTGCAGCTACGTTACCAGGACCTACACCTAAAGCAGGCTTGCCAGACGAATAGGCCGCTTTAACCATGCCTGGTCCACCCGTTGCTAAGATACAACTAATGTGTTCGTGATGTAATAGTGCGTCCGATAATTCCATCGTAGGTGCATCAATCCATCCAATAATATCTTTTGGTGCCCCTGCTTCAACGGCAGCATTTAAAACGATTTTTGCCGCTTCAATCGTGCAATTTGTAGCTCTAGGATGTGGTGAAAATACAATGGCATTTCTTGTTTTTAAGGCCAATAAAGCTTTGAAAATTACCGTAGAAGTCGGATTTGTTGTCGGAATAATACCCGCAAGCACTCCTAAGGGTTCTGCAACGATTTTTGTGCCATTTCCTTTATCTTCGCTTATGATGCCGCACGTTTTAGCATTCTTATGCTTATTATAAATGTATTCGCATGAAAAACGATTTTTAATCACTTTATCTTCTAGTATTCCCATGCCTGTCTCTTCAACAGCCATTCTTGCCAAAGGAATACATGCTTTATTTGCGGCAGTAGCAGCAGCTTTGAAAATTCTATCTACCTGTTCTTGCGTAAATCCTTGGTATTCTGTCTGTGCTTTTTTTACCCTTTCAAGCATTGCATTGAGCCTACTAGTGGTATCCACAATCGTTTTTTTCTTTTCAGATCTTTTTTCTAATACTTCTTTTGACATATTAGTAATTCTAATATAGAAAAAACGCCCTGTCAATCTTGTAAAAACATCTGCTAAAGTGTTGTTTTTCAAAATACCTTTCTCAAAAATTTATTTTTAATGTAAGGAAATGATTTTTTAACTTGACGAAAAGACTAAATATCGAAAACCTAAACGGCAATTCGTTTTAAGTAACAAAATTTTAATTAGTAGTAGGACATGAAAAAAAATAATTATTATGTAGGATTGTTAGCGGGAGTGTTGACAGCTGGGGTACTGCAAGGAAGTGATGGTAAAGAAAACATGCTTGGATTAGGTGATAATCCAACATCTATAGTTCAAGGACAAGCTAGTAGTGAAATTACAGAAGAGCTGAAGGTAGCAGCCAGCGAATTAGCGGCTTCTTATGATGAGCGTGCAGAAGGTAGTCAAAACAAAGCAATACGTAGATTATTTAGAGCTAGAGCAAATCATTTAAGGGTAACATTTGGTATTGCAAATGCAAAAGAATCTATTGAACCAGACGAAAATGATAGTCTCTATATTGAAAAAACACGATATAACTATGCTAAAAAATTGGCAAATTATTACAAACTGAAAGGAAATGAAGAATTTGCACGTGACCTAAAAAATGATTTTGCATATTTAGATTATTATACAGCATTCCTTGCTTCTCAGAAATTTGAAAACAATGATGATTTTAGAAATTATCTGGTTTCAAAAACTCGTTTTGGATATGAGGCACATATCAATAACGTACCTATAAGAAATGAAGCCGATGCCAAACTGTACCCAAAACTTAAAACCCAACTGATTTTCAGTTTAGATGACTACATAATGCCAGGTATGTATCAGTACATTGTCATTTATCCAGTAACGAGACTAGAAATAAATGATTGGATTGATCAATTAAGAGAGATAAATAAAGGCGATCTTACAAATCCAATCGTATTTCAAGCTCAAAAATTTGAGACACGTACTATGACTCCAGTAACAGAAAACAAAGATTTTGAAATTAAATCTTATTGGTGTAATATTAATACGGGTGATAATATGTTAAGTGCGAGTACGTATTATAATAAGTTAAAAAGCTATAATAAACCCATTGTATTTGGAAAAACTGAAAGAGATCTTAAGTTTAGTACAGGTATAAAAGCTAGCTACTTTAAACAAGAAGTTTCTTATCAAGAGTATTTAGAGCTTGTCAACCAATATGGGGATAACTTTTTTGTAGGATTTGTGCATTTAAAACCAAATTCTATGCAAGAGTTACAACAGCAATTAGGAGCTTTGATAAAAAGCAAAAATGTTAACCAAATTCGTATAGATCATGAAATATATGTCGATGTTGCTAATATTCCATTAGAGTATCTGGGTTGTATTAAAATTCGAAATATGTCTTTTGCAAATTATCAAAATCCTAATGGTGAATTATTCTTAATACGTACTATGTTAGGCAACATAAACAACGTAAACTGTAAAACTATTTATTGTTTTGATTTTCCATATCCTGAGCAAAACACGTCCGTAAATAGAGTTTATGAAAGAATGGAAGGAAATGCTTTGGAATTGAATAGTCAGCGTATTATATATGTCGATAAACTTCCTGAAGATATTAATGAGCGTCTTCGCGAAATGGAAAAAGCTTATCTACAATATATAAAGCACCATGAGCTTGAGTATTTGTCAGGTTACGTAAATATTGCTGATAAGCCTGCAGAACTTTCAGACGAAGAGTGGAACAAAGTAATTATCCTTAAAGGAAAAGCTGAAGAAATAAAAACTCTTATGCGTTGCGAATCTCCAAAACTTATTATACGCCTTCCAGGAAGCTTATAAGAGATCTGATATGCTAAACATAAATAAGCCTTCCATATGGAAGGCTTTTGTTTTTTACCTTGAAAACTTTTGAAGATTACGCTTTGCCGATGCCATAAGCCTCAAAGCCGAGCGAACGAATTTGTTGCAAGTTCAACAAATTGCGGCCATCGAATAAAAAGGCAGGCTTGGGCATATTTTCATACAAACGCTTATAATCTAGATTCTTAAAAATTTCCCAATCTGTTAAAATAACGATTGCATGTGCGCCAGTAGCGGCTTCATAAGGGTCATCACAATATTCAACCAGCGAATTTGGGAATTCGGCCAAATCTCTTGCAATTGTATCTTGGGTCACTTTGGGGTCACAAATTGCCAATTGAGCTTGTTCGCGCAATAAATTTTGACATACGGTAATAGCAGGAGTTTCTCGAGTATCATTGGTATCTTTTTTAAATGCGAATCCAAAAATAGCTAACTTTTTACCTGAAAGTGTATTAAATAATTTTTCGGTAATTAAGCGAGCAAAACGATGCTTTTGGTATTCATTCATTTCGACGACTTGATTCCAATAATGAGCTACTTCAGGCAAGCCAAAATACTCGCATAAGTATACCAAATTCAATAAATCTTTTTTGAAGCAAGAACCCCCGAAGCCAACAGAACTTTTAAGGAATTTGGGACCAATACGGGAATCGGCTCCAATGGCCATTGCAATTTCATCGACATCTGCACCTGAACGTTCGCAAAGTGCCGAAAGTGCATTGATCGAAGAAATTCGTTGTGCTAAAAAGGCATTTGCTGTTAATTTAGATAATTCGCTAGACCAAATGTGTTGTTGGATAATTTTATTTTTAGGAACCCAATGTTCGTACAATTTACTTAGAGTTTCTACCGCTTTTTGTCCAGCTTCTGTATTGTCTCCACCAATAAGAATGCGATCTGGATGTTTTAAGTCTTGAATCGCAGTTCCTTCGGCCATAAATTCCGGGTTAGAAACTACTTCAAAATGACATCCATGTGTATTGGATTGTAAAATACGACGAATTTTTTCAGCAGTTTTTACTGGAATGGTTGATTTTTCTACAATGATTTTGTCTGTTTTTGCAATTTTCGCAATACGACGAATAGCACTTTCAATAAATTTTAAGTCCGAAGCTTTGCCTGCCCCTTCTCCATAGGTTTTTGTAGGTGTATTGACAGCCAAAAAGATAATGTCTGATTCTATAATAGCCTTATCAATATCTGTTGAAAAAAATAAGTTACGACCACGAATAGCTTGTACAATTGCATGCAAGCCAGGCTCATATACGGGTAATTGGTCCGAATTCCAAGCTTTGATACGATCCTCATTAACGTCCACAACTGTTACTTGTATTTCTGGACATTGTTCCGCAATAACCACCATTGTTGGACCTCCAACATAACCTGCGCCAATACTGCAAATTTTCATAAAATGAAATTACAAAAGTTTATTCTTAAAATGGCAATGCTTAAAATCACCAAGTTTTGAAAATAAAAGCAATATAGAAGCTTTTTAAGATTTATTTTCCTTGTTGTAATAACTCAGTCCCGAAAAACGCAAAAAGCTTGATATAATTTAATATCAAGCTTTTTGTTTATTATATTGTAATATATATTTTATTGTTCCATTATTAACTCAGAAGCTTGTGGTACCGGTGGAATGTTCCTAAGCACTTCTTCCTGTTGACGTCCTTGTGATGCATCTTCAATATCTTGATATTGAGACATATCCAATTGTCCGGGTTGATTGTTAGGTTGTTCCATTATTAATTCAGGAGGTTGTGGTGCTGGTGGAATGTTCCTAATCGCTTCTTCTTGCTCAAAGTTTTTTAAAGAAATTAAAACCCCTGGAACATTTTTAATAGGATAAGTATCTATATCGCAAAGCTTAAAATAAACTTCACACGTGTAAGCTTTTCTGTTACTTTTTTTGGTATAACGTACAAAATTACTTTTTGCACGCCAAGGATAAATTTTTTGTTTATCATCTGTATGACATAACATAAATCCTTGAGTATTTTGTATATCAGTTACATAAACATTTACTCCAACTTTTATACCAGATTTGGTTCTTGATTCAATTTTATCTATAATAAGAGGAAATCTGCTTCCTTCTTCATCTGTTACATAGTATCCAGTATACTTATTCTGTCTAAAGAAAAGATGTCTTATTTGTTTCCAATTTTTCCAACTAAATTCCAGTGGGTTGTATTCACGTTTTCTTTTTTGTGCTCTCTCTCGTTTATCCGACGAAGACATTTCTTGTTGAAACCATGTGTCTTTTAGATTAAAAGCATCATTTCCAAACTCATCATCTCCAACTCCATACAAATTAGTTGCCAGTAAACCAGCACTTAACAATATACAAGATTTATTTAGTTTTATTAAATTTCTATCTACATTCATACTTTCAATTAGAAAGCAAGAAACAAGCCAAAATAAAAACTTTTACAAAAAACTGGTGGCAAGAGGCGGGATCGAACCGCCGACACAAGGATTTTCAGTCCTCTGCTCTACCAACTGAGCTATCTCGCCATAACAAATAATAATTAAAGTGAAAATCAATTTTTAAATTACGTCAATCCCGTTTTTCTATTTTTTTATATAAAATTTATGGAACATCTATCAAATGGTTATAATAACAGAAAAAATTTCCTAAAGAGGAATATATGTTCATACAATTATTGTATATTTTTCACAATTGCATGAACCAGTAGCTCAATTGCAGAAAACTAACAACAATAAAATTCATAAATGTTAAGAGGAGGGCACGAACAAGAGGGATGTTGATAAGGATTATTAAGATAAAAAAGCTCCATCGTTCTATAAACTCTACAGTTTCATCCGACAGTCGCAAGCTATAACGCAAAAGCATAAAACTATCCAATCCTGGAAGCGGCAAACAATTAAAAGCGATAAACAAAGCATTTATTTCGAGTAGTTCGTAAGCAATCATGCGGTAGTTCGGTAGAAAAGCTAGTACAAGACTTGCAATAAAACATAGGAGTAAATTACCAATCAAGCCTGCACTATTTACGAGTATTTCCCCCCAACGTTTATGTTTAAAGTAAGAAGAATTGATAGGAATAGACTTTCCCCAGCCCAAAAAAACTCCTAAAGTTAAAAAACTACACAACAGAGGAAAGATAATGGTACCGAACAAATCGATATGAACGATCGGATTGAGAGATACCCGACCTGCTCTTCTGAGATTAGGATCACCCAATTTATCGGCCATCCACGCATGCCCCCAGTGATGCAGTGTCAAGCTGATAAGAAAAAGCAAGAAATATAATAAATACTTAGCGATTTGTGAAATTTCCATAAAAAGATCGTGTACAAACAGGTTTTGATAAAATAATGTGCCACTTCATACCTTCCCGTAAAGTACTGGGTGCACATTTAGGTTTAGAGGGCTTAATTTTGGGGAGAATGGGCTGTTTTTCAATTACTTGCGGCTCACATTCATAAACAGGCTGTTCATATACAGGTAAAGGATGCTTGTACGCAGAAAATTCCTTCCGTTTGGTTTCCCAAAAAGGATTTGGCTCAATTGTTTCAACATGGGTATGGGCCTCATCAAGATCCGTTCCGCTTCGTTTACGCTTAAGCGCTTCGATTTTTTTGCGAACCAATTCTGCTTGATCATCCGTTTCTTCATCTAAAGGGTTCATTTTCGTTTTTTTAGATAAAAAACTAATACCCAAAAAGATTAGAAGAAATAGGATGTCTTGAAAGTCCATAAACGATTATTCTTTCGACAATTGTTCGCGCATAGCCGTATCAGCTTTCAAATTTTCCAATTTGTAATAATCAATAACGCCCAATTGCCCTTTTTTGAAAGCTTCAGCAAGTGCCAATGGAACAGCCGCCTGTGCTTCAACAACCTTGGCTTGCATTTCTTCAACTTTAGCCTTCATTTCTTGTTCCAAAGCAACCGCACTTGCACGACGAATTTCTGCTTGAGCCTGTGCCATATTTTTATTGGCTTCCGCTTGAGAAACTTGCAATTTTGCACCTACGTTTTCCCCAATATCGATATCCGCAATATCGATCGAAAGAATTTCATAAGCAGTTCCAACATCTAAACCACGATTGAGAACGACTTTGGAAATTTGATCGGGATTTTCTAATACCTGCTTATAGGTTTCAGCGGAACCAATGGTTGCAACAATGCCTTCACCCACACGTGCAATAATCGTATCTTCCTGTGCGCCGCCTACAAAACGGTCCAAATTGGTGCGAACGGTTACACGTGCTCGTACTTTAACTTGAATGCCATCTTTTGCAACCCCATCTATCGTGTTTTTGTTTTGATCGGATTTGGGACAATCAATAACTTTAGGGTTAACAGACGTGTGCACTGCTTCAATTACGGTTTTTCCGGTACCTTTTGTTGCTAAATCAATTGCGCATGCACGTCCAAACGTTAATTCAATACCAGCTTTCTCAGCTGCAATTAAAGCCTGCACCGTTTGTGCCAGATTGCCTTCTGCCAAATAATGGGCTTCAAGCTCATCTACGGAAAGTTCAAGCCCTGCTTTTGCTGCCGTAATCTTACAGTCTACAATTAATCCATAAGGGACTTTTCGCAAACGCATTGCAATTAAATTGGGAATACTTACATAGGCCCCAGCTAACCAAGCTCTTAACCATACATTAAAGAAGGAAAAAACAATCCCTAAAACAATGATCGCTAAAAAACCAAAGAATATTAAAAATAAATTTACACCCTGCATATTTTTAAATCTACAAGAGCTGACATCCAACTTCAAGCTCTTTTTTATAGCTTTTTAAGCTTTTGGAAAACTTAATATTTTACCAATTTAAAACATTGTACTTTAGACAAAAGTTGCTATAGTTTTTATTAAGTAATATGGATTGGGCATCATTTTTTTTGAATATTTGGGCAATTTTTTGGATGATAGTCTTCTTTGGTGGGTCTATTTTTATTCACGAATTAGGACATTTTTTAATGGCGAAAAAACGTGGATTAAAAGTTCCTAAGTTTTCTATAGGATTTGGCCCTAAATTGTATTCTTGGAAACGCGGAGAAACGGAATACTGCATTTCTTTATTGCCATTAGGGGGATATGTAGCCTTGCCTGAGATGGGGGAAATCCCGATTTTGGAAGGAAAACCGTCTAAAAATTCAAAACCTTTGTCCTTCATGGATAAATTCTTAGTAGCGGTTATGGGCGCCGTTTTTAATGTGCTTTTTGCTTTTGTACTTGCTTGTATTTTATGGGCAACCGGTTTACGTGTTCCAGAAGAAGATTGCGAGACAACCATTGGTTACATTTTGCAAGAACATGAAGGCAAGGTAACTCCAGCAATTCAAGCAGGTTTACGCCAAGGGGATAAAATTTTAGCCGTAGATGATGTAGCGGTTAAAAGTTTTTCAGAAATAGAAAAAGCAATTATTTTAGGCAAGGGCCGAAATGGACATCATCAGCCACAAGCCAAAATTACGTTTTTACGTGATCAAGAAGTGCATACGGCCTATCTTGATCTGATGATGCTCAAAACGAATCCTTTGACGGGTGACGAAATCCGTTTTAGTGGTATTTTAGCACCTAAACAAAAACTTTATGTAGAAAGCTTTGAACGGAATTCATCGGCAGAAAAAAGTGGTTTAAAAGTAGGTGATCAGATTTTAAAACTCAATGATCAAGCCTTGTTTTCTTTTATGGATCTTCGTGAGTTTTTACAAAAATATGAACCTCAACAAGTAAATCTTACGGTTTTGCGTGAAGGAAAAAGCTTTGACATCATCTGTGACACTCAAAATCTAGCTAATTATCGCTCGTGGCTTCATTATGGGACCGATGAACAATTTATTGATTTTTATCAGAAAGAATCGGACATAAAAATCCTAGAAGTACGTGGTCAACATTTTAACACACTGCCTGAGGATGGAAGGGTCCTGTCGTGCAATGGCGTTACAATCATGCATTTAGAACAGTTACATCAATTACTAAATCAGTGCAAAGAACGTACGCTTATGTTTGAAATTGAACACAAAACTAAGCAATTAATTGTTGTTCCCCATAAAGCAGGACCAATTGAATATCATCCTGAAGAACGGATTACACGCTTAGGAATCCTTTTTGGTCAACGTTATGTTTTAAAGCACGACAATCCCTTTGTACAATTTAAACAGGCCATTCAGTCGACTGTTGAGACCCTAAGTTGCCTTGTTAATAAAAACTCCGATATAAAAATGCAGCATTTAATGGGCGCACCCGGAATTATGCGCTTGCTTCATCGCTTTTCTATCGATGATTTCAGACGGCTGCTATGGTTTATCGTTTTATTAAATATTAACCTCGCTATCCTCAATTTGTTGCCCATCCCCGTTTTAGATGGAGGACATATCCTGTTTGCACTTATCGAAAAAATCCTACGTAGACCCTTACCCTTTACTTGGGTTAATGCGATACAAAATGTCTTTGTTATCTTATTCTTGGGACTTATGTCTTATGTTATGTTTTTCGATATTCGTCGTTGGCAAGGAGATATTAAATCAGATAGCGCTCAACAACGTATGCAAAAACTTATTATCCCCATAGAAACGCAATAAACAGAATATTAAAAAAGCTTCCTCTTGCTATTTAGCACGTAAATGGTACTTGTCATAAGTTTCTCGAAGCTGAGTGGCGTCAAGATGGGTATAAATCTGTGTTGTAGAAATATCGCTGTGTCCCAACATCGTTTGAATACTACGCAAATCAGCACCATTACAAAGTAAATGCGTGGCAAAGGTATGCCTTAAAAGGTGTGGCGAAACATTTGTAGGGATACCAACCGCTTGTGCATATTGCTTCAAATGCACCCAGAAAGTTTTTCGAGAAATCGGCTTCCCTACCCTACTGAGAAAAACAAAATTGCCACTATTTTTTTTCTGCAATTTGGGTCGTGCATGCACTAAATAAAATGTAAGGTGTTCTTTAGCGACAGAACCTATCGGCACTAAACGTTCTTTGCTTCCTTTTCCATAAATTTTTAAAAAATTCTCCTCTAGGAACAGGTTTTGCAAAAGCAACTTACAAACCTCTGAAACACGCAGACCACAACTATACATAAGCGAAATCATAGCCCGATCGCGTATACCTTGTGGCGTCGAAAGAAGCGTACTATGTTGCAAATTCTCAATAGCATTCAAAGATAAGGTTTGCGGCAGTTTACGTTTAATACGCGGGTAAAACGCGGCATTTAACGGACTACTTTCCAACTGTTTCTGCTTAATAAGATACTCAAAAAACCGCTTTACACTCGTAAATTTTCGTGCACGCGAACTGGGTTTTAAGTTCAATAAATGATTCTGCCAGGTTTCGATTTGCTCTTTTGAAACCTTTAAATTGGCTGCTTGTGATACCTGGATAAATTGCTCCAAATCGTAACGGTAAGACTGCAAGGTATTTTGAGATAAGCCACATTCGAGATCCAAATGGGATAAAAAAGATTCAAGACAGCTTCTGATTTCAGGCATGTGGATAGGCAGTCTTTTCTCCCTCACTGCGTGCAATAATGACGGTTCCACAGGTATCATTGAAGACATTGATTGCCGTCCGGAACATGTCCAAAATACGTTCCACGACCCAAATAACACCAATCGATTCAATTGGAAGCCCAACAGAACTCAATATCATCGTAATTGCGATCAAGCCAGAGGCCGGAATACCTGCCACGCCAACCGAAGTTAACAAGGCCATCAACACCACCATCACTTGATTCAAAACACCAAATTGAATTCCCTGAGTTACTTGATAAAGTTGCGCAATAAAAATAACCACGACGCATTCATAAAGAGCCGTTCCGCACATATTAATGGTAACTCCTAAAGGCAAAGTAAATCGCGCGGTTTTGGAAGAAACCTGTGCTACGGATTCAATTTTCTCAAGTGCCAATGGCAATGAAGCTGCCGAAGAAGCTGTCGAAAATGCCATTAAAGTAACAGGAAACATTGCTTTATAATGTGCTAGCGGCTTAATTCTACCAACAAATCGTAAGAGTAAATAGAGAAAAATAAAATAATAAATCCCGAAACCTAAAACAATTGTCGCTACAAAATATAAAAGCGGACGAATCAAATCTAGACCGGCATTAAGCAAAATTGGCGTTACCAAGCCAAAAACTCCTAAAGGTGAAAAGACAATAATAATACGTGTAATATTTCGGGTAATTTGCTGAATACCTTCCCACAACTCCCATTGTATTTTTCTTAAATTTTGCGGCAAACGACCAATATAAAACCCAAATAAAAGACTAAAGGTAATGAGCCCCAAAATCTGTGCATTATCAGTAGCGGCTTCTAAGATATTAGGTGGTAATAAACGCAAGAAAAATTCAGAAATTTTCGATCCTTCCGCATTGCCTAAACTTACAAAATTTTCTGGAAGCACATTCGCTTGCCCCAGAATTTTGGCTGCCAATTCCGGATTTGTATGGCCTGGTTTTAAAAAGTTTACAACCCCTAAGCCAATCGTTACTGCAACACAGCAACTCAAAAAATAAAACAAAAAGGTTTTTAGTCCTAAACGGCGAAATTCTGTTTGCGAGCCAAACCCCATAATTCCACAAATGATCGAAGATGTAATTAAAGGAACAACGAGCATTTTTAACCCGTTCATGAAAATTTTGCCCATTAATTCGCAAATCTGTATAAACACTTGCGTAAATGATGAATCAACCCAATCAAATGAACGAATACAACAAACAACGCTTACGCTTGCCACTAAAGCGCCAACAACACCCCAACGCTGAATATGTTTTTTCATTAATATAATCGTTTGGGCTTAATTTTTCTTTGTTCAATAGCCCCTATACAAGCACAAAGCGCCATTAAATAAAAAGATTGTGCGATTGTTGTACGAAAAAAACAATCACAACACCCTGCCATAATAAAAGTAATATTTAAACAAATTCCCTGCATCAAAAGACAAAAATCCACTTTTCGATTTTTAATCAAATAAACAAGAATCCATCCAAACCACAAGCATACTGCCATAAATCCTAAACTACCCCATTGGACTAACCAAAATAACCATTCGTTATGTGGATGGGCCGTACGTACAACCCTTGGATTCCCTTTTTCATATGAAAAACCATAACCTATATAAGTCATTCCATGTTGCTTTAATTCATGCCCAAAACTACCTGTTCCGTGCCCAACCATCGGCTTTTCTTGGATTAAAGTAAAACAATTTTTCATCATTTCTACACGATATGAAACAGAACCACTTTTCGTTAAATTTGTTATTCCGTTTGTTATTCCGAAACGCTGCATCAATACGCTAGGTCTATACAAAGCAAATAAAAGGATACCTGAAACCGATATAAAGACAAGTATTAATATTTTACGTAAATGAGCTTTACTCAAGGCTACGGTAAAGGCTACGGTAAAGGCTAAAGGACCTGTTTTTTCAGGATTTATACACAACAAAAAGTATAGGAAAAAAGAAAACCAAACCCAAGGAAAAAGTTTTGTAGATTTTTTTGAATAAAATAATAGATTCAAGGCAAAAAGCGAACAACAAGCCACAAATACACTTGCTGGTATTGGATTTACAAGACGTATTGTCACATTACCCATAGCAAAATCACCAATAAAATAATACCATAAACAGTAAGCAAGTGTTGCTAAACAAAAACAATGGATAAACTTACGTGGCAACAATTTGTTATAAATAAAAGCTGGAATAAGTAAAATTATAGATAAAAATCGGACATATTTTCCAAAAATAAACCAACGGACACTTTGTGGAGCTTCACAATAGAATACACCAGCAAAAGCAATAACAACAATAAATACCGCCCCAAGTCCTATTTTATTTGATTTAAAAAATTGTTTAAATACAGATCTAAAGCTTGTAGTATTACAAAGTTGAAAAAGCGCGACACTTAAAAAACCACCATAACTAATGTAACATAATGCTTCTGAAAAAAAGCAGCCAATACTGTAACCTACTAAAAAAATTGTATATAAAATATTCATCATTTGTTTTTCCTAAAATAATTTTTAATACCCCCAACCATTGTTGCTGCAGCGTGACGTACATAACGGTCATCACATGCTAGGACAATGACAATAGAATCTTTTGTTTCAGGCACGGCTTATTTCAAAGTTGGATAAAGTAAAGTATCACGAATGTTATCCGCTTCGGTTAATAAGATGCAAAGACGATCGATACCGATACCCATTCCACCAGCTGGAGGCATACCGTATTCCAAAGCGGTTAGAAACTCATTATCGACTTTTTGGATCTCTTCGCCAGCCTGCAATTCGAACATCTGTCGTTGCACGAATGGATCGTTTTGCTCAGAATAGGCCGGAGCGATTTCTTGGCCGTTAATATAAAGTTCAAAGACATCGATATAGCGATCATCCTTTTCATTAATCTTAGCCAATGGACATAGCTCTTTAGGCAATTGTGTTACAAATGTCGGCTGAATAAGCTTGATTGCGATACATTTTTCAAAAACATTATTGGTAATTTCGTAATCCTCAGCTTCCGGATTGACTTCAAGGCCTAAGGCCTCGCAACGCTTTAATTTTTCTTCACGAGAACGCGAAAACCAATCCTTATCGCCTGTTGCTTCAAAGATACAATCGGTATAAGTAACTTCTCGCCATTGACAACCTAATTCGATCGTTTGACCGGTATAACTTGTTAAGGTTGTTTTACCAATAACTGTTTTGCAGAGGTACTGAATTAGATCGTAAACCAACTGCATCATACCACGATAATCGCTATAGGCCTGATACAATTCAATCATGGTAAATTCGGGGTTATGGCGACGAGAAATGCCCTCATTACGGAAATTACGACCGATTTCAAAGACACGATCATAACCACCAATAAGCATCCTCTTTAGATATAATTCTAAAGAAATACGCAAGAAGAAATCACGATCCAAAGCATTCATGTGCGTTGTAAACGGTCTTGCGGCTGCTCCACCTGCAACATCTTGAAGCATAGGGGTTTCAACCTCAACGAAATCTCTTCCCCACAAAAACTCACGAATGCCTTTGATAATATTCGAGCGTTTAAAGAAACGTTCACGAGATTCCGGATTAACAATCAAATCGAGGTAACGTTGACGATAAATCGTATCCGGATTGCTAAGACCATGGAACTTATCGGGCAAAGAACGGAAAGATTTGGAAACTAAAGTAACTTTTTTAGCACGTACGGTAATTTCTCCCGTAGAGGTTCTAAAAACCTCCCCTTCTACTCCAATAAAATCTCCAATATCTAGCTTTTTAAAGGCGTTGTACGCTTCTTTACCAATACCTGTGTCTTCGTTATTCGTAACGTAAACTTGCAGTGTACCTTTTTGATCCAAAAGCTTTAAAAATGAAGCCTTACCCATTAAGCGGAAAGTAACAATACGTCCAGCAATAGCGACATCATTTAAGGGTTCACCTTTAGCCTCAAGCTCTGGAAACAAATCTACTATTTGTTGAGTGGTATGCGTCTGTTTACAATTCGCACGAAACGGATTTTTGCCTTCTTGGCACAACTTATCAAATTTTTCCTTACGGATTGCAAACAAATCACTTTCGCTCTCACTCATAGCCCTTTATAAGAAAGCATTTTAAAATCTCTGGCAAGTTAAAAATCCGTATATGTTTGATAACAATTCTATAGCTGGGAAGTTTTTAGGAAGTCAACAAAAGTTTTTTCAAAACTTTCCTTCAAAGAACTAAATGTTCCGTTTTTCAAAACACTCCATCATTGCATTATAAAAATTTTCACCTAATTCTTGACATATCTTTTAGGATACAAAGCAAATTATATACCCAAACAAAGATACGATCAAAAAATTTCTCCTCTACAACCTTTTTACATAAAATCAATCGGGTCCACATCCCATAAATCAATGATGGAGGATGGCATTTTAAAGTTGTTCCGGAGGTTTTTTAGCAAGGGGAGAGTTTGCAGAATAGAGGGGGTAAAGAGCAGTAGGTGCATGCGATAAAATCCGTTAATTTTGCTAATAGATGGGGCTATAGGTCCTAAAAGCTCAACTGTTGAAGGTAAAGCTTTTTGGAGACAATTTGACCACCTCTGAATAACATATTGCAAAGTAGATTCAGAACGGCTACGGAAAATATGGCGAATTATATGGCGAAAAGGTGGATAAGCGTATTGTTTTCGCAATTGATATTCTTGTTCAAGAAAGCTTTGTGCGTCGTATTGAATACCGTAACGAATAGACATTGCATCGGGATTAAACGATTGTACAACGACTTCTCCAGAATGCTTAGAACGCCCTGCGCGACCACTCACCTGAACCAGTAACTGAAAGGTACGTTCGGAAATACGAAAATCTTCCGGAGTAGCTTGCGCGTCTGCTTGAATAACACCAACAAGTGTAAGGTCAGGAAAATCGAGTCCTTTTGCTAGCATCTGCGTGCCCACAATAATATCATATCGATGGTCTAAAATCGCTTGATACCAATCCGGATGCTGTTGAATGACATCTGTATCTAGACGTAGGATACGCGCATTTTTATAAAATTGCTGCAGGCAGGTTTCAATCCGCTGTGTGCCAAGCCCTCTGCTTAATTTCAACAATGTTTTACAGGTACTACAAACAGTTTGAAAAGGCTCTTGGTAGTCACACAAATGACAATGTAAGCGATTGTCTTTTTTATGATAAACAAGATTGGTATGACAATGTGGGCAGGCTAAACGTTTTTCACATTTTGGGCAATACAAGTAAGGAGCATAGCCGCGTCGATTTAGGAATAACAAAATTTGTTCTTTTCGATCCAAGCGTTCGTTTATCTTTTCTCGCAACAAATTAGACAGCAAAAATGTACCTTCAAAATTCGGTTTTTCATGACGCATATCAACCAAATGTACTTTCGGCAATACTTGTCCCAAAGGTCTGGTTTTGAGGGTGTGTAAAAAGTATTTGCCATTATGCGCATTCGTCCAAGATTCCACGGAAGGTGTAGCACTTCCCAAAACACAAACTGATTGCGTAACAAAAGCACGATAAACTGCCAGATCACGTCCATGATAACGCGGATTCTCAGACTGCTTGTAAGAAGGCTCATGTTCCTCATCAACAATAACGAGTCCTAAGTGTGGTAAGGGAACAAAAAGCGCGGAACGGGTCCCTAAAAGAACGTCAATATTTCCCGACAATGCTTGCTGCCAAGTACGCAATTTTTCCGTATCGCTTAAACGACTATGCCAAACAGCAATACGAATGCCAGAGGCTTGTAAACGGTTTTTAAGCTTCGTAAGCGCTTGCTCAGACAGTGTGATTTCTGGAACCAAATAGAGGGTCTGTTTTTGAAGTGTTTTGGCTTTTAAAATCAGTGAATGATAAATTTCTGTTTTCCCTGAACCTGTAATTCCCCAAAGCAAATGCGTAGATCCCTGTGGATCCGTTAAATGACTCGTTATGGCTTGAAAAACAGCATTTTGTTCATCCGTTAAAGGAAAGGTAGAAGGAGTATCGCCAGCCTTTAGACAAGTTTTTTCGGCTATAAAACGTTCTACATAACCTTTTTCGATTAAAGTATTTAACGTTTGTGTTTGTTTTGGAAAAACGTCCTTAAAAGATTCTAACGAACTGTTAGGATGCTCTACAATCCAATTATAAACAGCTTGTTGTTGCTTACTACGTGCACTGAAATTCGGCTGTAATTGGGTTACTCGCAAAGAATAATTCACCGGAAAAGGTTTCCCTTTTCGAATAAGTGTAGGTAGAGCCGTTTCAAGCGCCGCCAGCGTGGTACAACCATAATACCGTGTAAGCCATTGAATAAGCTTTATTCCGTCTTCATTGACAATAGGATTGGGATAAATAGGTTCTAAAATGGGCAAGAATTTAAAGTTAGGATCGGGCGAATCCTCATAAACCTTACTGACTAAACCTAAATGAGGTTTGTTTTTAATAGAAACACGAACCAAAATTCCTTCTTTAATAGGCTCTTCACTTCGATACACAAGCGCATTGGGAATTCCAGAAAGCGGCAGAACTTCTGCAAACAATTCTGTCATTTCTTACCAAGCAAAACTTTTTTGTGTTGCTAAAATCGCACCTTGTAGATCCAGCAATTCAACCTGCCAAGCAATAACGTTCGTAGATGAAGAAAATTGTGGATGATCCGTAATACCTAAAATAAGCTCGTTTTGGAGAATTAAAGAATGTGAAACTTCTGGAATTTCCCACTCATAGCTAACTTCTTGTAGTGCATGCTGCGTAATAAAAGAAACACGTATTTTCGAGTGTGGCTGAATTAAAGACAAAGCATGGTTGAATTTTACCGTAAGATAAAAACCTGCACGTTGCTCTTCATTGGTTCGTAAGATACAACGTCCCCCCTTAGATTCTCGCTTCGAAAAAGCTTCTACAATCCCCTTAAAACTATCTTCCGTACGATAAGTTGCCGATAAGGTATCAATGCTAAACTTTTTTTTGGGTATATGTTGACAACCTGCCAAAAGCGTAAAAAAACATAAAACAATAAATCCTGCGTTCTTCATAAAAATGGCGCCCGCACCCAGACTCGAACTGGGATTAACGGTTTAGGAAACCGCGGTTCTATCCCTTGAACTATGAGGGCTCACTCTATAAACTGCCATGTTTTTACCCTCAACACAACTCTTTTCTCTAATAAAATTTGTATTTACGGCGTATAAGCCAGATTCTGTACAATAAATGCCGCATTCATTTATCTAACAATTTTCATTGTTCTCTTACGAGTGCGACGAACCCGAAGTTATCGAGCGGGCCACTCAACTCCCTATTTCGTCTTGCACCGGATTGGGTTTATCCTGCCATAAACATCACTGTTTGCGCGGTGAGCTCTTACCTCGCCTTTTCACCCTTACCACTTTTGTGGCGGTTTGTTTTCTGTGACACTAGCCATCCAAGTTTTACCTTGTCCCTTGCTTTCACGAGGAATCCTGCCCTATGGTGTCCGGACTTTCCTCTCTAAGCCTTTAACTCAGAGCGAATGCGCCGCCGTAAATACATAATCAACAAACAAATTATAGTTTACAATTGCAATTCAAAAATAAACAAATTTGTAAACTTTTAAACAAATTGAAAAACCTACAAACAATAAATCTACCCTAGGGTAGATTCAATGAAACTCAAAAGGTATTATGAAAATGGCGGGATGAACGAGACTCGAACTCGCGACCTCCTGCGTGACAGGCAGGCGTTCTAACCAGCTGAACTACCACCCCGCGTTACGATTAAAATAATGAAAAATAATTATCACTCCTGTCAACTCTTTTTTTACTAAATCTATAAAATTAAGTTCCCCCTTACACCTCAAAAAATAAAACTACCCAATTATTTAAATTCAATAAAAGAACTTAGTTTTCCACTACTTCTTCCGAAAACCCTTATCGATTGCTATGGTTCGGCCAATACTTGCAAACATGGCTTCCAGTTGCTTTCTTACATCAGCTTCATCATCATTTACACCAGCTTTATTCGGATAAATTTCGTACTTTTTACGACAATCGATTGTTGAAACATTTGGCATGACAACATTGGCACCGCTTTGCAAAGCAATAAGTCTGCCATTTGGAATGATTGTTTCCATAGCAGTTGTTGCAGGAATATTGATCGTTGGAAGGTTTATTCTTGTTAGCGCCATAACCTTTAGTGCAAGCCAAAAATCTCCTAGCTTTTCATCTTTTAAAGGTGTTTGGGCATGCGGAATGAAGGGCCCTACTCCAATCATATCTGCATCTAATGCCTTAAAGAACAAGATATCATCTGCCAAGGATTCTAATGTTTGTCCTGGAAGCCCTACAAGGCAACCCGTACCGACTTCATACCCAAGGGTCTTCAAATCCTGAAGACAACGAACACGATTGTCAAAACTTGCATGAGGATGCATACTTTCATACAAATGCCTATCTGTTGTTTCGATTCTTAGAAGAAATCGATCTGCACCCGCCTCACGATAAGCTTTATAGTCCTCAAAAGTTTTTTCACCAATACTCAGTGTTACAGCAACATCAAAGGCTTTTATTTCGCGGATAATATCACATAATTTATCGGAATAGTAATTGTCATCCTCGCCGGATTGAAGCACAATCGTCCGATAACCGAGATCAACAGCTTTTTTCGCCAAAGCCAAAATAGCTTCTTTTTCCAGTCGGTACCGTTCTGTTGTTGTATTCCCAGCACGAATTCCACAATATTTACAATGGCGCTTACAAATATTCGAAAACTCAATTAAAGCGCGTAAATGGATTGCATCTCCTACTCTTTCCCGACGTACCCTATCGGCTTCTTTAAAAAGCCAATTATTTTGGGAATTATCTCGTAAAAAAGCTATTATTTCTTGCTTATTCATTAGAAGTCCCAAAAAGATTATTAAACCTATCCTTATAAATTTCCATCGAACGTTTTAATATTCCATTCATGTAGGCAATTGCCATACCATAATTAACGATAGGAACATTCTGTTCGATAGCCCTATTGAAACGCGACCGTATTTCCGCTTCATTAGACATGCATCCTCCACAATGAACAATAAGCGCATAATCGCTCAAGTCTTGTGGAAATTCACTCCCTTGCGTAAACTCAAAACTAAGTTCCTTTCCCGTAAATTGCTTGATCCATTTTGGTAATTTTACGGTTCCAATATCATTGCATTGTCTATGATGGGTACAACTCTCGGAAATTAAAATTCTATCCCCATTTTTTAACGCAGAGAGTTTGCTAGCCCCTGCTAATAATAAATCTAACTCTCCTTTATAATTAGCCATCAAAATGGAAAAAGATGTTAAAATCATTGTCTCAGGAACCACATCTTTGACCTTATTAAAAACTTGGGAATCGGTAATGACAAACTTTGGGGTAAGGGCCTTTAAAACCTGAGGAAGTTCATCTGGCTGACAACAAATAGCAATTGCTTGCGCATCTAAGATCTCTCTCAAAATGTTTTGTTGCGGCAAAATGATTCTTCCTTTAGGAGCAGATTCATCAATGGGAATAACCATAACAATCGTATCACCAGCATTAAGTTTATCCTTAATAATAAACTTTTCTTGTTTGCTTTCTTGTATGATATGCCCAAGTTTTTCTTTTAAGGCATGAACCCCCTCCCCTGTCAAAGCACTAACAATTAAGGCTTCAGGTCTGGATAAGGAAAAACTACCTGAATTGATATCAGATTTGTTATAAACAACAATATAAGGAAGCTTTCTTTTTTCAAATTCCGCTCTAAATTCTTTATCAGAATCAGTTTCCCCTATAGTTGAATCCACAACTAAAACAGCAATATCTGTTTTGTCCAGAATTTGTTTCGTTTTCTCAATTCGGAGTCTACCTAATTCCCCCACATCATTTACGCCTGCGGTATCAATGATTACGACAGGCCCAAGCGGAAGAATTTCCATCGACTTCAAAACAGGGTCCGTAGTGGTACCTTTAATATCCGATACAACCGACAATTGCTGATTTGTAATAGCGTTAACCAACGAAGATTTACCGCTATTGGTGCAACCAAAAAAGGAAATATGCGGCCTTTCTGATTTAAGAACGTGTTGCATGCTTACTACCCTACTTTATGTTTCCTTATCCAGCAAGAATTAATAACGAAAATCGCGATTGCCAGCCTCAATCGCAACCAGCTTTTTAGCTAAACTGGCTTTCAAATTTTCATTAGGAATTTTAGCCAATTCTTTTTGAATGAACGGTTCACCAATTTTTCTTGTTTCTTCGGATGCATAATCCACTAAAAACTCTTTCAAAGTAATAAGCGCATTCGGCTGACAGCAGTTCTGAATAAGCCCGGTCTTACAGAGTGACATAAAACGTTCCCCTGTCCTTCCTTCACGATAACAAGCTGTACAGAAGGAAGGAATTTTGCCAAGCTGCATCAACCATCTAATCACTTCGTCCAAAGTTCTTTGATCGGATACATCAAATTGTTCGGTATCACACGGTCTTTCTTTTTCCGTATAGCCACCAACAGATGTTCTAGAAGCACCTGAAATTTGAGAAACACCTAATTGCAATAATCTTTCACGAACACTTTGAGATTCTCGCGTTGAAATGATAATACCCGTGTAAGGAACAGCAATTCTGATTAAAGCAACAATTTTGGCAAAGGTTTCGTCATCGATTCCATTCGAAAATTGCTTAGCATCAATATCATCGGCATTTTTAATTCTTGGAACCGAGATCGTATGAGGACCCACACCATGAACAGCTTCCAAGTGTTCCGCATGCATTAAAAGACCCGCAAATTCGTATTTATAACGTTCTAGACCAAACAAAACACCCAATCCAACGTCATCAATACCACCTTCCATCGCTCTATCCATCGCTTCCGTATGATAAGCGTAATGGTGTTTAGGACCTTTTGGATGCAACTTTTCGTAAGACTCTTTATGGTAGGTTTCTTGGAATAAAATATAAGTCCCAATCTCTGCTTCTTTTAATTTTCTATAGTTTTCAACCGTCGTTGCAGCAATATTTACGTTTACACGACGAATAGCACCATTCTTATGCTTGATCGAATAAATAGTCTTAATACATTCCAAAATGTATTCAATTGGATTATTAACGGGATCTTCACCTGATTCAATCGCCAATCGTTTGTGCCCCATATCCTGAAGAGCAATTACCTCGCGTGCAACTTCTTCCTGAGTAAGTTTTTTTCTTGGAATACTCTTATTTTGATAGTGATACGGACAATAAACACAACCATTAACACAATAATTTGAGAGATAAAGAGGAGCAAAAATTACAATTCGATCACCATAAAAGGCTTCTTTTATTTCTTCAGCGAGCGCATAAATCTTATCTGTAACTTCTTTACTATTATTAGCTAAAAGAACACTTGCTTCCTCATGTGTAAGGCCTGTACAATGGGTTTCATTGCCTTTTCTAACAGGACGAGCTTTCTCTAAGATTTTGTTGATTAAATCCAGATTATCTTTGTTTTTTTCAGCATAGTCTAAAGTTCTAAGAATTTCTTCGTGATTAATAAATTCTTCTGCCTTTAGTGATTTCTTATCATACATAGTAATAATTGACCTCCTTGTCTTAAATAAATTTCATTAAATAAATGTTTACACTGTTAAAAAAAACACTGTAACCGCACCAAAGTTGTAAAGAGGCAATCAACAAAAATCAAGCATATTTTAATTTAAATTAAAACAAACTAATTTTCTTCGTTTTTTACCCAAGATTGAACTTCGAAAGCATCTGTCTGTTTTAAAATCGAATTCAACTTAAAGTAAGATTCGAATGATGGGAAAAACGCATCTCCTTCTATTGTCTGCGGAATAATAGACAAAATAAGCTCATCACAAATCGGCAACAATTGCTCATAAACGTGCGCACCACCACATACCCATACCGTTCCCCCTAAACCATAAAGCTCTTCAGGCGAATGAATGACCTCTACTCCTTGAAAACTTACGTGATTTCTGGTAAGCACATACGTCTTGCGTTGTGGTAAAGGACGACATCCCATCGACTCAAAGGTTTTGCGGCCCATAAGCAAGGTTTGATTTAAGGTAACTTGCTTAAACCACTTCAATTCTTCAGGAATATGCCAAGGCAATTGCTGCCGACAACCAATAACACGGTTGATGGACATCGCCGCAATCGCCTTGAAAGAAGTTTTTTTATCAGACAGCAACATCCGCTTTAATCGTTGGATAAGGGTCGTAATCGTTGATCGTAAACGACTCAAAGGTAAAATCATCAATCGACTTTATCGTACTATCTAATTGCAAGGTAGGCAATTCTTTAGGTTCACGAGAAAGTTGTAATTCTACTTGTTCACGATGATTATTGTAAATATGGGCATCACCTAAAGTATGTACAAACGTGCCTGGTTTCAATCCGCAAACTTGGGCAACCATATAAGTCAGTAATGAATAAGATGCAATATTGAAAGGAACCCCTAAAAATAAGTCACCACTGCGTTGATAGAGTTGACAACTTAAAGTACCCTTCGTACTAACATAAAATTGGAAAAAGGAATGACAAGGGGGTAAAGCCATTTTGTCAATCTCGCCGACATTCCAAGCAGAAACGATATGTCTCCGACCAAAAGGATTAGTTTTTATCCCTTCTATGAGTTGTTTAATTTGGTCAACAACACGTCCATCGGCACATTTCCAATGGCGCCATTGAGCTCCATAAACAGGCCCTAAATTACCTTCCGCATCTGCCCATTCATTCCAAATACGAACCCCATGATCTTGTAAATATTGAATATTGGTTTCACCTTTTAAAAACCAAAGAAGTTCGTAGGCAATAGACTTAAAATGTACTTTTTTGGTTGTAAGCAAAGGGAATTTTTCTGAAATATCGACACGGATTTGCGTACCAAATATGCTCGTTGTACCGACGCCTGTACGGTCTATCCGTTCCTCCCCTTCATTCAAAACTTTTCTAAGAAGATCTAAATAAACTTTCATCGTTATAATCCAAAAGCTTTTTTCTGCGAAAGTTCGCTGAGTTGTTGTTGCAATAAGGCTTGAAATTGCGCAATGTCTGCTTGCGAAGGTTTATAGCCTTCTTGCTCGGGCTTCAGCGATATACGACCGAATTGATCCAACCCCCAAGAAGCTGATTGCTCATCCGAAAAACGCACATTTCCATTAAAAATCATTCCAGGACGCGTAACCGGATCAACTTGTACCTGTACACCATCATCACTTGGTACTGCAGGCTTTGAATCGGCTTGGTCACCTTCTGCATCAACTTGCGTCTCTTTTTTCTTCAATTCTAATTGAAGATCATCTAATAAAAAACGTACTTCTAAATAGGTCAAATGGGTGTTAAAACTCGCATTAATTTTTGTCTGCAATTCACTCACCGATTGAATCTCTGAGACCCACTGTTGTAATTGCTGCACTTGTTCTTCTGAAAAATCTTTGTAATTCATTGTTTACTGCTTAATTTCTGTTGTAAAAATTGTAAGGTTCGCTTGGTTGTCGGCTCTTGTTGTAAGGCATTCTCAACGCTTTTGCAAGCATGGATAACCGTTCCATGATCTCTACCTCCAAAGGCAATCCCAATTTCTTGTAAAGACGCTGGCGTTAGAATACGACATAAGTACATTGCCACTTGTCGAGGAAATGCGATATTGGCCGGACGTTTTTTACTCAAAAGATCGGCAAGCGATAAATGATAAAAATCACAAATACCTTTCTGAATGTCTTCTATCGTTACTTGGGCAGCTAACTCTTCTTGCAAAATATCTTGTAGCATGCTTTCTACTTTTTCTACCGATAAAGCCGTCGTGTGCAAAAGCTTCTGATACCCTAAAATGCGATTTAATGCACCCTCCATACGCCGTACATTTTTTGTAACACGTTCGGCTAGGAAATCGATAACATCCGTCTCTAAGACAAGGTTCATTGACTGTGCTTTTTTGGTAAGAATCGCGACACGCGTCTCAAAATCCGGTGGCTGGATATCACACACCAAACCCCATTGAAAACGAGAAACAAGACGATTTTCCAGTTTAGCAATTTCAGAAGCAGGCCGATCACTACATAAGAAAATCTGGCGCTGCGATTCAAAAAGTTCGTTAAATGTATGGAAAAATTCTTCTTGTATGCGCTCTTTTCCGGCTAAAAAGTGAATATCGTCAATGAGCAAAACATCAGCTCCGCGATATTTTTTCCTGAACTTTGATAACTGATTTTCTTGAATAGCATAAATAAAGTCATTCGTAAAACGTTCTGTCGTAATATAAATAACTTTAGCATTGGGCTGATTCTTTAAGACATGATGTCCTACAGCCTGCATCAAGTGTGTTTTACCCAATCCCGTATTTCCGTAGAGAAATAAAGGATTATAAGCTCGTCCAGGAGCATTTGCTACGGCTACAGCTGCAGCATGTGCCAATTGACTACCGGCCCCTACAATAAAATTCTCAAAGGTATTTTGCGGACTCAACCCTTGTCCCGAAGTTAACTGGCCTGAAGCATTTGCGGTTTTTATTGCCTTTGCAACAGGTTTTGTCGTAATAGCCGCTTGCGGTGCTGTTGCCGAAACCTTTGTTTCGTGGGTCTTAAACTCTAACACAAGTGGATGTTCCGTTAATTGAGCCAGCTTTTTTTCCAAAATTTCTTGGTAGTTGTTTTGCAACCAAAGTGTTGCAAACTCGTTACTCGTAAGAAGAATCATCTTACCCTCAGGAGCTTCCGGATCACACTCTAAAGGCTTGAACCAAGTATTAAAAATATCGTTTGAGAAAACTACCTTTAATTGTTCCTGTAAAGCCTTCCAAAGTTCAAGTATGGGTGTATTCTGTATCATAAAACGCACAAGTTGTTCACAATTACTACCAAGCGATCTTATTCCTTAAGTAAAACGATTTAAATTAAATCCCCAATAGTGTTCAAAAAATTGAACCATCTGCATTATTCCTGATAAACTACACACTTTTTGAACCTATTAAAAACTTTTTTAAAAAATGGAAGCAACACTTTTTTGACATGAGAATAATAAAATCCTATTTTTTATAGGAATGCAAGATGAAGTTTTTTACAAGTTATTCACAATATACTTCTTTATGAGAATTGATGCTTGTTTTTAGCTGTAAAAAATTTTTTAATTCTATCGTTTGAAAGAAAATAAGCTACATGATGAACCCCTTTTTGCCAGAATCATTTTTTGAACGATCTGCGATTGTTGTCGCTCAAGAACTCATAGGTTGTTTGCTATGTCGCAAACTTAATGAAAAGATACTCGCATTTCCTATTCTAGAAACAGAAGCTTATCTAGGTAGTGAAGATTTAGCATCGCATGCACGTTTCGGGAAAACACAACGGAATGCTCCTATGTTTGGACCAGCAGGCCATTGGTATATCTATCTTTGTTATGGTATGCATTCTATGCTCAATATCGTTACAGGTCCTGAAAACCAACCCAGCGCCGTTCTCATTCGCACGATTGAAGGCATTCAAGGTCCAGGACGATTGACGCGAGCGCTTTCAATCCATCGAGATTTTAATAATCAACTTTGTCATCCTCAAACAGATCTTTGGATTGCTCCCGCTATACAAACCTATACAATTAAAGCAAGCCCTCGTATTGGTATTGATTATGCCGGACCCATTTGGCGAGAAAAACCTTATCGTTTTGTAGCAAACTTATCTCTCTAATTAAGTACCACCAAACGTATTTAAAACAATTGGTATACAACTAAAATGGTAAAAACCTGCCTTCAACACTTAGAAAATCTTTACTAAATAATAAAACGGGGTGCGTAGACCACTTGCTAAATCTACGCACCCACTGTAGGACACTCTTTGCTTTTAACGAACACCTTGCATACATCAAGGCCTTACTTACCACAAAAACTAATACATATTGTGGACATGTTTTTATAGAAATCAACTAAAAAATAATACTTTTTTAAAAAAATAATACTTTTTAAATGTTTTTTGAGAAAAATCCCACCCAAATATACATAAAAACTTAAAATTATAAGTTTTTGTGTGCAACACAGAGCGAAAAACAAGTCAAAAACCAAAAGAGGTGTATTTTTTCTAGTATTTATGCGGCTTTTGCAAAAAAATACTCAAAAATTACTAGAAATTAAATAAAAAACTTTACTTTTTATATCAAATCATGTTTAATCTTTAAGAATGGTTTTAGAGTCGAGCAGTGGAGGTGATGACGTAATAAATTTCCCTATCGGGAAAAATATAAGGCAGCTCATGGCTTGCGCCAAAATGAGTGAAGCCGATTTATGTCGAGGTGTTAACTTACCGCAAACAACGGTTAATCGATTGTTGTCGGGCCATACAACAGATCCGCGCATCAACACTTTAGTTGCTATAGCGCAGTTTTTCGAAGTTAGTTTGGAACAGTTATTGGGATTTGAGGTACTCACTCCTAATAATTTGGGTTTTTCTACTCGAGGTTGTATTCTACCGATTATCAATTGGAGACATTTGAAAGGATGGTTATATAATGACGCAGACGTTTCAAATGAATTACATCGTTGGATAAAAACGGAACGTAACTTCAATGAACATTCATTTGCTTTGCCAGCACCCGCAGCATGTACTCAGGTGTTTGGGGAAGAAGGCCTGCTTCTTATGAATCGTTTACAATCAAATGATTTTGAAGACGGCAAGATTGTTTTATTGGAGCAAGATACCGAATTTTATCTCAGAAAGGTATTACGTGAAGGTTCACAATTGTTTGCAAAACGTTTATTTCATCCTTATGAAATTACGCTATTGCCAAAAAATGTTATCTTTCATGCTTGCGTTTCTGAAATTCGCAATGAGAAAACGTCTGTTTAATGGATAGATTTAAACCTTTTCTTCCACAAGTTACAGAGCTTCAATGGCAGCAACTGCATCATTATAAAGATCTGCTTCTTGAGTGGAATGAAAAGGTTAATCTAATCTCTAGAAAAGATACAGAATTTTTATTTGAAAAACACATTTTACCAGCGCTACCTGCTATTACATTGCGCTGTTTTGAACCCCTAAAGACGATTTTAGACGTAGGAACAGGTGGAGGCATTCCGGGTATTCCGCTTGCAATTCTTTTTCCAGATAAACAGTTTACCTTGTTAGATGCGACACATAAGAAAATTGAAGCGGTTGAAGCCATGTCAAAGGCCCTGCAATTGAAAAATGTTCGTACACAATGGGAGCGATTAGAAAACACAAAAGAAAAGTATGATGGTATTGTAGGACGTGGCGTGACTGCATTTGTTGAGTTTATCCAAATGACGCGTCATTATTTAAAAAACAAATCGTCAACGATTATTTATTGGACTGGAGGCGAAATGTCTACCCTACTCCCCAATGGTTCTTTAAAAAGACAAACGCACTACCTCTTTCTAGACCAATTTTTCAAGCAAGAATTTTGCGCCACCAAGAAAATTTTATGGTGGACCTAATTTCCTCTATCAAGTTTTAAATTAAAAGGCTTGTAAATCGTCGATAAAAGTCATCAAATAATTGCCTATGACAGAATTATTACCTGGTTTTAGGGATTTTACTCCAAAAGCATGTGCTTACCGTAACTACATTTTTAAAGGCTGGAGGCGTGTTGCAAACCATTTTTGTTTTGAAGAATTTGATGGTCCCATTCTCGAATCCTTGGAACTTTTTATTAAAAAATCAGGTGATGAAATAGCAGAACAATTATTTGCATTCGAGGACAAGGGGAAACGTAAAATTGCCTTACGTCCGGAAATGACGCCTTCGCTAGTCCGCATTTTAGGCAGTCAAATCGCCACCTTAAAGCGTCCAACGAAATGGTTTAACATAACAGAAAATTTTCGCTATGAACGTCCTCAAAAAGGTCGTTTGCGTTCTTTCTATCAGTTTAATGTCGATATTGTTGGCGAGACAAGTTACACAGCCGATGCAGAATTAATCGCTCTGGCTATTGAAAGTTTTAAGTTTTTTGGGCTCAATCAGCAACACTTTTATGTTCGTCTAAGTGACCGTCAATTATGGATGCTCTGGCTAGAAAAATTCGAGATTTCGGATCCAGACACACAAGCAAAAATTCTTAATTTATTTGATAAATGGGAACGTCGTTCGCATGAAGCAATCGAAAAAGATCTGGCAACACTGCTCCCTGAATCGGTTTCTGCAGAACAATTTTTTCAACAAACTGAAGTTTTACGTAATTGCAAGACTCTGGAAGCGATCCAAGCCTGTTTTGAAGAAAACGCAATTCCAACAAACCACGAGCGCTTATTGGCACGTTTAAAGGAATGGCAACTGCTGCTTAAGGAATTAGAACTTCTTGGGTGCCAGGATTACGTACAAATTGATCTAAGCATTGTTCGTGGCCTTGCTTATTATACAGGGTTTGTGTTTGAAGTATTTGAAAAAAGTGAACAAGGACGTGCGCTTGCAGGCGGCGGCCGCTATGACGAACTTTTTGAAAAATTAACGGGACATGCCATGTCTGCAGTTGGTTTTGCCGCTGGAGATGTTACCTTAACCGATCTGCTTACGAAGCAAAATCTTCTCCCTACCCTACCCTCTCCTTGCGACTGTTTTGTGGTATTTGAAGAAACTGAGCGCGCATTTGCCCTACAATTGACTCAAGAATTGCGTCAGAAGAACCATCGTGTTAGTTACTTATTGGGAGAAACGAAATCCTTATCGAAGCAGCTCAAAAAGGCTTATAATGAAAATCCCAAATTTATCATTATCTGTGCACACGAAGAATTCTTGAAAAACACTGTACAAATAAAGAATACCCACCAGCAAACGGAACATAATGTACCTATTGCCGATATTCCTCAATTTATCGGTCAGGAAGAGAATTCTTTGTAAGCTTATTACAAAACCCAAGCTAAATTTTTTCAATTTTTTATTTGAAAAGATTTCCATTTCTTGATATACTTAATGCATGCAAGGAAGTTTGAGTAACAAGAAAGCCTGGGTAGGTTTCGATGGGTTTGTAGACAAGTTGGTTGTGCCGGTTAAGCTACGTAAAGGTAGTGGTAATGCGTTTGAAGGTTTTGAAACCCTTACGGAATTTGGGGAAAAGATTCAAAGTGCCAGCCAGTCTAATCTTAATATTGAACTTTATCTCAAGCAAGAAAAGATGGGCGGCAATGGCCCTTTATTGGCAAACACACTAGTAAATTTTGGGATAAATGTTCACTATATAGGTACTTTAGGTAAACCTATACATCCAGTTTTTGAAGAATTTACACAAAAGGTTGAAGCAACGACATTAGGTGCTTTCGGTGAAACACAAGCACTAGAATTTTCAGACGGAAAGCTACTTTTAGGACATACCAGTCCAATGGAAGCAGTAACGTATCAAGGTCTTACTGAAGTCATTAGCGAAACAAGTTTAATTTCACAATTTTCTCAATCCGACCTTATCTGCTTTCAAAATTGGACGATGTTACTGCATTTGTCGGAAATTTTTGAAAACATTTTAGAAAACATTTGGCCTAAATTAAGTGAAAATAAAGAACGTATTTGCTTTTTTGATTTAGCAGATCCTGCAAAACGCACCTATGAAGACTGTCGACATTTATTGGAGTTATTACCGAAATTCCAGTCTAAATCTCATGTTTATCTTGGTGTAAATCGTTCTGAAATTCGTTTTATCGGAAAACTTTTAGGAAAACCAGAACCACCTAATCGGCTTGAAACAGAGTCTTATGCAGGTTGGCTCAAAGACCTCAAAGAACGTCTGCAGATTAATGGTTTGATCGTACATTGTTCCGAGGGTGCTGTTGCGGCTTGCAATGAGGAAATTGCTTTTGTGCCCGCATTGAAGGCACACCAACTAACCTGTTTGACGGGTAGCGGAGATCACTTTAATGGTGGTTTTCTCGGTGGTGTTTTGATGCATTTATCGCTTGCACAATGTTTGCAATTAGGGCATATTACTTCTGTGCTTTACATTGAAAAAGGCCATACACCTTCTAAAGAACAGGTGAGTGCGTTGTGGAATGAATTTTATAAAGGGAAGGAGTTAGAATGAAGAAAAGAGGTGTTTTTATCACATTTGAAGGTTGCGAGGGTTGCGGAAAAACAACGCAAATCAGCATGCTTTCAGAGCGTTTACAAAAGGCAAATCAAGAAATTTTGGTAACACGTGAACCCGGAGGAACCTCTGTTGGAGAAAAAATACGACATATCTTAATCGGTAGCGATGAAGAAACCTCCATTTGCCCAGAAACGGAATTGCTTTTGTTTGCTGCAAGTCGGGCGCAATTAGTGCGTGAAGTTATTGTTCCGGAATTAGATCTTGGGAAATTTATCCTCTGTGACCGTTTCTTAGACTCCACAACCGTTTATCAAGGTGTTGCACGCCAATTAGCGGACGGTCCAGTTAAAGCCATCAATCAATTCGCAGTTGGCAACCTAATGCCCGATTTAACGATTGTTATTGATATTCCAGCCGAAGAAAGTTTGTTGCGTGTTCAACGTCGTAAAAACAGCATTCCAGATCGTATCGAAAAAGAAAGTATAGAATTTTACTCGGCTGTACGCGAAGGTTATCTTTATTTGGCGAAAGAATTTCCGGAACGTTTAGTCCTTGTGGATGGCGCTCAAGGGGTTCAAAAAGTTGCAGATGCTATTTGGGAGGCAGTACAAACACGTTTTTTAAATAAATGAACGAAAACGTTTTTCTCAATAAAGTTCCACAAAGCGTCTTGCTTACAGGGACTGATTTGGCATCACTTCTTCAATTTTTTAAAGATTGGGCCGCACGATTGCTACAAACATCATCGGACGTTCTTGAGCAGCACCCCGACTTTCACTGTATTCGTCCCACTAATAAAATGAGACAAATACAAGTGGATGCTTTACGTGCGCTTAATCGCGAAGTTTACATGAGTGCACAGCAAGGAGGCCATAAAGTATTTGGACTTGTAGAGGCCGATCGACTGCATACTTCTGCCGCAAATGCAATGCTCAAAACGCTTGAAGAACCGAGTCCGAATACTTCTATTTTTTTGATTACCACAAAGCCTTATTATGTACTTCCTACCCTTCGAAGTCGTTGTTGGTGGATTCGCGTAAAAGCATCTGCCATGAATTCCCAAGAAGAGGCCTTAGAACCCTGGTTGGAAGCTTTTAAGGAGAAAGTTGTTTTGTACTTAAAAACAGGAAAAGCCTTAAATCCCTTACAGATTTACGGACTTTTATATCGCTTTCAAGCTTATCTAACGCAACAACAAGCTCATTTAAAAACAAATTCTGAAGACTTAAGTGAAGAAGAATTGGAAGCCCAGAAAGCAGGTTACGAAAAGCAACTCATACAAGAAGCTTTTCAGCAGATAGAAATCGCTTTAAGCACCCTATTTCATTCTGGGAAATTTAATCCCAATCCAAGTTTATTTTATCAATGGATTCAAGTTTTAGAAACCTGTTATAAACGTACAGAAGTTAATTTTGGAGCCGTTCAAGCTTTGGAATTCTTTTTACTTCAACTTTTAAAACATCATGAATAATACCCTTTCTCAACTTAAACAATGGACGCATATTGTTGCCGATACAGGCAATTTAAATGAAATTATTCAATTTAAACCTGAAGAGGCAACCACCAATCCTACGCTTATTTTAAAAGCTTTTCAAGAAACTTGCGAACCGATTGAAGAGGCTTATGTGTTTGCAAAAGAACAAAGTGGCAAGTCCCCTACCCTACAAGCTGTATGGATGGCTTGTTCAGTTATTATGGGCGAAAAGATTTTGAAAGAAATTCCAGGACGCCTTTCTATCGAAGTCGACGCAAGACTTTCATTCGATACTGAAGCTACGGTCAACAACGCCCTCACTTTGATCCAAGCGTTTAAAACAAAAGCTATCGATCCTAAACGTTTATTGGTAAAAATCGCAGCAACTTGGGAAGGGATTCAAGCAGCTAAAATCCTGGAAACACAAGGTATCGCTTGTAACGTAACTCTTATTTTCAACCCTGTACAAGCCTTGGCCTGTGCCCAAGCAGGCGTAACACTAATTTCACCCTTTGTCGGCCGTATCTATGATTGGTATAAGGCAAAGGATTTACTCGCTACTTTACCCGAAGACCCCGGTGTAAGTTCCGTAAAAACGATTTTTAAAACCTTGAAATCTCAAGGATATCCGACAGAAATCATGGGAGCCAGCTTCCGAACCTTAGAACAAGTAATCGCCTTGGCAGGTTGTGATCGTTTGACCATTTCTCCTAAATTACTTGAGGCATTAAGCAAATCAGAAGAATCCATTACCCGGAAACTTTCATCAACAGAAACGATTCCTCCTGCTCCAGCTATTACTGAAAAAGACTTTCGTTGGCACTTAAATGCAGATCCTATGGCTACCGAAAAATTAGCTGAAGGTATCCGCCTATTTGCTAACGATAGTGAGACCTTGGAGCACCTGATTGCCGATTATTTAACCCAAAAATCGCTTCCATTTGAAGCTTAAACAGGGAAAGTGTTTTATAAAAAGAAAGTACAAGCAGGAAATACAAAGTACAAACATTTTTTCGCAACCTTTTACCTCTCGGGTTGCACTTCAAGTTTGAATCAGCAATGACATCTAATAAAAACTTGCAGTTTTAAGAATAGTGTTTATTTTTTTATATATGCAGCAGACTATAGGAGAACGTTTACAGCAAGCACGGCAGCGGATAGGTTTATCATTGGATGAAGTTTCGGATAAATTGAAAATTCGTAAAGATTGGATTATAAAATTTGAGGCCAATGAATTTGATAGTAAGCTTCCGGCTGTATACGCAAAAGGTTTTTTACGTTCTTATGTGCGATTTTTAAAATTAAATGAGAATGCTATTTTGTCGGAATATGAGGCTATTCACAATGACGAACAAGCGTCTAATCGGATTTCTTTAGGACATTTGAGAATTGAAAGTTTAGAAGAAAAAACAGATGCTACGGGTCCTCAAATTTCAAATTTAGACCTCCAAGAAAGTTCTGCAAAATATGTTAAGCCGATTTTCCAATTTGTTTATTTTAAAAAACTGATTTGGATTGTTGCTATAAGCATTTTTTTAGGAATTGTTTGCTTAATGCTTAATCATTTTAAGAAAGAAGAAAAATCTGTAACAACTTCTTGGGAAAATGAAACTTTATATGTTTCTGCTACCAAAGAGCCTAAATACGAAGAAATCACTTTGGTGGCATTGGATACAGTCCAAGTTTTTGTGCGACAAGAAAAAGATAAAAAACGTTTATTTGCAGGAACACTTAATAAAGATGAACGGCGTCCTATTTCCAAGGAAGATGTTTTACAAATTTCTTATTCGGAAGGCAATAATTTGTTAATTGAACGTTCCGATGGAAGCACTATTCGTCCGCAAAAACCTGGACGTGGCTGGACAAAGGTTCAATGATATGAAAATAGCTACAACAGAGGTTGAATTAAAACAAGTCGTTGCTACCCCTTCGGGAACAGGTCTTTTTTTGGGAAACGATCAGAAGACCTTTATTATGTATGTCGATCTCCTCATGGGGGAACAAATTCAATTTGTTTTCTCTAAACAGGCTCCTAAGCGTCCTTTGACGTTTGATTTCGTAAAATATATTCTTTTTGGTTTCGATATTTCTGTTCAAAGTATTGTTATTTATGACATGAAGGATAACGTGTTTTTTGCACGTGTTGTTTGCCTGCAAAAAGGGTCTCCAGATCGTTTGGTCGAAATGGATGTGCGTCCTAGTGATGCTATTTTATTGTCATTGACGATGCAAAAACCGATTAAAGTGGATCCTGAGTTGTGGTCTCGATTGACAGATGTTTCGGATGTATTAAAAAGCTTTAAAACGGCTTAGTGATTATGATTTTCCCTAAAAAAGGAACTGCATTGGCCCCTATGCGTGCCTTAACACAAGCTCCTTTTTGGCGCTTACTCAATCGTTATGGAGCTCCAGATGCTTATTTCAGTGAATTTGTTCGGGTTCATGAGCATTATGTTATTGAAAGTGCGTGGATAGAAGAAGCGCTTGCAGCTGTGGAAGGTCGACCCTTGTGGGTCCAGCTTATGGGAAACGATTTAAAGGCCTTAGAGGCAAGTATACGTATTTTAGAACAGTATCCAATTGCAGGAATTGACTTTAATGTAGGCTGTCCCGTTCCTAAAATTTTTAAAAAGCAAGCTGGAGGTGGTTTGTTGCGAGACTTACCTCTTTTGAGATCTTTACTTTTAGGGTTACGACAAACTTGCACAAAGCCACTTAGTGTAAAATTTCGTATCGGTTTTGATTCCGATAAAGATTTTGAAACGATTCTAAGTATTTTAACCGAAGCTCAAGTCGATCTAGCAACTTTACATGCGAGAACAGTTTCTGAGCTTTATAAAGGTCAAGCACGTCATAATTTCACTCAACAAGCGGTTCGACATTGTCCTTTCCCTATTTTAGCCAATGGCGATATACATTCAATTTCGGTCATGGAAAATGTGCTTGATTCAACACATTGCCACGGACTTATGATAGGGCGTGGAGCTTTGATTAATCCATGGATTTTTAAGCAATGGCAGCAATTTCAAAATGATTTGCCGATACTATATCCGCTTTTTTCAGAAGTTTTTAGCTATCTAGAAACCCTTTATTGTACATTCGAACTAAACGCAAAAAAAGAATTAACTGCGCTTGGAGTACTTAAGCGTTTTGCTAATTATATTGGCTTGGCAATTGATTCTCAAGGAACTTTTTTACAAACTATGCGTCGTTCTCGTACCTTAAAAGAGTTTTGGCAATGTTGTGCCACTTACTTATTATGCGAACCTCAAAAATTGTTTACGGGTATACCTTTCCCTAATTTGTATGCCCAACCCAACAAGGAAGGTTTGTAAGTTTGTGAAAAAACCACACATAAGACTTGACTTTTTTGAAACTACAAATATCACATTCTGTTATGAATATAAAAAATATTGCACTTGTTAGTTTAATGTCCACTGCTTTCATTTCAAATGCTTTAGCCTGGAGAGGATATGATCTTTGGAGTGGAGATTACGGTGAAAATGACTTTAGATGTCAGTCGGCTACTTCTCCGTTTCCTATTGTTTTTCATTATAACGCAGGTGGTCAAAAATCTACATGGTCAGAAGCACATATTTCAGAAAAAGAAATGTCGATAGCGGACGTTCCCGAAACCATAAAACAAGTGCTTGCTGGAATTGATGATGTGGAAGTTTACAAGGCTTTTTGTAAATTAGAACAAGCAGAATGTAATTATTTTACGCATACATGGTCCATGGATCATATGGTTAAAAATAGATTTACTTACATTTCAAGCGGTGTTTATAATGCTAAAAATTTAGAAGCTATAGCTGGTCAAATTGGTATAAATAGCTTAGTTGAACAAGGAATGAGTTTTCATGATACAGTTTATTTAAGTGGGAATAGTGCTCGTTTTAAAATTGTCGACATGAATCAAATTGCAGAAGGTTGGTTTGTGTCTTATTATGATCCAGCAAGAAACGCCAATTGTGGAAATGTAGCAATCAATCAAAAGAAAAAAGCTATCATTGTTCATTGGACATTTATTCCTAAAAATTTGTTTAATGTAGAAAAGTTACCAAGCTTGAAAAATGTTATTGAAAATTGGGACAAAGAAGACATAAAACTTGATTTGAAGCCACAATTTACACCTGTTAAGTAAAAAATATAATTTGGGTTGGCAAAAGAGGACAAAAGTCCTCTTTTTTGTTTTTATCGAAATTTAAGGGCTTTCAAAAATTTAACCTAGAAAAAATTTCCTATGTGAAAAATTTTCCTACTTATACGACCGGTAAGGTAGGAAATTTTTTCCACATACTGCTAAATTTTTGTACCAAGATTTTTTGTTTTTTGAAAAAAAGAAAATTTTTTAGAAAAAATAATAAAGAATAGACGTCCTGCAAAAGTCTGAGGATAAGAGATAGCTAACAGAATTTGATGGTTGTGCTTGTGTTATCTAGCTCTGGAGAGGTTATAAATCCCAGCGATGGATTGGAAAATTTGGGGATAGGAATCGAGGTGGCCGCGGTAACGCGCGGCCAGGATGTTCCACTTTTTGAGGTGTGCGAAGGTGTGTTCAATAGCGATCCGGCAGCGCGCAAGTTTGGTATTGCGAGCTTGCTCGGAAGCAGATAGAGAGCCATTTTTCGGTTTTTTCTTCGGTAAAATTACCGCAGCTGAATGCTCATTTTGAAGGCCCTGATAGCCGGAATCCGCCAAAATTGGAACGGCCGGAAGCGGGCCTTCGGTTTTACGAATTTCGAAGTCGTGGACACTGCCTTCATAGGGTTTCGATACGCGTAAAATCCGGCCTTTAGGGTCAATCACAATTTCCGTTTTAATCGTACACGCATGGGCCTTGCCAGAGTAATAATCGCGCTGATTTTT
>JBKSMP010000019.1:0-52118 GCA_046881885.1 Opitutales bacterium
GTTCGTTTTCAAGGTCTAATATCCAAGGTCCGCAGATATCGTCTTTTTTCGACCGCAGACGAGGCGACTCGAAGCCACCCTAGTTTTTAGTGTTTTTCGCACCTTCATTTTGAGTGTCATCACTATTTCAATTCTATTAAAATTAAAATTGCTTGTAAAGAAATTTTCCATGCAAGAACGCAATTATTTTATGCAAAAGAACTCATGGATCATCCATTTTTTCTTTTTATTGTTTTTTATGTTTTCCATTTTGTACTTTACAAGAATTGCCCAAAGTTGCTACAAACTAAAAAGTACGGCGAAAGTCACAGACAGACACTAAAAAAACAATCTACAATTATCTGAATTTATATATAAATACCCCATCAAAACACATCATTAATAGATTGTTTTTGTAAAAACTTCTTTATAAACCCAACCTAATAATTTTCTTGAAAATAAGTTTGAGTAATGTGTTAAAATAGCTTTTAAAAGAGAAAATGGAAATTAAGAAGCCGGTAACACCGATGATGCAACAGTATTTATCTGTGCATGAGAAATTACCTAAGGAAACGATTTTATTTTTTCGCTTAGGGGATTTTTATGAAATGTTTTTTGATGACGCTGAAACAGGTGCACGTGTGCTTGGATTAACATTGACGCAGCGTAATGGTGTTCCGATGGCTGGCATTCCGTTTCACGCCTCCGAAACTTATATCGATAAATTGTTAAAAGCTGGGAAAAAAGTAGCCATTTGTGATCAAATGGAAGAACCGAAACCAGGGAAATTGGTAGAACGCTCTTTAACGCGTATTTTAACACCTGGAACGGTTTTTGAAGATGGGCAAATGGATGCCAAAACCAATCATTACCTGGCTTGTTTAGAATTTAAGCACAATCAGTTATGTGCGGCTTGGCTGGATTTATCGACGAGCGAATTTAAGATAGCTTCGGAATCTTGTCCGGAAGTTCTTATTGCTTTCTTATTAGCTTTAGATCCTAAAGAAATTGTTTTATCCGAAAAATGTAACGCCGAAGAACGAACTCGTTTAAGTTTGTTGTTAACCGACCGAACTGTTTCGGAAGTTCCTTCGTTTGTTTTTGATAATCAGCGTGCACGTACCCAATTAGAGAAATTATTGGGCGTTAAGCACCTAGAAGGCTTCGGTATTGCAGAAGAAGAGCCCAGCTTGGGTTGCGCCAGCGCATTGATCCATTATGTAACAGAAAATCTATGTCATTCGCCTAAAAACATAAAAAAATTAGCCCAACATCGTTGCGAAAAGAATCTGCTAATAGATGCTTCAACGGCAAAGAGTTTGGAAATCTTTCAAACACAGCGAGGAACTCGAGAAGGTTCTTTGTTGGCTTTTTTAGATCGAGCCAAAACAGCTGCAGGTAGTCGACTTATTCAGCAATTCCTTATAAATCCTTTGATTGATTTGGAGCAAATTCGTTATCGTCAGGCTTGCATTCAGGCTTTTTATGAAGCGTCTATGGCAACACATTCACTGCAGTACGCTTTAGGTCGCACAAGGGATCTCACACGTATTTTATCGCGTTTACATAATCGCTTACGTTCCCCCAGAGAGTTAGGAGCTATTCGAGAAACTCTGGAACAATTACCCGAAATAAAAGCTACATTATCCCAATTAAAAGCTCCGGCCTTAGAACGTTTAACGACTTCTATTGAATTATTCGAAGATTTAAAGCGATTATTGAATGAAGCACTTGTAAGTGATTTGCCGAACGACCTTTTAGAAGGTGGCTATATCCGTGAAGGTTTTGATCCACAATTAGACCATTTGCGATCCGCTCAACAAGAATCTCAAGTTTGGTTGCAACAATACGAAGCACAAGAACAGCAACAAACAGGCATTCGTAATTTGCGCGTTAAATATAATTCTGCCGTTGGCTTTTTTATCGAAGTTACAAAAGCAAATACGCACCTTGTTCCTTGTCATTATATTCGCAAGCAAACAATGACGCATTTTGAGCGTTATTATACGGAAGAATTAAAAGAAAAAGAAAATTTTATTCTTCATAGTCAAGAACGTGCGATTGAAAAAGAAAGAGAACTGTTTTTAAAACTTGTCCAAGCAATTTTAGAACAGTCAGAAGCCTTGTTGCAAACAGCACATACATTAGCCCAAATCGATGTTTTTGCAGCCTGGAGTTGCCTTGCAAGAGAGTATAATTACTGTTGTCCACAAATCGACACTTCGCTAGATTTTGAAGTCGAAGAAGGCCGCCATCCTATTGTAGAAGCGGTTTTGGCCAAAACAAAAGGTTTGTCTGGATTTGTTGCTAACGCTCTTTGTTTACAAGGAAATCAAGAACAAATCATGATTTTGACCGGTCCAAATATGGCTGGAAAATCGACGTTTATTCGACAAAATGCATTAATCGCTTTAATGGCGCATATCGGTTGTTGGGTGCCAGCTAAACAGTGTCGTATGGGTTGGATAGATCGCATTTTTTCGCGTGTAGGAGCCAGTGACGATTTATCGAGAGGACAATCAACCTTCATGGTAGAAATGCTGGAAACTGCCAATATTCTTAATAACGCAACCCAACGCAGCTTGATTATCTTAGATGAAATTGGACGTGGAACCAGTACGTATGATGGTTTAAGTATTGCTTGGTCTGTTGTCGAATACCTTAATCGTGATCCTGAACAAGGTCCAAGAACTTTGTTTGCAACCCATTATCGTGAACTTACACAATTGGAGAAGTTATATCCTCGCATTTTCAACGCCTATGTTGCCGTTAAGGAATGGAACGATGAGATTCTTTTCGTACATCAAATTTGCCGCGGAAGCGCACGTCGTTCTTATGGGATTCAAGTTGCGAAGTTGGCTGGTTTACCGCTTGAAGTCATTGAACGTGCTAAAGTTGTACTTTCTAAATTAGAAAATAAATGTAAAGTTTTGCAAAAATTGCTCGATAAAGAGGCAGTAAGTAGCGATTCTCCACAATTGGACCTATTCCATGGATAAGATCAAGCGAAAAGTTCACCACCTCAATACTTGGAAACAGCTGCTGCTAATTCCTATTTACTGCATTTTAAAAGTCTGGTACATGACTTTGCGGCTAAAAATGGATGAAACCACCAAGCATTTATTGCTCGGCAAAGATCAAAAAAACTGTGTGTTTTATTTTTGGCATGACGCTCTTTTTATGGCTCCATTACTTCGAAAATTCAGAGGGGAACGACCTATGTATGGCTTGATGAGTGCCAGTAAAGATGGGGCTTGGCTTGAAGCACTCGTCCATTGGTTCAAGGTAAAAGCAATACGAGGATCGAGCACTTGGCGTGGGTCAATTGCCCTCAAAGAATTAGAGATGAATGCCCATAAAACGTGCGATATTGTTATCACTCCTGATGGACCTAAAGGCCCAAGACATCGTTGTAAATACGGATCTTTAAAGTGGGCTTTGGAAACGGATCTCTGTATTATTTGCCTGCAAATAAACACATCTAAAGCTTGGTCACTTTCTTCTTGGGACCGCTTTCGACTTCCTCTACCGTTCACAAGCCTATCCGTAAAAGCCCATCAAATCGTACGAAATTCTAGCACTTCTCTAGATTGCTTAATTGAAAAAGTTCAAGCAAATCTCGGCGAGTATTAAACCTTCCGTAAAATCTAAATAAATTTATCACAAAACATGCCTTTCTGGCTACAATCAAAAAATTAGCCTTATAAGTGTTGTATTCTTCTTTTTTGCCCTCTTTGTTTAAGTTAATTCATCGTATCTTAAAGTTAATTCTCACAGATTTTTAGACCTTTTCTTCTGGGACTAATTTTTAAAGTTACAAAATAACTCATTTTCGTGTTGAAAAGTTAGCGAGCTTCGTTCATTGTTATGGGACGATGGAATCAGGAAACTTATTGATTTTGCAGTCTGGCATTTCGAATGTCACAAGCAATGCAGTGCTTTATGGAATGCTTGCAGAGGCTTTAAATTTTGAAATTATAGAAGAGATCTACGGAGCTTACAATGGATTTGAAGGACTTGCCGCAGGTCAATTGATGGATTTAGCAGCTCTATCACAGAAAAAAGCTCAATTGTTGCTTTCGAGCGCCGGAAATGCTTTACATAGTGAATCAGGTGCTTTCAAAGCTACACCACATGCTTTTGAGCAAATGGTTCGTGTTTTATCCCAAAAAGGCATTCGTTATGTAGGTGTTATTTGTGATCAAGAAACTTTGGCCTATGTTCAAAATTTGATTGAAGCAGCTCGCCAGGCAGACTACGAATTAAACGTCATTGCCATTCCTTTATCGAATTACAACGAACTTCCAATGACCGATCATAGTCTTGGTTACGGCAGTTGTGTTAAGTACGTCAATGCTTATCTACGCGCTTTTGATGCTTGGTTGGAAGATAATCGTGTTCAAGTAGGTGTTTGTGAGATTGAAGGTGGCAATAATGGTTGGTTGGTAGCCAGTGCTGCTCTAAATTATACAGTAGCCAATGGCAAATTAGGTTCTAACGAAGAAAGTTTACCGTATATTGTTTGCTTGCCAGAACAACCCTTTAATGAGGATACTTTTTTAGATTTAGTAAAGGCTAAAGTCGAAAAATTTGGTTATGTTCGTGTGATAACCCATTCACAATTGGTAGACGAAGAAGGAAATTCGATTGATTTTTCTGATTACGGATCTACAGGCGCTTACTTAGAGAGCTTGATTGATTCTTTAGATTATTCTGTCCAACTCAATCTTTGCGACCTCCAACTCCAACCTCTTTCGCAATTTATGTCAAAGAAGGATGTTGACGAAGCGGTACTTTGTGGACGCAAGAGCTTACAGCAAATGCTTGAAGAAGGCGAATCTGATCAAGCTGCTGTTTTGGTGCGTAAAGAAGGTGAACGTGAAGCTATTTATGAAGTTCGTTTCGTGAAAATCGAAGAAATTGCTTCTGGGCTAAAATTCTTCCCAAGTGACTGGATTGCAGAAGCTACGAGTACAATTCAATACGCCTTAATTAAGTATGCATTGCCACTCATTCAAGGAGAAGTTGCAGTTGCTTATGAAAAGGGCTTGCCACAATTCGCTCAATTTTAAGATATGATACTTCTTTTTCCAGGACAAGGGGCTCAAGCAGTTGGAATGGGCAAAGCTTGGTTTGAAGCAAGTGAAACCGTTCGCAATTGCTTTGAGATCGCTGATAAAATTCTGCCGTTTAAGGTAAGTAGCTTATGTTTTGAAGGCCCTGAGGAGGTTTTACAAGAAACACGGGTTTGTCAACCGGCTTTATTTGTGCTAGGATATAGTATTTTCGCGCATTTAAAGCAAATCGGTTTCTTCGAGCAACATCCACTTGTTTGCGCTACCGGAAACAGTTTGGGAGAATTAACAGCTTTAGGTGTTGCAGGCGTGTTCGATTTTGAAACAGGGCTAAAAATTGTTGCAGAACGCGGTCGTTTAATGCAAGAAGCTTGCGATGCACAACCTACGGGCATGTTGGCTCTCATTGCGGGATCTTTGGAATTGGCTGAAAAACTTTGTCAAGATTTTGATCTAGACATTTCCAATCGCAATTGTCCGGGCCAAATTGTTGTTTCAGGTCTTTTAGAAAATTTAGAAAAGGCACAATTTGTAGCGAAAGAACGCGGCTTTAAAATGGCCATACCATTAAAAGTTGCAGGAGCATATCATTCGCGTTGGATGCAGCCTGCTCGTGAAGCTTTTGAGGCATTTTTGAAAACAATTCCTTTGCAGAATCCTTCTATAACGGTTTTGTCTAATACAACAGGCGAAGCCATTGAAGATGCAGAAGCGATTCGAACAGCTTTGGGAGTTCAGCTAACCTCGACTGTATTATTTGAAAAATGTTTACGTAATTGCGCAACTTACGCTTATGACTGCTTAGAATGTGGTCCTGGAAACGTAATTGCAGGGCTTGCTAAACGTACAGAAGCTAATTTGCGAGTAAAGAGTGCTGCCGAACCTCAATTTCTAGAAACCTTGTAACTTATGGATCCTATTCGTAACTTCTGCATTATTGCTCACGTTGATCACGGTAAAACGACACTTTCCGATCGTTTGTTGGAAATGACACAAGCGGTTGAGCAACGTAAAATGCAAGATCAGTTACTGGATTCTATGGATCTAGAACGCGAAAAAGGAATTACGATCAAGTCCCATCCTGTAACGATGGGATATGTTCATAAAGATAAAAATTACGTCTTTAATTTGATTGATACACCTGGGCATGTCGATTTTTCATACGAAGTTTCTCGTAGTTTAGCTGCTTGCGAAGGGGCAATCTTGTTGGTTGATGCTTCACAAGGAATTGAGGCGCAAACCGTTGCGAATGCTCTTTTGGCAATCCAAGGTGGCTTGACGATTATTCCGGTCCTCAATAAGATTGATTTGCCAAGTTCGAATGTTGAAAAAGTTACTAAGCAGTTAGAAGATATTTTGGCCATTCCTGCAGAAGAAACGCTTCATGTAAGTGGAAAAACAGGAGCCGGTGTTAAGGAGTTATTAGAGGCAGTTGTGGAGCGCATTCCAGGCCCTAAAGGCTCTGTAGAAGATCCTCTGCAAGCGCTTGTTTTCGATGCAACCTATGACACTTATAAGGGATTAATTTGTTACGTCCGTGTCTTTAACGGGTGTATAAAACCAGGACAAACCATTCTTATGATGCGTAATGGTACCGAAACTCAAGCTAAAGAAGTCGGTATTTTTACGCCACATATGCAAGAAACGGAGTGTTTGCGTGCAGGAGACGTAGGTTATATTGTTACCAACTTAAAAACCTTAACAGACATCAAAATTGGTGATACGTTAACGCATAGTCAACGACCTGCAAGTAAACCTTTGGATGGTTACAAAGAAATCAAACCAATGGTATTTAGTGGGCTTTATCCTTTAGAAACAAAGGATTATGAACGTCTCAAAAACGGCCTTTTCAAACTCCAATTAAATGACGCCTCCCTTACCTTTCAATCGGAAAATTCAACCGCGCTTGGATTTGGTTTTCGCTGTGGCTTTTTGGGTCTGCTTCACATGGAGATTATCCAAGAACGTTTGCGTCGAGAATATGACCTGGATTTGATTGCAACCTATCCTAGCGTTGTTTATCGCGTTTATTTGACGAATGGAACGATGCAAGAGGTCGATAATCCCTTACGCTTGCCGGATCCTTCATTTATCAGCTATATTGAAGAACCAACGATTAAAGCTTCCATTCATATTCCGAATGAGGCCATTGGAAGTATTTTGGAATTAATTCGCGAAAAACGAGGGGAATGTCAATCAACGGAAACACTTGATGAACAACGCTTGTTGCTTTCATGTGTCCTGCCATTAAATGAGATTCTTTTGGACTTTAATGACCGGCTAAAAAGCATCACCAAGGGGTACGGTTCCATGGACTACGATTTGAGTGATTATGTTCGATCGGATCTTGTAAAAATGGACATTATGGTTCATGGTGAGCCCGTTGACGCATTTTCGAGCATTGTACATCGTACCAAAGCAGAATATCAAGGTCGTTTGTTATGTGAACGTTTGAAGAATTTGCTTCCTAAGCAGATGTTTAAAGTGCCTATTCAAGCCAGTGTTTGGGGAAAAGTTATCGCACGTGAAACCTTAGGGGCTTATCGCAAAGACGTTACAGCCAAATGTTATGGTGGAGATATTACACGTAAACGAAAACTTTTGGAAAAGCAAAAAGAGGGTAAAAAGCGAATGAAACAAATCGGTAAGGTCGCTATTCCTCAAGAAACTTTTGTAGATATTTTAAAATCTAGTGTTGAATAAGCTTTTAACGATTATTTCTTTTAACAAACGCTCATGCCTACCCTATTAGTTTGCCTTCTTTGTCTTTTAGGTCCTTTTGTAAACCGTGTAGAGGGATCTTATGTAATGCCTAGATGTAAGGTTTGCAAAATGATTACCCAATATAATACATATTTAAACCTTAGATACTGCCCCCATTGTATAAGAAAACATCGAGGTTTTTGGCATTACTTTATTTCCTTTACAAAAGCAAAAATTAAGCATATTGCAACTTCCTACAGCTCACAGTATACACCTTTAAATATCATAAATAACAATATTTGCAAAGTTTCTCTAAACAATTATGAAAAAAAACTTTTTATAGAATTTATGGATGCAGTCTGGCATAAACTAAACGATATAGATTATGTTTTTAAGAATCCTGATTTAGAAAACTTCTTTCTTGCCTTATTTGATGAAGAAGAGATATTGAAGGCTGAAAAACGTTATGGTGAATTACTACAGTTTTATTATACGCTAAAATGGGTATGTCTTGCTTTATTTTGCGAGTATACTCAAGCACAAAATTATGTGCGCCATCTACATACACTTTTTGAAAAAATCGACGACAAAATCCTCTCTTGCTCCTATTCCTCATAAAAAATCAGTATAAAATAGGATCGGCAAAGGTCGTACTTAAATTTGTTTTTAGCTTGCCTTAAGTAAGAATTTTTCACAAGTTTTAACCTTAATAAAGGCATGAGTTATTTTTCGGAACTAGGACTTAATCAGGCTTTAATGCAAGCTTTGGACGCATTAAAGTATAAAGAAACGACACCTATTCAAAGTCAAGCGATTCCGGCGATTTTAAAGGGAAGAGATTTTTTGGGGATTGCCCAAACAGGAACCGGAAAAACAGCTGCATTTGCACTTCCCATATTAGAATTGCTCAGTCGAGCTGAATCCAAAAAACAACTGCCACAAGCACTTATTGTAACACCTACACGTGAATTGGCTCTTCAAATTTTTAACAATTTAAAAGCTTTCGGAAAATTTTTACCGTTAAAATTGGGTTGTATGTTTGGTGGCGTCAAAGAACGTCCACAAATTCAAGAAGTAAAAGAAGGTGTACATATTTTAGTGGCAACACCAGGACGTTTGCTCGACTTATACCGCAGAAAACTATTTTCCTTAAAAGGTGTTCAATTCTGTGTTTTGGACGAAGCCGATAGGATGCTCGATATGGGCTTTTTACCAGATATTCGCTTTATCATTAAGGAATTGCCTAAAGACCGCCAAACGCTACTTTTTTCAGCAACTTTACCGCGTGAAATCGAAGCCTTAGCGGAAAGTCTATTAAAGAATCCTATTCGTGTAGCCATTACACCACCTGCAACCGCAGCTGAATGTGTCGAACAACAGTTACTTTTTGTACCTAAAGGGCAAAAACTGGAACTACTTCAGCGTATTTTGAGCCAAGAAACTCATGAACGCGTTATTATCTTTTCTAAAACCAAATTTGGTGCAGAACGGATAGGACGTGTTCTACGTGCTAATAATATTGATGCATGCGTTCTCCATGGTGATAAAACTCAAAAAGAACGTCAACGGGCTTTAAATCATTTCCAACAAGGCACCATTCCCTTATTGGTCGCTACGGATGTTGCTTCACGCGGTATTGATGTATCCAATATTACACATGTGATCAACTTTGACCTGCCTACCGAACCCGAAAGCTATGTGCATCGTATTGGTCGTACAGGACGGGCAGGGCAAAAAGGTGTTGCGTTTTCTTTCTGTGATCCGTCCGAAAAACCGCTCCTAAAAGCCATTGAACGCCAATTGCAAGAACGTATTCCGGTTGTATCAGCTAGACAGTTTTGGCCCGATTTCGTTGCAGCCAAAGCCCCTAGTCCGACCCCAAAAAAAGCAAAACGCAATCTACGTTCTCGTAAAAGATCAGGCTCTAAAAGATAAAATCGCTTTAAGCCCTTATTTAAGCTAAAACGTTAAATTCTTTTGAAAAAATATTGCAATTTGGCAAGAATTATTGTCCAATAGTAAGTGATGAAGATTCGTATTGCAAAGAGCGTTTTTGTGAGTGGTTTGCAACAGGTTTTAAATGTTGTAGGAACACGTACTTCTTTACCTATTTTGAGCAATGTTTTGCTAAATGCACGCGAAGGAGGACTGGAATTAACAACAACGAATTTAGACATGGGTATTCGCTGTTCTGTTAATGCAAGCGTCACAGAAGAAGGAAGAATCGCTTTGCCCGCACGTAAGCTTGCATCGATTATTAAAGCCTTGCCAGATGCAGAAATCGAATTGGATTGCTCCCAAAATCAAGCTAAAATCACTTGTGGTCGTTCCAAGTTTCGCATTATGGGAATGGACGACGGAGAATTTCCAAATCTACCTATCTTTGAGCAAAACCAAGCCTTTGTTCTTGAGCAACAAAAGCTCCTTTCGATGTTACGCCATGTCTCTTTTGCGCAATCTGAAGACGAAAATCGTTATTTGTTAAATGGTGTGTTTTTCTCGTTTAAATCGGAGGAAGGAAAGACTCAATTGCATTTGGTAGCTACTGATGGGCGCCGTTTGAGTCTTATGCATCAAGATGTAGAAGCTCCAGAAGCCTTCCAAAACATGGAATTCATTTTGCCTGCAAAAGCTGTTGCAGAACTCGAACGTTTGCTTCAACAAACCGCTCCTATTAAGATTTATTTCAATGACAAACAAGTCGCATTTGAATTAGAACTCGAAGATAGTGCTAAGGACAACGGCTTGAAGCATACGATCTATTTGGTTTCCAAAAAAGTCGAAGGCCGCTTTCCGAATTACCAGCAAGTTATTCCGCAGAATACCGAGCATCACATTCGCTTGGAACGCGCTCTACTTTTGGAATGTATCCAACGTGCTGCATTGGTATCGAACTTAGAAAATAGTACGGTTAGATTAAAGTTTGGTGAAAATCTTCTGGAAATTTCCGCATCCAGCGCAGAATTCGGCGAAGCTCAAGAATCCATTGCAATTGCTTACGAAGAAGCACCTGTAACGATTGCCTTCAATCCGCGCTTTTTGTTAGATCCGCTAAAAGCTTTGCAAGATGATGATATTTTCTTCGAATTTAAGGATGAATTAAGCCCAGGGGTGATCAAAACAAACGATCAATTCCTCTGTGTTGTCATGCCATTGCGCTTGCAATAAGTACCATGCGTTCATGGGGTCTTGCATTAGCTTTTCGTTATCTTTTTCCTAAAGAGCGCAAGGGGACGTTTTTTACCTGGATTTCGATCTTAGGGATCGCAGCAGGGGTTACTCTGCTGTGTGTTGTTTTAAGCATTATGAGCGGTTTTGATCGTACGATAGAAAGCCGTTTGGTTCAAATCAATGGTCCTGTAAAGATCTTATCTTCGCAACTTATCGGAAATTACCAAAATTGGGCTTCTGAAATTCAGCAAATCCAACATGTAAAAGCCGTTACGCCGTTTATTCAAGGAGTAGCCTTAGTTCAATGTGAAAATCGAATTGCCTTTCCAAAATGCTTAGGGTTGGATCCAGAGACGGCAAACCAGGTCCTTCCGCTAAAGTCTTTCATTCAAGAAGGGCGTTTGGAAGACTTAAACGAGGGTATCTTTCTAACGGCTCCACTTATGCAAGAATTGGGTGCGCAAAAAGGAGATACAGTTAATCTGTATTCGCCCTTAGCGCTCGAAGCGATTAAACACGACGAAATGCTTTTACCGCAAGAGTGGGAAGTCGCTGGTTCGTTTAAAACCGATTGGGCTGAAATCGACCGTGATACTTTATTGTGTTCTTTAGAGCATTTGCAAGAAGTTTATGGCCTAAAAGAAGATCAGGTACATGGCTTTAGTTTAGATGTAGATGAGGCGCATATTACAGAGGTTTGTAAAGATTTGAATCGTCGACTTCCTCATTCGATGCATGCTTATGCCTGGAATACGCTTAATAAAGATTTTTTATATATTTTGCGGTTAGAAAAGATGATGTGTTTCTTTGTCCTCTTATTTATTGTTGGTGTAGCTGCGTTTTCCATCAGCAGTGGACTCATGTCTTCTATTGTTCGTAAACAGCGCGAAATCGCCCTACTGCGTACCTGGGGAGCAAGCAAAGCGCATATTTTAAGTCTATTTTGCTACCAAGCTTGCTTTTTAGGTGCTTGTGGTATTGTTTTAGGATTCGCGATTTCTTGGATTGTCTTGACCTTTCGAAATCAAATTGTACAGCTATTAACAGGCTGGTTTTTGCCGAAAAATGCTCTATGGGATTTTTACGCCGTTGAACAATTGCCCGTTGCTTATTGCAAAGAAGACTTTATTTACATTACCATAGTTACCTTTATTATAACCCTTATAGCTGCTTTATTGCCAGCTTTTCGTGCGAGTTTAATGCCCATAACCAAAGGATTACGTCGTGAATAAGTTATTGGAAGTACAGCAGTTATCAAAGGTATTTAAAGATTCAGAAGGTAAAGAATTACGGCTTTGGGAAAATGTTTGTTTTTCGCTGGAAGTTGGTAGCAACATGGCCATTTGTGGGGAATCGGGCTCCGGAAAATCAACTTTATTATTAACCCTAGGAGGCTTGGAATCTCCTACAGATGGACAGGTTTTGTTTCTTCAAAAACCGATACAAGAAAGAGCGTACACGCCTGGGATTGCTTATATTTTTCAACATTATCGCCTAATTGAAGAACTGAGTGTATGGGATAACATTTTGCTGCCTGCCAAGATTCAAGGCCAATTTAAGCTCAAAACGATAAGTAAGCGAGCTGAAGAAATAGCAGAAAAATTAGATTTGAGTTCGTTACGAAATCGTTTGCCCAATACTTTATCGGGAGGCGAACAGCAGCGAGTGGCCATTGCACGCGCGCTTATAACTCAACCCAAACTGTTATTGGCCGACGAACCTACAGGGAGTTTAGATGAGGCCACAGGTCAAAAAGTCATGGATTTGTTCTTTTCCGTTTGCCAAGATCTTCAAACGAGTTTTATATTGGTAACACATAATCGTTCTTTTGCAAGACGAACCAATCGAGTTTTTTGTTTAAAAAAGGGAGCTTTAATTGATGAAACCTGTTAAGTGTGGCGTTGTAGGTGTAGGGTATTTAGGGGCCCATCATGCACGTATTTATTCCGAAATGGATTCGGTCCATTTGGTAGGCGTATGCGATCTTAACCCAAAGCGTGCCGAAGAAATTGCGAATCTTTATGGATGTAAGGTTTTTCACTCTGCCGAAGAACTTGCTCAAGAATGCGATGCTTTGAGTGTGGTAACGCCAACCACAACACATGCCGCTACCGCTATTCCGCTTTTAAAATTAGGAAAACATCTGCTTGTGGAAAAGCCGCTTTGCGTCAATCTGGAAGAAGCGCAACAAATGATTCAAACAGCAGAAACGAACCATTGCTACTTACAAGTAGGCCATGTGGAACATTACAATCCAGTAGCAAGTTTTTTGGAGGAACAAGTTCAAAATCCGAAGTTTATTACTGCTGAACGACTCGCACCCTTTACACCAAGAGGAGCGGATGTTGGCGTTGTTTTAGACCTCATGATTCATGATCTAGGAATTGTTCTTCAACTCGTTCGTTCGCCTATAGAACGTATAGAGGCTATTGGTGTTAACGTTATCTCTAAAACGGAAGATATTGCGAATGCTCGGATTTATTTCAAAAATGGGTGCATTGCTAACTTCAATACGTCGCGCGTTAGTTTGAAAAAATCTAGAGATATTCGCGTTTTTCAGCCGAATAAGTACCTCTCACTCGATTTTATGGAGCAAAAAGGTCACGTGCTGTATAAAGAAAATGCAGAGATCAAAAAAGAAGAAATCCCCTTGCATAAAGAAGAACCTTTGAGGGTTGAATTAAATGCTTTTGTCGATTGTGTCTTGCAATCGCACCAACCCAAGGTGGATGGTCAAGTTGCGCGATCAGCACTGGCTGTTGCCTTAGAAATTACCCATTTAATTCAAAACAATCTACTTTCTGCTTAATGGCTATTGACCTTTTAGTGATTGCAGGCGAACATTCTGGCGACAACCATGCAGCACAAGTTGTACGTGAATTGAAGGGAAAGTATCCCTCTTTATCGATTTATGCGATAGGAGGACCGGCTCTTCAAGCTGCTGGTGCGCACTTACTATTTGACTTAACACAATGGTCGGTTGTCGGCCTTGTTGAGAGCATTAAACACTATAGCCAATTTATGCAACTGATGCATTGGACGGTCGAATGGATACGCTGTTATCAACCTAAAGTCGTGTGTTTGGTCGATTTCCCAGGTTTTAATTTACGCCTTGCTCAACGCCTCTTTCAAGAAAAGTTAAGTATTAAAGGCGGCGGTACGATTAAAGTTTACGAGTATATCGCTCCGCAAATTTGGGCGTGGAAAGCTAAAAGACGCTTTAAAATCGCTAAATGGGTTGATTCCTTGGGTGTTATTTTCCCTTTTGAGAAAGCTTACTTTGCCGACACCTCTTTAGACGTTCAATTTGTAGGCCACCCGCTGTTAAAGGAACAAAATCCCTTCTGTTATGATCCTAATGGTAAACTTCTTTTACTCCCAGGAAGTCGTAACGCTGCAGTTCACCGTATTTATCCGCTTTTATTAGACGCTTTTCAAGAACTACGAAAAGAATTTCCGAAATTGCAAGCCATTGTCCCTTATCCGAATGAAAGAATAAAACACTTACTGGAAACGTTTCCTAACGACTCTGTTGCCATTTGTCCATTAAACTCTTTAAAAGAAGGCTTTTGCGGCACATTGATGACCTCTGGAACGGCATCTTTCCAAATTGCACTTGCAGGTATTCCAGGTGTGGTAACTTATAAAGCACATCCATGGACTTTTTTCATAGGCAAACATCTCGTAAAAATTCCTTACCTTTCTATGGCTAATATCCTTCTTAAACAAGAACTTTACCCAGAATGCTTACAAGATTTGCCTAATCAAGCCGCTACCATTGCACAAAAGATGTCTTCGTATCTTCAACATCCTGAAAAAGCTCGTCAAACCTTTCAAGAAGGTGCATCTACCATTCGTCAAACCTTGTCAGCCTCTTCACAATTTAATGCCGCTAAATGGCTTGAAACCGGGATTTTTTAACGAAAAGCACAAAAAGACTTTTTATATAATATCTTTTAAAATTTTTTAAAAATAACTAAAACAAATATGGACATTTTGCTAAAAATGTCGTAAAATTATTTTGTAGTGTTATATGAGGTTAGCAAATTTTGTAGAACTTGTTTGTAAAAAATTGGATATCAGTAGTCCTACTGCTCCTGTAGATAATAGCTACTTTATTGCTTATGAAAACAGTAAACTTTCTATTAGTATGGTAGGAGAAAATATCCTTTTTCAAGCAACGCTAGGGCCTCAATTAAAAGATTCTGAAGCGTCAAAAAATGCTGCTTTATTAAGTGAAATTTTACAATTTAATCTAAAGCGTATGCGCGTCTTAGATGAAAGTTTATCCTTAAATCCCGAAACAAAACAATTATGTTTACGTAAAGAATTACCGCTAGATAAATTAACCCCAGAAAACTCCTGGGATATTTTTGACGATTTTTTAACCAATGTGACTGTTATCGAAAAACGATTTTTCAGTGACGATACTTATGTATAAACTCATTTACTTCATTTTAGTATTTATTTCGGGGAATTGCTTGCAAGCAGCACTTTCTTCGGATGATATTATCATTGGAGCAAATCCTGCTGGTATAGATTTTATCGATAATTTAAATGATGACAGCAGTGTTATTGGCGAACGTAAGACAGCGATTCCACAAATTTCTATTTCCACAAAAGATAATGACGATGACGACATTGTTGTGGATAACACACCTATTTTAGAACACCAATTTTGGCCCACATCTCCATCTTATTTATACTTACGTGACAAACCCTTACCAAATGCCATCATAGATTTTTGTAAAATGCAGGATATTGATGTCGTCCTTAGTGAAAATGTAAAAACAAGTACGCAGAAAGTAAATCAATCGTTCGAGCGTGTTTTTCCTATCGAAATTTGGAATCGTTTGGTTAAATCTTGTGGGCTTATGTGGTTTTGGGATGGACATATCCTCTTTGTGTACGAATCAGGAGAAAGTGTTACAGAAACCTTACAAACTCATCCCCAACAGATTGATCCCACACTAACCATGATGAAAGCTCTCGGATTTTATGGATCCAATATGGGCCTTAATTATATGAAAGAAGGGGGTATTATTGTAGCAAGTGGTGCTCCTAAATATATCCAATTTCTTAAAGACATGACAGAAAAAATGAAATTTTACCAAAACGTAGATACAGATACCGTTGATGTCTTTATTTTTACGCTTAAACATGCTTGGGCCGACGATAAAACCGTTGGAAACATTACCGTTCCTGGAGTTGCCAATTTGTTGACAAAAATATTGGGCGATAAAGAACAAAAAAGTGATTTTAATATGCAAGCACCTCCTCCACGATCTGCACAAAGAGTTCAATCGATTCGTGAGGAAGGATTACAGGCACAAAATAATGCAATTATTCAAGATGATTCTGTTAAGACAGATGGAATTCCTAGTGGTGGATCTATTATGACAGATACGCGACAAAACGCTATTATTGTTAAAGATTTCAAAAAGAACTTTCCACTTTATGAAAAGCTAATAGAAAAACTCGATATTCCGCTTGAATTGATAGAAATACAAGCTGCTATCGTAAATGTTGACAAAAATTCAGGACTTACCTTAGGAGTGAATTCGCTTCAAATTGGTAAAGATAAGATTAAATTTCAACCTATTGGCTCTAAAGGTTCTGATGAAAACTTTAGCATTCAATGTTCAGGAATTGTAAATGGACATGAATTTATGACCAAAATTTCCTGCTTGGAAAACTCGAATCACAGCAAAGTTTTAGCACGTCCTTCTGTGATTACGATGAATAATATCGCAGCTGTTATGGATAATAAACATACATATTATCTACCAGTTTCCGGATCGGGAAGCGAAAGTAAAGGCGATTTGTATTCGATTTCAGGCAGTACAAGCTTATCTGTAACCCCTCATATTATTTCAGATAATTTGTCGCAACAACCGCAAATTCAGCTTATCTTGGATATTAAAGATGAAAACATGTCGCCAGGCACCAACGAAAAAGATAAAATCAATGTACATTCTTCGTCTATTTCCACACAAGCTGTTGTTTACGAAGGTCAAAGTGTGCTTGTCGGAGGATATTTTAATGAATCTTATAAAGATGAAGCAAGTGGTGTACCTTTCTTAAAAGATGTTCCGCTCTTAGGAAACTTATTTAAATCGACTGCAAAAAACAAAACTGTTAGCGAACGTTTGTTTCTCATCACACCTAAAATTATTCGTCTTTCTTATGGCCAAGATGACTATGAAGGCTTATTCCAAACTCCTTCGACCTTATTAACCGAGTCGGAACGCATAAACACTCAATACGTACGAACCGATAATCTACTTATAGAAACACAACCAATACCAGAAAGTAACTCTGTTGAAGATTATCTAGACAACAGCTTATACGATGATTATGGCGAAAAAGAAGAATACGATAATGACGAAGATGATTATGATGAACTTGAATTAGCACTTGCTTTAAATGCCAGCGATCAAAAAGTTAGTGAAAAGAAAAATTCACGTACACAAAGACTTTGGATCAAACAAGCAATTTTTAAAGAAAATTAAAGTATACCTTGTATTAAAAACATTTACATAAAAAATAGGACGTAGAAAATTCGTCAAAATACATTAACATTACAAAACTCTTTAAAAATTTTGAAATAATAAAAAGATTTTTACATTTAAAAGGAAGCTTTTAAAAAGCTTCCTCTTTTTCTATTTAAGCGTCTTCGTGGTCTGTTTCAACGACTTTACAAATTCCGACTAATTGATCATCGGATGTTAAATTGATGAGTCGAACACCCATAGTTGTACGACCAATAACGCGTACATCCTTGACAGGCGAACGAACGGATTGGCCTGATTTGGTAAACAGCATCATTTCATCCGAATCGCTTACAGTGATAGCACCTGCAACCCCGTGTGTTTTAATGGCGATGATACCATAGCCGCCACGACGTTGAACACGATATTCGGAGAATTCCGAACGTTTACCTTGTCCTTTAATACCTGCAATGAGCAAGGTTTGTTTGTCATCAACAACGATTAAAGCTTTGACATAGTCACCTTCATGCAAGCGGATACCACGAACGCCTCTGGTAGCCCGTCCCTGTTCTCTGCAATCCGATTCTGGGAATCGTATCGAGAGACCTTGATAGGTGATCAAAATTAAATCATCGTTACCTTTGGTGAGTTCAGCTCCGATAATGATATCACCATCGTCTACATTCATGCCGATCAAACCAGCTGCTCGACAATTCTTATAAGCCGAAAGGGCTGTTTTCTTAACGACACCATTGCGGGTTGCCATGACCAAAGAATGTTCGTCGCTGAAGTCTTTGAAGCACATCATTGCAGCAATTTTCTCACCTTCTTGCAGATTGAGCAAATTAATCAAAGCGCGACCTTTGGAGGTACGTGTTCCTTCAGGAATTTCGTACACTTTCTTAATGTACAAACGACCATTTTGCATCACGAAGAGGATGTAATCGTGTGTACTTGCAGTAAACGAATGTTCAATAAAGTCTTCGTCGTATTGGCCGGCACCAATGACGCCTTTACCACCACGTTTCTGCGAGCGGAAAGAGCTGATATCGGTACGTTTGATAAAGCCTTTATGCGAAATGGTTATGCTGCAGCCAACGTTAGCGATAACGTCTTCCAAGCGGAATTCGGATTCGGCAGGAACGATACGTGTTTTACGATCATTACCGTATTTTTCGCGCTCTTTGAGGAATTCTTCTTTTAAAACTCCGAGCAATTTCGCATCACTGGATAAAATCGAACGTAATTCTTCTGCAATTTTCAGCAAATTCAGGTATTCGCCATCGATTTTTTCACGTTCCATGCCCGTCAATTGATACAGACGCAAATCCAAAATAGCACCGGCTTGAATATCCGATAGTTTGTATTTAGCGACCAATGCAACATGAGCTTCTTCGCGAGAATTAGATCCACGAATGATTTTTACAAAATCATCGAGGTGGTCAATGGCAACCTTGTAACCTTCTAAAATATGCAGACGTTCTTCGGCTTTACGCAAGCGGAATTGGGTACGGCGCGAAACAACTTCCCGACGATGCTCTAAATAACATTCGAGCATTTCCTTGATATTCATCTGCTTGGGGCGTTGCTGATCCAAGGCCAACAAGATAACACCGAAAGAAGATTCCAAAGGTGTCATTTTAAACAGTTTATTTAAAACAACACGAGGAACTTCACCACGCTTCAATTCAACAACAATACGCGTGTTTTCATCCGATTCATCGCGTAAATCGCTGATTTCTGTCAAAATCTTTTGTTGAACCAATTCCGCAATCTTGGTTACCAAATTGGCGCGATTAACATTGTACGGGATTTCGGTAATGATAATTTGCTCTTTGCCATTTCCGATTTCTTCACAATGCGCTTCACCGCGAACATGGATAATACCACGACCCGTTCGTAAATAATTCGAAATACCTTCGAGACCTACAACGGTTCCACCTGTTGGGAAGTCAGGTCCCTTGACGATCTTCATCACATCCTCAACCGTTGCATCTTGATTGTCTGCAAGCAGAATAAGCGCATCAATCAATTCGCGTAAATTATGTGGCGGAATATTGGTCGTCATACCGACCGCAATACCCGTAGAACCATTAAGCAACAAATTAGGAAGAGCTGCTGGTAAAACAGTGGGTTCCGTTGTACTTTCTTTATAGTTAGGAACGAAATCAACGGTATCCTCATCGATGTCTTTCAGCAATTCCTCTGCCATTTCTTTCAAACGGCACTCGGTATAACGGTAAGCAGCAGCAGAGTCACCATCAATCGATCCAAAGTTTCCTTGAGGATCAACAAGCGGATAACGCATCACCCAGTCTTGTGCTAAGCGGACCAAAGCGTCATAAACAGAACTATCACCGTGTGGATGGTAATTTTTTAAAACTTCTCCGACAACACCCGCGCATTTATCAAAAGGACGATTGTGCAGCAAACCTTCGCGGAACATAGCGTACAAAATGCGCCGATGAACAGGTTTAAAGCCATCACGAGCATCCGGCAAAGCACGGCTAACAATAACAGACATCGAGTAATCGATGTAGGCCGACTTCATGATTTCGTCGACATTGGTATCTATTAAAAATTCTTTTTCTGCGTACATGATATTAGATGTCTAAGTTAGCTACATTTAAAGCGTTATCTTCAATAAAGGTGCGGCGTGTAGGAACGTCGTCGCCCATAAGCATCGTAAAGACTTGTTCAGCTTCTGCCACGTCTTCCATGCGTACTTTCAACATACGGCGCGTTTTGGGATCCATAGTGGTTTCAAATAGCTGTTTTGCGTTCATTTCTCCAAGACCCTTGTAGCGTTGGATATGAAGACCTTTGCGACCCAATTTGCGTACAGCTTCGATCAACTCTAATAGCGAAACAACGGGAATTTCCACATCTTTGTCTTTCGCATTAGAAGCGGTATCCTTGAGGAAATAACGTGGTTCTTCGCCAGAAGAAAAACGATCTAAGGAGGGATCTAAAGCGAGAATTTGCTTTAAAAGCTGCGTAATTTGAGTGTGTTCAAAGATTTCGCTGACAATAATACGTTGTGAAAGCTTTTGACCATCTCGTTCAATTTCTCGAACTGTAGTGCCATTATAAATGTCATCTACCATATTGTTTTCGACATAAAAACGGGAACGTTCTTCATCATCCTTTAGGAATTGGAAGCTTTCTTGGTTGCCGATACGCATGCGAACAACAAACTTTGGAACTTCACAGGTTTCTGGATTAAAGGCGTCCAAATAACGATCTAAGCTGCAACCATGCCGAACAACAGAAGCACCTAATTGTTCCAATTTGGAGATCAATTCTAGAACTTTCTGGAAGCTTTCTTCAGAGAAATTGTGGCGATCTTGTGCACGAATAAGCTGTACACCTTCTGAACCGAGCTCTAACAAGATTTTATTGAGTTGTGCATCATTATCGATGTATTGCTCACGTTTGCGCCGTTTGATCTTATACAAAGGCGGTTGAGCAATATAAACGTAACCATTTTCGATCAAACCGCGCATTTGGCGGAAGAAAAAGGTAAGAAGTAAGGTACGAATGTGGGCTCCATCAACGTCCGCATCGGTCATAATAACGACTTTGTGGTAACGTGCTTTGGAAATATCAAAAGCGCCTTCTCCATTTTCGCCAATACCCGTTCCACAAGCGGTAACGATGGTACGAATTTCTGCATTGCTGAGAACTTTATCCAAACGAGCCTTTTCAACGTTAAGGATTTTTCCTTTGATTGGCAAAATAGCTTGATAACGCCGATCACGACCTTGTTTAGCAGAACCACCTGCGGAATCTCCCTCAACGATGAAAAGCTCACAAAGTTCTGGATTTCTTTCAGAACAATCGGATAGTTTTCCGGGCAAACCACCTCCGGCCAAGGCTCCTTTGCGTACCGTATCGCGGGCTTTACGAGCGGCTTCACGAGCACGAGCAGCACCTAAACACTTCTCGATGATAGCTTTCCCTAAACTTGGATCAGTCTCAAATGCATATTTTAGGGAATCGCCCATAATTTTTTGGACAATACCATCAACTTCGCTATTAGAAAGCTTCGTTTTTGTTTGACCTTCGAAACGTGGTTCCGGAACTTTTACTGAAATAATCGCCGTTAAACCTTCACGAACGTCTTCACCCATCAAAGCTGGATCTTTTTCTTTAATGAGGTTGTTGGCTTTACCATAATTATTAATAACACGTGTTAAAGCCGTTCTAAATCCGGATAAATGGGTTCCACCTTCAACATTAAAAATAGAGTTTGCATAAGCGTAAATTTGCTCGCTGAAGCCATCATTATATTGCATGGCAACATCAACGCAAATACGTCCTTGTTTGCCTTGATGATCGGTTACAACAGAACTTCCTGAAAAGGTGATCGGATTGTCGTGAAGTAAGTTTTTGCCGCGATTTAAGAACGAAACATACTGCGCAATACCTTTTTCAAATAAGAAAACTTCGGACTTATCAATACGTTCATCTGAAAGCTCAATACGTATGCCAGGATTTAAAAAAGCCAATTCCCGTAAGCGTTTCGCCAAGATTTCGTATTTAAATTCGCGGGTTTCTTCGAAAATCTCTGGGTCGGGTAAAAACGTAATTTTGGTCCCCGTGCGCTTGCTTTGAGCGATTACATGTAACGGTTGCGTTGTTTTACCTTGCGAGAAGCCCATGTGGTAAACATTGCCTTCACGACGTACCTCTACTTCAAAATTTTCAGATACGGCGTTAACGCATTTTGCACCTACACCATGCAAACCACCTGAAACTTGATAAGCACCTTTGCCAAACTTACCACCCGCGTGTAGATTGGTCATAACAAGCTCAAGAGCCGGAATTTTGTAAACCGGATGAATGTCGACTGGAATACCACGACCATTGTCCTCAACCGAGCACGAACCATTTAAGTGCATTGCAACCTTAATCTCCGTACAATGTCCCGCAAGCGATTCATCTATCGCATTATCAACGAGCTCAAACACACAATGGTGTAATCCGCGCTCATTGGTATCACCAATATACATATCAGGGCGCTTGCGAACCCCCTCTAGACCTTCCAATTTCTGAATTTTGGAAGCATCATAAACTTCCTCTACTTTTGTAGAAATTTGAATTGCGTCCTCTAAACTCAATTGATTCTCTTCGGCAACCATAAAATTATACATCTAGTTGTAACAAAATCTACCAACTTTGCAAGGAATCGTTTCAAATTTTTTAATTTTGGTGCGTTTTTTTTGCTGAATCATACTAAAATTTCAGAAGAATTAAAAAAATCACCTCCGAATATTCGAAACGGAACAACGGATTTATTTTATAAAGCCTTACAAGCCAACACAACCTTAGAACGATTTCAAATTCTCCACACAAGACTTACCGATTCTCAAAACCCAATAACTACAATAGAAGGTCTTCAAAAAGCATTAACATGTTTTAACATAAAACAATAATAAAAGGAATGATTTCGCAAAAAACAACCTCAACAACACTTATTGTAGGGGGCTTAAGCTCCCTATTTTTTTAAAAGTTGCTTTTTGGTATTGACGTTTGATCGGGAATTAGGCTGAATTTTTAATATTCAATGCCGAGGTAGCTCAGTTGGTAGAGCAACGCATTCGTAATGCGTGGGTCGTGAGTTCAAGTCTCATCCTCGGCTCCATTGAACCCTTAATCGTTAACGAGGTTTTTATGTCGCAACATTCAAGTTTTAAAAAAAGTGCCGGCAGCACAAATGCCAGCAAGACGGTATTGAAGCGTTTTGAACGCATCGAGTTATTGAAAAAACGTGGCCAATGGAAAGAAGGCCAAAGCGTTTTAGGTTTAATGAAAACAAAACCAGAATTATAATTATTTATGGCATCCGCGACAGATATTCGTAAAAGCAATGTGATCATGTTCCAAAATGCGCCTCACATCGCGCTCGAAGTGGAACATCGTACACAAGGTCGCCAGTCAGGTTTTGTGCAAGTTACCTTACGTAATCTTATTAGTGGAGTTTCAACAAAAACAAAGTTCCATTCTAATGACACTGTTGATTTTTGCTTTGTAGAATCACGCGAATTGGAATTTTCGTATATTGATGATATGGGGTACCATTTCCTCAATACGGAAACCTATGAAGATGAGGTTATTCCTGCAAATCTATTAAAAGAACAAAAAGATTATTTGATTCAAGGAACGGCTTATTCTGTGCTTTTCGTTGAGGAAAAACCGGTACAAATCCAATTGCCTCCGTCGCTTGCAATGAAGGTTACAGAAGCTTCTGAAGGTTTACGTGGTGATACTGCAAGCAATGCACAAAAGCCAGTTATCGTAGAAACAGGCTTACGCGTTCAGGTACCGCTCTTCATTAAAACCGGCGAGGTTATTCGTGTAAATACAAACGACGGTTCCTACTTAGGCCGCGCTTAGTTTATGCCTAAAAAACAGGCAGAAGGTCCAAAACCAAAAACAATGTACACTTTGGTTTTGGATGCTTTACAAGCAGATCGATTGCAACAATGGTGCTTAGATCGAGGTTGGGAATCGTTTAGCGTTCAATACGCACAATTTGCTTTTCGCGGCAATGATATTAATGTCGTTTTCTATCAAAAAAGTGGCAAATTGGTCATACAGGGAAAAAACACCGAAGACTTTGTTTGCAACGTTTTAGAGCCAGAAATTACAAAAGAATTCAAGTTTGGCCTGGAACGACTAGAACATCCAGAATGGTTTAGACCCCATGCAGGCATGGATGAAAGCGGCAAAGGAGACTTATTTGGGCCCTTAGTAGCTGCTTGCGTGATTGCAGATGAATCTCATGTTGATTTTTGGGTAAAAAATGGCCTGAAAGAAAGTAAACAAGTCACCAGTGACGCTCGCGTTTTCAAAATGGAGCAATTGGTACGCGGAACTAAGGGCGTGGTTATTGAAGTTGCTTATGCGGGCATGGAAAAATACAATCAACTTTATTCCAAATTTAACAATTTAAATAATCTACTCGCCTGGTTTCACGCAAAAGCTCTAGAAGGGGCCTTAAAAAAACGTCCCGTCTCTGAAGGTCTACTAGATCAGTTCACCACTTCTAAACTGGTTCAACGATACTTAAAGATCGAAAATTTCAATCTACAACAACAAGTACGTGCCGAAGCCGATCCTGTTGTAGCAGCCGCTTCCATCATCGCTAGAGCAGAATATTTACGACAATTAAAACGCTTGAGTGAACAAGCCGGCATGCCCCTCCCCAAAGGTTGTGGTACGCAAGCTAAAGAAGCCCTACAAAAGCTGATTGCAAGCCAAGGACGCGAAGCTATGTCGAAATTTATCAAATTACACTTCAAAACATTTCAGGAAGCGTAAAGTTTCAAAAAGAAAAGTGTTTGGAAAAATTTATCCATACATCCAAATCAATTTCTTCTGCTCGTATTTGGTGAGGAATTTGTTTTTGAGACAAAAATTCCAAAAATCTTTCAGCCACTTCATTAGAAATCGTTTTACAGACACGACCAATTTGCTGCCGACGATGTAAAAAAACCTGTCGTAAAAACAATTTTACGTCTTTAGGAAATATATAAGCATCTGTACGTTTTACAAGGTGAATAAGCAAAGAATCCACTTTAGGTTGCGGATAAAAGCAATTTTTGCCGACACAACATTTATTGGCCAAAGAATAAGCTGCTTGGAGATTAACACTCAAGGCACCAAAATTCTTCGTACCTGCTTTTGAAAGCCAACGATTCGCAGCTTCTTTTTGCACCAACAAAACCATGCATTCAGGCAATCGAACTTGCTCCAAAATAAAATCCAACCAAACACTCGCAATCGCATAAGGAAGGTTTGCAACAATTTTGTAAGATTTCGATCCATCAAAGGTGCCTATTGGAAATTGCAAAGCATCTTCATTACAAACCGAAATAGGAAAGGTTTCTTGAATATATCGAAAAAAACACGCATCTTTTTCTACAGCAAAAACCTGCGCACCGGTTTCAACTAAGGCTCCCGTTAAGGTTCCACAACCTGGGCCAATCTCAACAACAACATCTTCAAAGTTCAACTGTGCCCATTCTAGAGATTTTTGAACAAAACGAGCATTAATTAAAAAATTTTGTCCTAACTTTCGATTAGGACAAACACCCAAATGAGCCAAAATCTTTCGTGTTTGACTAAGGTCTAAGGCCCACATAAGGGGATTTTATATATTTTCGCGTTTTTGGCGCAACATGTTATTGAACGCTGCAACCTTTTTCTTCTGACGTCTTACCTCGCAAGGCTTTTCAAAATAACGCTTTGCTTTAACATCGCGCAAAACTCCTTCGCGATCTAATTTTTTCTTCAAGCGGCGTAAAGCCTTTTCTAAAGGTTCACTTTTGCGCAATTTAACTTCAACGGACATTGCTATTTTTCTCCTTGGTTTTACTAATACAAACAATATTGAGGATCACCCCCAACAAGGTCAAGCGTTTTTTCCGAAAAACCTATCGCATTACAAATCCATAAAAACATCACATCCTTCTTTTTTTATGAGTTTTATACCCCCCCTACTCCACGGTAAAAAATTCGGGAAGAATTTCGATTTTATGGATTTTACCTTCAATTTCCTTTGGACAAGGCGTTCGCAAGCGAAAGGTAACTGAGGAATTGAGGAAAGTGGTTGTATACGAATCTAGCAAAGGATTATTGTGCCGTTCATCTAGCCAATCGCTTGTGGTTAAGGAAAAATCCTCATTGTTGGCAGCTTCCTTAAAATCCAAGCGCAAGCTTAATGTTTCAGTAAGATCACGCTCTATTGGGCGCCATAAAAGCGGCGAATTTTCGGTTAACAAAGTCTGTAAAGCAACACTTTGGGGCCAATCCAAGGTACTTTTGGTCGTAAATACTTGAGCAGGATAAAAATGGCATTCGGTTGTAATCTCCAAATCATCATCTGAAATTTCCGTATGCAAACCATAATCTTTTAAAGCAATCCGTTCCAAAAGTGTAAATGGTGTTGCATCTAAACGTACTGTATTTTGGATGGGAAAATCATTAATTTGATAATGATAATTAATGGTAAGCTTTGCGAGAAGCCAATAACAACGCACAATGCTTGGAATATCCAAATGGGTAATGGTATCGCATTTTTTGGTTCCAAGATGGGGATAAACAAAGCGTCTCGTCGTAACACCGTAAGGCGAAACAAACGTTCTAAAAGGTTTTATTGTAGGCATAAATAAAAAGGTTTAGGAAGAAAGCAGCCAAATTTTCTTAAGCACGCCGGATTCGACAACGTCAAACGGCTTTAAAGACATTTGCGTGTTAGGTGGTAAACTGGCAGCGTCGATAGAAATGGTTTTGTCTGCGCTTTTTAAGGTTAGTTGCGAATAGGTTCCTTGGTTGCAGCTTGAATTGATAATAGGCGTTAAATGCGGAAAATAGGTACGAGATTGGCCTGAAGCTTTTTGAGCAAAACGCATATGAGGATCATTGGAAATCGTACGCAGCCGATTGGCGCGCATCAATTGAATCAGATCGTTTGGCCCCAAATGCTTAGGTGCACCAAATTTAAGCTGTACAGTACCGGAATCTAAGTGCATATATTCTTCTTGGATAGGAACTTGAAGCGATTCCCAAGCTTTATCGCCATGCAAAAATTTCAGTTTCTTGCCTAAATAAGACGATTCCAATTCCTCGCATTCAAACTGCACCGAACCTTCATGCTGCAAACATTGTGTCGACTCGTAGAGGATTTTTGCTAAATTTTGGGGAGGTTTTACGCCTTCCGTAAGGTAAACACAATTGCGATAGGTTTTTGAAACAGCATCCGTACTACAAATTTTCAATGCAAATAACTGATGTGCTACTTGCGTGTCATTCGTTTTGTAACTAATAGTTGCAGTTATGGTTTCGTATTGCGCTTTACACTGCATCCAAGGTGCAATGGCTCCCTCCAGCAACTCATTAGGTAATTTCGTCGTTCTCTGAACCGATTCAAGTTGAATATCCGTGTCAGGAATCGCTTGCAAGGTTGGAAAATGCTGCTTCCACCAATCAACGGAATGGGTTTGAATCGGCTGCACTTGAACCCACTGCTCTTGAATATGCGTATGGGTCCCTTCCAACTCAACTGTCAAAACGAGCGTATTCATCGCATCGCTAGGGCAATTTTTGGGAAAAACATCAACCGTAGTTGTTTTCCAAGTACCCTTTTCGTTCGAATTTGAATGTTCGTATTTTAAAACAACACCGTTCAGCTTTAAATCGTTACGTGGCGTTAAAGAAAATTGGCTTAAACGTTGAAGGGATAAAGACATAGATTCTAAAAAGGCTTGCCGAGAAATGTTAAACGTAGGCTTTGCAGCCGTGTAATCAAACCAACAAACCGCATCTGGAGTCCATCGAAGAAGCTTCTGGATGACCTCCATACAGCTACAATCTTTAATGGTTTCGCAAGGAAAGAAAAAATCAAAACCTTCGATTTTCCCCAATTGCAAAGGTGCTCCATGCTGAATACAATACTGAATTATGTTTGTTAAGCAATTTTTTGCATCCATAGCCTTTCCGTCCTCTGATTGTCCTAATTGACACAAACTTCTTGGGATCGAAATCATTTCTTCATCGTTAGCACCCTTAAAATACTGCCAAGATTGCTGAAAAATAAGATGCTCCAAGTACCAATTGGGACCAGAAACCCTATAGGATTTGCTTTCTTCGTTTACAGAAAATTGACAAGGTATTTGCACGATTCTTCCGCTAAACCAACGGGCATTATCTTTAAAAATTTCGATAGTGTCATCGCATTTAAAGGGTACGTTATTCGCTTCTGTTTTAAAAGAAAGTGTATCGCTTCCCTGATTTAAAACACGACGATTTACATCATAAATATACCACTTCGCTAACGGTTTTTTTACCCCCTGATAGCTTAAATACCAAGTCATATTAATGCCTCAAATTCTCTAATTGTTCTTTTACTTCTTTTAAGTCCCATTCTAGCGAATGAAGCTTGTCAATTTGCTCATATAAAGCGTCCCAAAGAGCATTATTATCTTCAATGGTTTGCATGTAATTCTCCTCCGTAAATTTCATATAATGAAAAAGAAGCGTTGCCTTTATAATGTGTTTGAACGCGATACAAAGTCGCTGATTCAAGTTGAAAACATCGATGAGCTTTATCCTCAAAATCAAGCAGCAACACACCATTTGCCTGCTGTAATTCGCTTGCGTGCACTAAGGCATGTTGAGCAGCGTCTTGCTGAGATCGATGTTTACGACCCACTTCAAAAATTAGCTTCGTTTGCAGATTTCCACGGTTACAGGTTTGGCTAAAGGTCGCTCGAATTGCTTTTACAATTTGCAGATTTCTTTGACTAGTAATTTCAAACCGAGAGGGTGTTTCATTCGCCAAATTTCCGCCACACAAAACATGTTCATTTAAGGTGATTTTCATATTAAAAAATAAGTGAAAATTGAGAACTTATGAAATGCATTTGAAGGGCCAATCCATTGTCTACTTCTAACCATTTCCAAGGGTTTTTGGGTTCTAAAATAAAGCAACCTTCCCACTGATCATGCTCAAACTTTTTATGGGAAATAACATAACAAAGTTGTTCTGCAAGATCGAGAAAGGAGCCTTTTTCGGCACTTAAATGCTTTCGTATGAGCGTACACTGCAAGGACAATTTCTCCCAACATAACTCCGAAATGTTCGAAACGGTTTCTACAGGAAAAGGTGTCGATAGATAAAGCTGCAAGGGTTTTAGAGAAGCCGATTTACGCGTTGTCTCCAAAGCATCGAAGGTTTCAGGAATAAATGAAACAGCTTTAAACATAAGCTCTTTTTGAAGATCTTCGATAATGGTCTTTTGTATACTTTGCAAAATGGGTTTCATAAGCCTCTTAAGGTTTTATAGGTGGTATCTTTTGGACGAAAGCGCACAGCTTCTAGCTTGTGTACGCGTTTATTTTCTTGGGATTGTTCACGCCAAGACTGCTGAAATTGTTCTAAGCTTGTTCGCGCTTGTTGGGCATTCCGAACTTGATCTTCCGACAATTTTAATTCCGGAATACGCGTTTGAAGCGCTTCAATCACCAAGTGACAGGCACCTAATTTACAAGCAGTAGGAACGTGATTACGCGCTAAGGGATTCGGACGTAGCTTTTCTGGCACCCTTGCTTGAATATAAGCACAAACGTCATTTATAATTGTCTTCAGGGGCGTTTGATGTTCCGTAATGCCATGATTCGACAAAAGCGTCACTTGATCATTTGCCAAATAATCTGCAATCGCGTCTGTTTCTAAAAAAATCCAATCTAATGTCGTCATAAGTAGAAGATCGGGAATGGCTTTCATTCCCGAAAATAAGGGTTATTCTTGCTTTGCAGTTAATTGAGTAATGTTGGTATTCGATGTCACAACGATATTGCTGTAATGCTCCACGGTAATATCCGTAAACTTCGTATGCTCTTCCAGGTAAACACGGAAAAGATTACCATCTTCACTCGGCGTTACAAAACGTTTAATATTGGAAGGTTCATCCTTTAATAAACCGTTTTGAGCATAAAAAGCAAAGATCTCGTTACCATTCAACTCATCTCCCTGGATACCCAAATGTTGCTTTTTAAGTAGCTGGATACCTTCAACAAGCAATTTTTCCGACAAATGCTCACGTGACATTTCAGCCGAAATACGAGCTCCTGCGTTATCCTGAAGCGCATAACAATCTTGCCGCAAATACCATGCCAGTTCTCCAAAAAGCAGACGATTTGGATAAAATCCGTGCTCATAACTTGCCAAAAGCAAAGTTTCTCGGATATCCACGTCCGGCTGACTTTCTGCAGTCCACGTCTTCTCCACAACATTTGCATTTGTTTTTAACGCAGAAATCGCTCGTCTTAATTCGTTACGATACAAGCGTTTCATAAGCATATGTACGTAACGTTCCTGCCAATCCTCTCCAACGATATCATCTGTATCTACGCGAATCGTTAAACCTTTATTTAAGGTCTTAGCCTGAACCATAGAACCTGAAAACTCGATGCGCTTAAAACTGCTACCCGATGCACGCAAATCATCTTGTTCTGAACAAAAGATTTCGTCTGTTTCCGATTTTTTGTATTCAAAACGACGGGCAACAGGTACTTTAGGTGCAATGAAATTAAGTAAATTCTCAACACCTTCCGTATCGGTCCAATTCTTTGTAAATTGCGTCAAAACCTCCGAATAATGGTTCTGATTAAACTGACTTTCTTTTGCTTGTGTAAGTGTTTCCATAATTATTTAACTTTAAGGTTACGTGGTAATGAGGTAAGGACTTCGATACATCCATCTTTTTGTCCATCTTCGAGCGCTAAACCAATGATACAATAGGTACCGGCCTCAGACGGTAAAGCTTGAGCATGTCCATTATCTGCAAGACAAAGCAACTGACCGGCTTTAACCTTCGAAGCAATACGAATTTTAGCCGTTCGAGCACACGAAGAAAGGGGTTGCACGCAGATAAGATCGTCCTTTACTTCCGCATTATACTGCGAAACTCCCCAAGGAATTTCTGTTTTAGGACAGATTTTGACATAATTTGCATCGCCATCAAAACAAACCAAGCAATACGCTTGTAAATCGTCTGTTTTGGAACGTTTCGTTAACATTCCTTCGTGTACCCCAACGGCGTTATGCGCATTGGCCATAATTATTTTTTTAGTTGTTTTCATAAGAAATTAGATATTATTTTTTTTAAAAACTGCATTCCAAGCTTCCGGATAACTTTCTCCAGTGGCTTTCATACGCTGATAAACTTTTTGAACAAAATTTAAAATTGCTACTTTTTCGGAACGTTTCTGGACTGATTGCACCGGACAACCTTGCGTATTATTTGACTTATAAATCGGCTCTACCGGTAAATTCGGCGTATTAGTAAGGCCTACCGAAAGAAGCTTTTTGGGCACAAAGTGATCGTTGACTTCCTCCATTTCCCAGCGCGGAGACACATAACGATATCGTCCATTATCTATCAATTCTCGACCAGATTCTGTCCAATCTACTTGGATCCAAAGTCCGTTATCCTTTAAGCAAAAACGTCGAACATAGCCGTAAACAGTCATATTCATATGTTCAGGGAATTGCTGAAAATAGGCATCATCGGGATGACCCACATAAATAGGAATTTTCGTAAAACCAAAACGAAAGCGCCAGGTTTGCGTTTTCTTTACGCAAGCTTTCAGGGTTTCCTGCGATAAGTATTGCTTACCCAATCGATGGTAAAATTGTCCAAACGGTGATAATTGTATCCAAGTTTTCATGATTTTTTCAATAAGTCTTCGTGGTTAGCTGGGGGATTGATGCCAAAATGCTCGCGAACATCGTTCAAACTGAGTTCGACCCCCATATCCCATAAGGTTTTAATAATGTTCAAATCGTTATTGAGATTTTTGTTTGGAGACGTCTTGAGCTGAAAATAAGCCTTAGGATGCTCTGTACCCTCCAAATACTTCAAAACGCAACGATCGATTTGCTCATGCAAGGTATCGGAAATCATTTGTGCATCATCTTCTTCCAATAGATCTCGTTCAGCGTTTTGCACCGAACTTCCAAGGCCATGCTGCTGCCCCAAAGTCGTTAAGTCGGATCCACGCCATAAAGCCGCCATTGCACGATCCATACGCTCCACCAATTTCGGATACGGTAATTCACCCTTCCCTGAGATATCAATGGCTTGAATATCGGTACCTGCCGTCATCAAGGCGTGAAATTCTGCACCAAAATTTTGTACGGCTTCGCGTGCCACTTCCCATTCGTCAGAACCAGGCCGTGCATTCGTAATCCCTTTAACGCCTGGCATACCATTGCGCTCACAATAAATCAGCCAATCACGCAGAGGTAAATGCTTAAACAAATACGCGATGGAACACGATTCCATCAAACCATCACCGGTCGTGATCAACCATTCATCAGACTTCAATGGAATCTTTTTATCCCCACCAATATACTGCAAACGTCCCTCTTTATTCTCAAAAAAGAAAAGTGGAACAAAACGAAATTCAGCCGTTAAAAACCGCTTCGAATGTTGCGTAAAGGGCTTAAAAACAACTTCGTGAACTGCATAACGCTTGCCAACCGCATCCATCATTTGCCGAATCAGTAGCGGAACTCCACCACGCTCATTTTCATCGTAAGCATTGACGCATTGTAAATTATTGTAAAACTGCTCCAGTAAGAATTTTTGGCGCATCGCTTCTTCAGAATTATCAAGCGTCAAAATCTCCCAAGGAAGTCGCGCAATGGCTTTCTTACGCTTCGAAATAACCCCTTGAAGCAGATCATCACGTCGTTCAATCGCATCCCAAATAAGCGCTGCTTGCTTCAAATTGCCTGCATGAAAATCGTCCAAAATTCTCGCCAAAGACGCAGGCGTCAAGGAACGAATCGGATTCCAACGCAGTCGCGATAAGCTATCCTGCCGAAAGGCCGTTAAATAAGTATTAGTTTTCATAAAGTCTATAAGGTTTAGGAGCTAAAAAAAGCTCTGTTTTAAAAGGTTGAACGGTTGGTTTTCGGTCGGCATACAGCGCTAATGCCATTGCCCAAAAACGATCCGCATGGCCATTATTAGAATGCTGAGCGGTTAAATGCGTCTGTTCCCATTGCACACTGAGCAAGTCGGAAATTAAGGCCTCATCTCTCGGAATGCGCATAGCGTATCGATTGAACGTACTCTTCAACTTATAAGCCAATTCCTCTTTGAGTTTTGAGGTAAAACTAACACCTTCGACACAATACGTTCCAAACTTTGTCTGTGCTCGCTCGAAAAACTGGCTTCCAATACCGGTACGATCAATACAAACATTTTGTACCGAATACGTTCTAAAAAGGTGCTCAAAGACTTGCTCTTGCTCATCAAAACGTGCATTTTTCAAACATTGCAGATGTCGCATAAAGTAAACATCATCTAGTTTTTCAAAAACAACAAATACACTTAAATCGTTCGTTCGAGCAATATCAACCCCCATAAAGGTAGGTCCGTTATTGCGCTGTTTCCAAGCAGTATTCGGCACATAAAAACAAGGTTCTAGCTCCTTAAACTCAATAAAAGCCGTCGCATCATCAATCGGTTGGCACAAGTACTCTTGCCGAAAACTTTGCTCACTTGGGCACGCATTTTTGATGAAATTAAAATAGTCGGCTTCATCCATCTCGCAACGCGGATCTTCTGGAGGCAACTTAGCCTTCAATTTTTTCAAAAATCCTTGCTCCAAAGCATCCATTAACGTCACTTTATGCAGGGAAATTTTTTTAGGATTACCACCTTTTGAAGCTTCTTGGACCAGCTGATTAAAAAAATTTCGGCTACCACGATGTGTCGAAATAATTTCGAGCTGTCCACCCCACGTAATTCCTGGATAAGCAATAGCATACAAATACTCTGGATCATCATGTAAGGCAAATTCATCCAAAATACGCGAACCTCGCTTACCTGCTTGTGCATCTGCATTCGAAGAAATAGCTGTCAACGCACTACCATTTTTAAACTTCAACGTGCTCTTTTTGGCGCTTGTAAGACACTTAAAAGGCACCGTTTGATCCAAAATCGTCGCAAATTGTTTGCAATCCTGCAGAAATAATTGCGCTTGCTTGGCATCACTTGAACAAATCCACGTGTGTTTCTTAGGCTGACATAAGGCTTGGCGCGTACAACGATAAGCCGTAGCCCACGATAAACCAATTTGACGGGATTTCTCCATCAACTTAATCCGAGCATTGTCTCGAATCCAACGAATTTGATACGGTAGAAAAAAGGTATTCATAACAGTTGCAGTTGATCCTCAATCGTCTTCAAAACGTTTTCGGAAAGATTCCAGGCCTTTTCATCGCTTGCATCACTTTGCAGCTTTTGCGTAATCGCAAACAATTGTTGATAATTTTGGAGTAATTTATGCAAAATACCGCTCAAATCTTTGACGGACGACCAATCCGATTCCATCGTATTTGAGCATAAACTATCGAAAAGTTGCTCCCATAGAAGGCCCATAGACTTTTCAGCCAAGGCCATTTGCTCCCATAAAGATGCCGTATTTTTTGCAAACTTAATGCGATCAAGGTGCGATTTAAATGCTTTCGTCATAATCCGTTCCATTTGTCAATGTCTAGAAAATCAATGCCTTTGGTCGACAATTTATAGCGTCGACAAGCCGGACAAAGTTCATTCTTGATAGGCGTAATAAATTCCTTATCCACCAAATATTGTAATTCTTTCTTCAAATCAGTTGGATGCGTATCCAATCCCGCTAAATGTAATCCTTGGCGTAAAGTTTCTTGTGGTAAAGAAACCGGATAAGCAGCTTCTAATTGCAGAAGTAATGTGTGACGTATCGTTTCATTTTTATTCATAATTAAGCCTTTAAATCAACCAGTGCGCTTCCAAAATAAAGTCCAATAATAGCCGACAATAAATGTGTATCCAACGGGGTAATCACGATGCCATTTAGGTGGATCCAACGAATTTTTTCGCAAGCAGACGAAAAAAACAAAAAACCATCTGAAAACTGCGAATAGCCAATCGCTATAGGCATGTCTGGTTTGATAATAGCAACCAATTTTGGCAACACAATCACCGAAAAAACCGCTAAAATCGCAATCAGCCGGCGTGTGAATTGAAGTCCAGGATGGGCATTACGTGCACTTAATACGCTTGCTTCCAAAGTATGCGCTTTGCAAACTTTTAACAAACGTTCCTTATGATGGGCCATCAAGGAAAAACTGAGAAGTCGCATCGTACTTCCAAAAATCGACGACCCTAAAAGCGAAACAAGTTCTGAAGGTAATGTATTCATATGTTGCAACTAGTTTACCTCAAAATTTTTAAATCAACAACGCTTGCATGGGCTAATCCCCTTTGGTTTGGGTGATTGTGTTGTTTATTGTTATTTCGCCAAAAGCCATCTATTTTTGGTCAAAACCTAGAAAACTCTTGACAAAAAAACTTTATGGCAATAAATAATGTTAGCTTTCTAGAACAATAAAAGAGGTGAAAGCGAACGAAGAATTTTCAGGATTAAGAGGTATATTTTTCCCTATACATGCCTATGAGCTTAAAAAAATTATTCCCTTGGGACTTATTTTATTTTTTGCTTTATTTAATCATTATTGCCTAAAAAATTTAAAAGATTCCTTAGTCGTAACGAATGCAGGGGCTGAAGCAATTGCATTTATTAAGCTCTTTGGCGTCCCTCCTTTCGCAATTATTTGCATGTTGCTCTATACAAAAATGAGCGATCGTTTAAAAAATGAGCACTTATTCTATGCAACTTTAGGCTTTTTTGTCTCTTTTTTCGTTCTATTTACGCTTGTCCTATACCCTTGCAGAGAATTTATACATCCATCTGCTGAAACCGTTGCACAACTACAAATTGCCTATCCGTATGCTTATTGGTTCTTTGCCATCTGGGGTGTATGGAGTTATGCCTTATTCTTTGTGTTTGCCGAATTATGGAGTAGTTTCATCTTAACCCTATTGTTTTGGCAATTCGTTAATCAAATTACGGAATTAAAAGAAGCGAAACGTGTGTATGCCTTCTTAGCGCTTCTGGGACAAGGAGCCGTAACCTTATCTGGTTATATCGGCGTATTAGCCTCGAATATTCGCGATAAAGTTGCATACGACACTGATCCCTGGCAAATTACCTTATATTGGTTGATTGGAACCGTTTTGGTAAGCAGCTTAATGTCGATGTATTTATACCATTGGGTCTATCGAAATGTATTAACCGATCCTCGCTTTTACAACAAACCCGATTTACCTGGCGTTAAAGTCAAAACAAAAGCCAAAAGTAGCGTTTGGAAAAGCTTAAAAATGGTCTGTCGTTCGCCTTATCTCGGCTTAATTGCGCTATTAGTTTTATGCTACGGCATTAGTGACAACATTATCGAAAATTTTTGGAAGCACGAACTCGGTCAACGTTACCCCAACATTAACGAATACAATACCTTCATGAGTAATTATACGATGGCCTACGGCTTTTTATCGATGCTTGTGCTCATCGTCGCAGGATACGTATTTCGCCGTTTTCGCTGGGGTGTTGGCGCCATTTTAACCCCGCTCGTCATGACCATCGGAGGTATTTTACTCTTTATCCCCATGGTATCCAAAGAATTCTTCTTAGGGCTAGGAGCAGCAGTCAGCTACCAAAGCTTGGTGGTTTATGTAGGAGTTGTTGTCCTGGTGCTCGATAAAGCCTTCAAAATGTCTTTCTTTGACATCAGTAAAGAAATGGCCTTTATTCCACTTAATGAAGAATTAAAGGTCAAAGGTAAAGCGATTGTCGATGTCTTTGGCTACCGCTTTGGCAAATCCGGCGGTTCGGGTCTACAAGTCATTCTGTTAACCCTCGTAAGCGCTTTTTCAGGTGTACAAGCGACCTATTCCGATATTGCGATTTACGCGTTTATTATCTTCTTGTTGTGTTCTTTCGTTTGGCTCATAGCCGTCTTACGCTTGAATCGACAAATACGCGCCAATAAAGTTATTGATGAGTAATGGACTGGATTCGTCAAAAAATTGCAAATCGGCTCGGCGGAGCTCTTTTTGACCAAGAAAAAGCCTATAAATTCGCTGTTATTAAGCAATTAAAACAAGCTTTTATCGAAAAACATCCAGATGTTGTTTTGTTAGATTTTGGGATTGGCGAACCCGATGGACTACCTCCAACGTGTGCTATAAAATCGCTACAAGAAAGCTGTGCTCTTTCGACGTACAATGGTTATGCGGATAATGGAGCCTCTTTTTTCGTACAATCGGTACAAAATTATCTGCAAAACATATTTGGAATTTCATCGATAACCGAAGCAGAAATTTTGCCCGTATTAGGCATAAAATCTGGTCTTTCTCTCTTGGCTGGCACCCTAATCAATCCAGGTGATGTCGTTGCTTATACGGTTCCTGGATACGGCGTTTTTGCCACACAAGCAAAGTACTTTGGAGGTGAACTTTATCCATTGGAATTGAAGGCATCCAATAATTTTTTACCAGATTTAGACGCCATTCCAGAAAAAATCCGCCAAAACATTAAAGTCGTTTGCATCAACTATCCGAATAACCCTACAGGTGCCGTTGCGACAAAGGCATTTTTTGAAAAAATGATCACTTTTGCCCAAAAATATCAGTGGATCATTCTTCAAGACGCTGCTTATAGCGCACTCAGTTTCGAGCAACCCTTATCAATTTTGCAAGTAAAGGGCGCGCTTGATTGTTGCGTAGAGCTTCATTCACTTTCTAAAGGCTTTAATATGACTGGTTGGCGTATCGGCTGGCTATGTGGCAACAAAACCGTCCTATCAGCTTGTGCACAATATAAAAACAATTGCGACTCGGGCCAATTCCTCGCGATCCAGAAAGCCGCAGCTACAGCTCTCGATAACGCCGAAACATGGTTGCCAAAATTACGCCAAAAATACGATAATCGCTTACAACACTTACGGCAGATTTTAGAAAAACATCATTTTAAAACGTATCTGTCTAAGGCCGGCTTTTTCTTATACACCGATGCACCTAAGCACGTTTTAGATGCTTCAGGAAACCACCTTCAATCCTTTGATTCCGCTCAAACCTGCGCCCATTGGCTCCTAGAACAATTAGGTATCGTCGTCGTCGATTGGGATGAAGGTGGCTCTTATTTACGCTTTTCTGTTACCTTCAAGGCAGAAGATGATACCGCTTTCTTACAAGGACTAGATGAACGTCTAAAGAAGTTTATCCTCAAATACGATTCATACAATTGACAAGATCTTGACTTCAATCTCCATCTTTTCTATAATTAAAGCATGGATATGTTAAAATCTTTGTTTGTTATTTTGTTTTTTACGATTAATTCTCTTTGTTATGCGATAGAAATTGAATGTTCTGTTTGCCATGAACGATTCGATCGCGGCAAAGCATCAGGAAGTGTGTGCCCAGAGTGCAAAAAATTAATCACTGCCGTAAAAGAATGGAAAAAAGGTTGTCCAGAGTGTCGTAAATACCCATGGCTCGATCTTTGTCCCGATTGCTTAGGGGATATAACAAAACAAGAAGATACTTGCAATGATCAACATCATAAGCTTTACAATGTGTGTACTGAATGTTTAAAGGTCGCTTGCCAGGCAAAAGGAGAATATAATGGAGCAGACAGTCCCCATTGTTATCTTGCAACTTGTAAAAACCCTATTGCTTCTAAAGGTTGTTACGGTTATCCAACTAGGTTGTGCATGGCCCATAATGAATCTTTAATGAAAGCTATAATAACACACAAATCGAATTGTAAAGCAGACTGTAAACGGTATCCATTCTTAGACCTCTGTCCAGAATGTCTTGAACTAATCAATAGTCAAAAAGACGGCCATGGCGACTGTATTTGGAAGGATACTCCTTATGACGTTTATGTCCCATGCGAAACGTGCTTGGCGTGTTATGCATGCGAATAAGCTCAAACTTTAAAGATAGAACCAAAGCTTTTACCAAGCAAAATAGAGGTTCCGATAATAGTAACCGCTAAGAACGTCATTGCCCAAACACCTAAGGCGCACGACAAGAAGGTGCCATTACCCAAGAGATTCAGAAGCTCATAAATAGACTTTGTAATTGGATAAAAGGCCTGTTTTTGAGCCAAAATGAGGGAGTCTGAGACTTCCAACATCGCTTGTGAAAAGACTAAAATAGCTCCAGCCATCAAATTCGCTGTAATCAACGGCAAAGTAATCTTTCGAATCGCCTTTAAAGAGGAACATCCTAGATTTTGCGCAGCTTCCTCATAGGTTGGCGAAATTTGCTGCAAACCGGCCACACTTGAACGCACCATAAGCGGCAACTTTCGAATTGCATACGAAATAATCAGTAAAATCGTTGGGTTTTTAACAGGATTAAGGCAGGCGAACAAACGACCTTCTTGAGACATTGCCACAAAGCCAAAAGCCATTACAAGGCCTGGAACTGCTAAAGGCATCATTGAGCAAGTATCTAACAAATGCCTACCTGGTAATTTGGTACGCACCACAACAAAGGCAATTCCAATTCCTAACAAAGCACTTAAAATCGTAGCAAATGAAGCATAAATCAAGCTATTTTGAATCGAAGGAATAGTCAAGGAATCTCCTAAAGCAGCAATATAGTTATTGGTTGTCCAAACCGTTGGAAAAATACTCTTATACCAATCCGCCGCAAACGAGAAAAGAATGACGGTAAGATGCGGTGCTAGTGCCAAAAGTGTCACAAATGAAAATAAAAGTGCACTGCCTAAATTCCCCCAAACATTCATTTGTTTACACGCTTTTGCATGGGAAGCTTTTGCCAACATTTCGTAATTATTCTTCCCAAAAAGACCTTTACCCAATAAGTAAAAGGTTGCCGAAAGGATAAACATAACCGCAACAAGCGCATAAGGGAACGGGTTGCCACCAATCTCCTTCAAACCATTATAAATTTGTACTGAAGTAATACGATTATAATTGAACATTAACGGCACACCCAATTCTGTAAACGCCCATATAAACACAATAGTACAGCCTGCAAAAACCCCTGGACGAATCAAGGGAAAGGTTATGTGCCAAAACTTTCGAAAACCTTTACAACCTAAATTTTCAGCTGCTTCGCCTAAAGCCGGATCGATATTCGCCAAAGACGCCACAATGTTCAAATATAAAATTGGATATAAACTCAGCGCATTCATGAGAATAATGCTGGTCATTGGAAAAGCTCCAAGCCAGTCAAAAGGCTGATCCGCACTCATTAAACCCATCTTAACAAGAAAGGTATTTAAAGATCCATAGGTTCCCAAAAGCTGCAAAACCCCATTCGCACCAACAAACGGCGGCAGCATAATTGGCAACAAGACTAAACTTGAAAAGAAGCGCTTTCCCCAAAAATCGTAGCCATTGAACAAATACGCCAACGGAACCGCAATGACAAGCCCCAAAAGCGTAGAGCCGATTCCCATCGTAAAAGAATTAAAAAGACCTTCTACGTAAACCGGATTTTGGAAAACCGTCTTTAAATAAGACAAAGTAAAGCCTTGCTCGTAGTCAAAAAAACCTCCACGAATGATTTCCCAAATCGGCCAAATAAAGAAACAGGAAAAGAATGTTATTGAGAGAATATAAACAGAAATCGCCAGCCTTTTAGACATGTGTACTTTTTATTATTTCCATAAAAAGTAAATTTTTTCTAAAAAGCAAATATTAATTATAACTTTTAAGCAAACCTTAAATAAATCCGCCAATTTATGCGGAAAAATAAAGATTATAAACTTTCTATAAAATTTTTAAGTGAATTTAACACAGGCAAATCCGAATAAATTACAGCATACCATTCTAGATCTTCTCGTAAGGATTGCTTATAAAATTCATAGTCTACAGAATCTTGTAAACTGAATATGGTATCCAATTGGGCCTCAAACCATACTCGCAAATCCTCTTCAAGTTCTTTGGTTTCAATTTCAACAAGGAGATTCGCATAATTCAATAATAATTCCATAAGCGAATTTTCATCATTATCGGCAATATTTAACCGTCTTCTGTTATAAAATTCATTTGGCTGTTCTTCATAAACTTCGCAAAAAGGATTCAAGGTTGATGGCCTAAAATCTATCTCGCTGCCGCCTAAATTAAAAAGCAAATAATTCCATATCCCGCAGAAAAAAACAAATTTTTTCATGCCGATAAAGATTACCAAGATACTTTCTGCTTGTCAAGTGAGTCTAGCATACATAAATTTCTTGTGATAAAAAATTACCTTTCCTTTTGGTAAATTTTATTATAAGATAGATAATAATGATTGTTCGAATGGAGCAGTTACAGGCCCAGACGCAAGTCATGGCCCCACAATTAAGGCAGTCGCTTAAAATCCTACAAGCGTCGGCTCTTGATTTACGTGCAGTCATTCAAGAAGAACTGCAATTGAATCCAACCCTCGAAGAACTACCTTTAGATTCCATTAGTTTAGATACACCTAAAGAAACGGTTGATAATCGAGCTTCGGATTTTGAAGATTATGACAGCAATCGCAAAGCTTCACAAGCCGCCAAGAAAAAACAACATGAGTTTTTAATGGAGTCACTGACCTCGGATATCTCCCTTCAAGACCATCTTCTTTCACAAATTGGTTGCTTGGAACTTACGGAAGATCTGGATTCTATCACCGCTTTTATCATTGGTAGCTTAGACGAAAAAGGTTTCTTAACCTTATCTTTAGAAGAAATTGTCCGACAAACTCGACACCCTATTGCCAAAGTTAAAGAAGCTTTAAAAATCATTCAGCAATTAGATCCTATCGGTATTGGATCCAAAGACGTACGCTCCTGTTTGCTCCTTCAATTAAGGCATCAAAACAAAAAAAGTTCGCTTGCTTACACGATTTTAGATGAATATTATCCTTTATTATTAAAAAATAAAATCGTAGATATTGCACGTCATCTAAACGTAAGCCCAGAAGATGTACAAAACGTAATTAATTGCGATATTGTCCCGTTAGATCCAGCTCCTGGTCGACATTTTCAATCCAATCCCACACAAAGCATTATTCCAGATATCCGTGTTTTTAAAAATCATTTAGGGGAATGGCTTGTTGAATTAAATAACGATTATATTCCTCGTTTGCGAATAGGCAATATCTACAAAGATATGTTGTCCCAAAGCAATGTCAAAATGGAGGATCGTAATTATTTACGCCTAAAAATTCGTTCTGGACGATTTCTTATCCAAGCCATCTTACAGCGCCAAAAAACAATCGAACAAATTGCTTACGCGCTGCTTAAAGAACAACACGATTTCTTTGAAAAAGGACCTGCATTTTTAAAGCCATTAACCTTGCAAGTACTCGCAGAAGCCATTGGAATTCACGAAACAACGGTCAGTCGCGCAACAGCTAATAAATACTTAGAAACTCCATTTGGTCTTTTCAGCTTCAAATATTTCTTCACTAAAGGATTGAATTTTGGCGATGGAGCGGTAATCTCTAACTCTATTATAAAGCAACAAATTCAAAAAATTATTGAAGGTGAAAATAGAAAAAAACCGCTCAGTGATCAAAAAATTGTTACTTTATTAACGCGAAATGGCGTGCAAATTGCCCGAAGAACCGTTACCAAGTACCGGGAATTATTGGGCATTCCAGCTGCCAGTTTGCGGCGCAAATACGATTAATTATGAATATACATGAATATCAAGCGAAAACGCTATTAGAGCAATTTAAAATAAACGTCCCAAAAGGATTCTGTGTTGAGCAATCTGATGCATCCTTATTGGACACGATCAAGTCACACCTAGGGACTATCGATCGGGTTGCTATTAAAGCGCAAATCCATGCTGGAGGAAGAGGGAAAGGCATTTTTTCTGAAAATGGCATGCGCGGTGTTCAAGTTGTTCCTGTCGAACAAGCAAGTACTATTGTATCAGGAATGTTAGGAAATACGCTTGTTACAAAGCAAACAGGCCTTGAAGGCAAGCAAGTTCGCAAGGTTTACATTACGGAAACGATAAACATTGATCGCGAATTCTATGTATCTATTTTAATTGATCGCAAGCAACAATGTCCCGTTTTAATTGCGTCTGCTTGTGGAGGTTGTGACATCGAAGAAGTGGCGCAAAAACAGCCTGAAAGCGTTCTTACGCTACCGATCGATCCGCTTGTAGGTCTAGCAGCCTTTCAAGCAAGACAAGTCGCTTTTCTGTTCAATTTAACGGGCGATGCTTATAAGGAATGCGTACACTTATTGCTGCAGCTTTACAAAGCATTTTTGGCCTTAGACGCCTCACTTATTGAAATTAATCCGCTTGTGCTCACGAAAGAGAGACATATCTGTGCATTGGACGCCAAAATTCAACTCGATGACAATGCTTTGATCCGTCATCCTGAATACGCAGCTTTAGAAGACCCCTTCGAAAAAGATCCTAAGGAAGTTGAAGCAGCGCAGTATTCCCTCAATTACATTGCACTAAAAGGCAATATCGCATGTCTCGTAAACGGTGCAGGCCTTGCCATGGCAACCATGGATATTATTCAACATTTCGGTGGAATGCCCGCTAATTTCTTAGATGTAGGCGGTGGCGCCAAACAAGAACAAATCGAGGCTGCCTTCAAAATCATTTTGCAAGATCCTAATGTAAAAGGTATTTTTATCAATATCTTCGGAGGTATTTTACAATGCGATATGCTTGCTAAAGCGATTGTAGCAGCTGCCCATTCTGTACAGCTTCATTTACCCCTTGTTGTGCGCATGAAAGGAACTAACGTCGATGCGGCTAAGCAAATTCTTCAAACAAGCGGTCTTTCGCTTATTCCTATCGATGATTTAGCAGAAGCAGCACAAACCATTGTCAACAAAGTCCAGGAGGCTTCCTTATGAGTATTTTTATTGATCAATCTACACGCGTCCTTGTCCAAGGAATTACCGGAAAAACAGGTCTTTTCCATTCGCAACAATGTCTAGATTATGGAACGCGTATCGTTGCAGGTGTAACGCCAGGAAAAGGTGGCCAAATGGTTCATGACCGCATTCCCGTGTTTAATACCGTTAAAGAAGCTGTTTTGGAAACGCAGCCAACCGCTTCCTTAATTTTCGTCCCTCCAACACTGGCAGCTGACTCTATTATGGAAGCAATTGATGCCGAAATTCCGCTTGTAGTGTGTATCACAGAAGGCATTCCAACACGTGACATGCTTTTGGTCAAACGTAAATTGGAAGGCAGCAAAACGCGCCTTATTGGTCCTAATTCGCCAGGAGTAATGTCGCCCGGAAAATGTAAAATGGGTATTATGCCTGCTGCTATTCATAAAGAAGGACCTATCGGTATTGTATCACGCTCAGGTACGCTCACTTATGAAGCCGTCTGGCAATTAACTGAAAAAGGGATTGGTCAATCGACTACAATCGGTATCGGTGGCGATCCTATTATCGGAACGCACTACATTGATGTTTTGAAGGCCTTTAATGAAGATCCTAACACGGAAGGTATCATCCTTATCGGCGAGATTGGTGGAACCGCTGAAGAACTAGCCGCTGAGTATATTAAGCAACATGTCCGTAAACCTGTCGCTGCTTTTATCGGTGGAAGATCCGCTCCTGCCGGAAAACGTATGGGACATGCAGGCGCGATTATTTCAGGATCGGGTGGAACCGCTCAATCAAAAATAAATGCATTGTTGGCTGCAGGCGTAGAAGTCGCTCAACATCCCGCCGATATCGGAGCTGCCATGATCCGAGCCTTGAAAAGTAATCTTTAGTACAACTTCTGTAAAAGTCGGAAAGGGGTATTTTTACGCTATTGATACGGAATAAACACTTTTTACGCCGACTTTTGCAGGACTTGTTTTGCTTAAAATATTCTCTTAAACCTTTTTCCTCTTAAACCCCAAAAGGCTTAAAATACAAATACTTGTGATTGCAATATCGGCAATATTAAAGCAGGGCCAATGGGAATTTTTTACATAAAAATCTAGAAAATCAACTACATGGCCTCTTAAGAAACGATCTAGCGTATTGCCTAAAATACCGCCACACAAGATCCCGAATAAAATCCATTGGCACCTGGACGGAGCATGTTTTTTTAGATAAAAAGGAAGAACCAGCACTACCATAACGCCCAACCACGCAAGTCCATAAGTCCATTGCGAACCCATTCCCCAAATACTACCTGTATTAAAAACGAGCTGTAGAGAGAAAAAACCTGGAATAACAGTAATCGGTTGAGCAAGCGTTGTAAGTGCCCAAATTTTAGCGAATTGATCGCATATAAAGACAAGAAATGCGCTCCAGAAGAAGCATTTCATTCCATTTCCTCATTTAACTCTTGAGCATCTTCTGCTTCATAAAAAGGACGTTTGGAAGCTTCGTTTTCCTCATCGCTTGAAATACGCACTGAGCTATTTGCCAATTGGGCTAAACGTCGTGCACGCGCAACGTCTTCCATTTGCTTTTGCCCTTCTAGGGAATAACGAACATAGGGTATCGATTCTAGGCGTTGTTCCAAAATCGGTTTACCTGTAATCTCACAAACACCATACGTTCCAGCAAAAATCCGCTCTATAGCTGCATCAATTTCTTTCAAGGCTTCCTTAGGATCGGAAATTAAATCCAAAGACAAAGTTTCATCTTCATGAGCTTGAGTATCCAACGCACCTCCACGCAACCGCGTTCGCAAGCGAATAAGTTTGTCATAAAAAGACTTCCACTGATTAGGAACTTTTCGCTGTTCTTTCTCAGGCGCAGGTTCTGCAGAAGACTTAGGATTAAATCCGAAAATATCACTTAAAGAAGCTGCCTTGAACACACGCTTTTGAGCTGTATCTTGCGGCTTATTTTGTTGAGAAATTACCTCTGTTTTTTGCGTCTTACGAATAACTTCTTCTTTACTTTTTTCTTTTAAAAAATTATCAACATCTTGCATGGAAAAGTGGTCTTCGCGTACATTAACCACTTTACTATTTGCATGCTTACGACGACAAGCCGCTTTCAAAATACTACTAACATCCGCTTTCATGAATTCTATTAATTTGTAACCAATTATAAGTTAGACTTCCAAAATTGCAAGACTTCTGCACAACGTTCCGAAACGCTACCAAAACCTTCAACTTCCACCAATTTATCTACCCACCGCCAGGTTCTAGGACAACGTACCCCATCGGCATGCTTGACCACAATAGACAACTCTTTGTCTGCACCTGTTGTTAAATGAACGGCAGAAACAATAAAGAATTCTGGCAAAAACGCTTCATAATGTTTCAAAAGATCAGCCCACGAATGATTTTCATCAACATGCAACAATACTTGCGCATCTAAAGACTGACCAATCAATTTCTCTTGTCGCGCCTTTTCAAGTTCCGCTTGTACCTGTTCTCGAACTTTAAAAAGTTCTTCAAAATCTGACTTTAGGTCTGCATCCTCCCAACGCTCTTGAACCTTCGGAAAATCTTCTAAATGAATCGTATGGGCATAACCAAAATCGGAATTACCACACAAATATCCCCAGGCTTCATCTGCTGTAAAGGTAAGAATAGGGGCTATCAAACGCAAAAGCACACGACAAATTTCAAATAAAACGGTTTGTGAAGAACGTCTTTCAAACCCATCCGCTCGTAAGGTATACAAACGATCTTTTAAAATATCATGATAGCGTGCCGACAAAACAAGCGTACAAAACCGATTAATGGATTGATAAACTTTATGAAAATCATAGCCCTCATAAGCCTCTGTAACGTCCTTTATTAATGCATTAGTTTCCAATAAAGCCCAACGATCCAATGGCATTAATTGATCATAAGCAACAGCATCTTTTTCGGCATCAAAATCGAATAAATTGCCCAATTGGAAACGCAAGGTATTTCGCAAAGTCCGATAGGTCGCAATCACATGATTTAAAATGTTTTCAGAAACAGGAATATCATTCCGATAATCTTCAGAAGCAACCCATAAGCGCAAAATATCCGCACCATACTTAGACGTATAAGCATCGGCGGTTTGCGGACTTCCAGCACTCTTCGAAATCTTGCGTCGATTTTCATCCACGAAAAATCCATGCGTTAAGACCGTCTTATACGGTGCACGCTCCTTATCCACCAAAGTCGTTAATAAAGAAGATTGGAACCAACCCCGATGCTGATCACTACCTTCTAAATAAAGATCGGCCGGTTCCCATCCTTTCGCTTCTAAAACAGCTACATGACTGCAACCCGAATCGATCCAAACATCCAAAGTATCCTGACTTTTCCTAAGTTTTTTACCCGCAAAAGCCTCCGGCAAAGTAACTCCTTCTAACAAGGTTGCCTCATCGGATTCAAACCACCATTGTGTACCACGAGTAGCTATTTTATCGGCTAAAGCTTCAATAACAGAAGCATCCAATAACGCATTACCCTCTTCATCAAAAAACGCTGGAAGCGGGATTCCCCAGGTTCGTTGACGACTAATGCACCAATCCGGACGGGCAGCAACCGATCCTGCAATACGATTTTTACCCCATCCTGGTAACCATTCCACTTGATCAATTGCACGCTCAGCTTTTTCCTTCAAAGCATCCAAATGAATAAACCATTGTGGTAATGCACGTGCAATAACCGGAGCTTTTGAGCGCCAACAATGCGGATAAGAATGCGTATAAGGCGCTACATGTACCAAAGCATTCTTTTCCTTTAAAAGCTCTATCACAGCCTCATTTGCAGGAGAATCCCCTTTAGGTCTCCAAACAGCCTTACCAACTAACGAATCGGGCATTCCACCTTCTGCCGTAAAAACGCCATTATCATCGACAGGACAAGCAATTTCTAACTTATAACGTAAGCCCGTATTATAGTCGTCGATACCATGACCTGGAGCGGTATGAACACAACCTGTTCCTGCATCTAAGGTTACATAATCCGCCAAAACAATCGGACTTTTCAAATCGATAAACGGATGTTGTGTTAAAGCACCTTCAAGATCTTTTCCTAAAAACGTTTTACCAACTTGATAAGACGCTATGGAACAATCTTTTACGAAATTCTCCAACAAACCTTCCGCGACAATATAAGCCTCTTCACCTACTTTCACCTCAACATAGGTCAAATTAGGCGCAAGAGCAACGGCACGATTGGCCGGCAAAGTCCACGGCGTTGTTGTCCAAATAATCACAGAAGTCTTTTCTGCTAAGCCTAAAGCGCCTGGATTTTCGAGCAAAAACTTTACCCAAACCGTTGTACTGACATGATCCTTATATTCAATTTCAGCCTCTGCCAGTGCCGTTTTGCAAGGAATAGACCAATAAACAGGCTTCTTACTACGATACACATATCCGGCTCGTACAAACTTAGCAAAGGTTCTTAAAACATGGGCTTCATACTCCGGATTTTTCGTTTTATAAGCCCCTTCCCAATCCGCTAAAATACCCAAACGACGAAATTGCTTTTCCTGTTTTTTAATAAAATCTTCAGAAAATTGATCGCAAGTTTTACGTAAAGCAACAGTATCGTTCAATAACTCCGGCCGTTCTTTAGAAACCTTGTGCTCAATAGGTAACCCATGACAATCCCAACCGGGAATGTAAGGTGTCGAAAAGCCCTGCATGCTTTTATAGCGCAAAATAATGTCTTTTAAAATTTTATTAAGCGCCGTACCGATATGAACATCCCCATTCGTAAAGGGTGGTCCATCATGCAGCATAAAACGCGGCTTATCGGCATTCTTTTGCTGTATTTGCTCATAAAGATGCGTTTCATTCCAATGTTCTAAGCGCTCTGCTTCCCGCTTCACCAATTGCGCTTGCATCGGAAATTTCGTCTGCGGCAAATTCAATGTATCCTTTAATTTAACTACTTCAACCATCTTTACTTACAATACTAATCTTCCGCAAAGTAAATACATTTTCGCCATAATAACAAGCTTATTTTTCAGAAAAACGACAGAGCAGGCCTAAAAAGGGAAATAAGCCACCTGTTCTTCAAAGCTTAGACACTGTAAGCGGATTTTTTAACAAAAATTGACGAATGTTTAAATTAACTTCCTCAGTCGCATCTTCCAAAACGTAGTGACCTGCATCTTCAAAACAACAAACTTTGGCTCCCGGAAAATAATTGCGCCACATCGACAAAAATTCTGGCGTAAAACAAAAATCTTTCATTCCCCAAGCCAGCAAACACGGTTTTTGCTCCAACAACCACAGACTATCTTGGATTTGCTTTAAAAACTCATAAGAAGGATGCTCTGGAACCATCGGAATATCTCTTACAAAGGCATCAATAGCGATACGAGATTGCGGAGTTTTATAAGGATACAAATAGCCCTGTTTTACTTGCTCCGACAAGCCTTGTGTAGAAGCCATCCAAGTCGCAGCTCGTGCAAACAAATTCAAATGCCGAACGGCCCAAGAACCTAACCAAGGCAATCGACACAATTCAATACGAAAAGGTATTTTGTCCGACAAGAAAGCAGCGGAATTCAAAATCGTTAAGGTTTGCACACTTGCCGGCCAATGCGTTGCAACCCCCATACCAATGGCGCCTCCCCAATCATGAACGACTAAGTGAAAATGACCTATTTTAAGATCTGTTAACCAATCTAAAATGGTATTCACACGTTGCTGCAAACAATACGGATAATCTTGCGGCTTATCAGAAAGCCCACAACCAATATGATCCGGAACCAAGCACCGATACATTGGTTTTAAAAACTGCACCAAATTGCGATAAAAAAACGACCACGTTGGGTTTCCGTGCAACATAACCACCGGTTCACCTTGCCCCTCATCCAAATAATGCATGCGACATTTTTTACGACCTGGGACATCCCAATAATGCGATTTAAATGGATAAATAGACTTTATAGCTTTCATACGAACCTTCTTATTTTTGCCACAAAACCCCTAACATCAGCGTACTTAATCCGCTACCAATTCCCAAAAGTAAAACGTCATCACCTGCTTGCAAATGATTCGCTTCATCAGCTAAACACAGAGAAATCGGCAAAGCAACCGATCCCGTATTGCCCAAAAAAGGAAAGGTCGAAAAATCTTTTGCCATATCCAAGTTTAAAGCTTCATAAAGCCGCTTTTTATGCTGCAAACCCACTTGGTGCGTAACAATATGCTTGGGGGTAGCTTCATCCCAATGCATCGTAGCCTTAAACTGCGCCCAACCCTCTTTTGACAAATTAATACCAGCCTCTAACAGCGCCGTTGCATCCGTCCGCATATCCAAACCACTCGTCACAGCATCGCCTTCACACAGGCAATTTGCGCTAGAATCCGTTTGCACAATGCCCCCCAATAACAGCGGCTTAGGCTCCGCACCATGTTTACTATGGCGCAACAAAACTGCTACTGCCCCTGAACCTATCGTTAAATTTGCGAAATAAGGTTTCAACGTACGGCGATTGATCGAAACATCTTGATTTAATTGCTGAATCGTATGATCCAGTAAGGGTTTTCCATTTTCACCAGAAACAATTAAAACCGATCGCGCAGAACCCGCTTCAATCATCGAAGCGCCGATAATCATCGCATTTAAAACACCCAAGCAGGCATTCGATACGTCAAAAATCTGAGTCGTTGCAGGCAAATTTAATCCTTGATGCACATAAGCTGCTGTTGCAGGCTCTAAACGATTACGACACACCGAAGCATGCATCAACACATCCACCTCTTCACGTGGACATTGCGTCTTCTCAAACAGCGCTTTACCAGCCTTTATTGCCGCTTCAGATGGTAAAAAATCTGCAGCCCAATGCCGTCGTTCTCGAATACCCGTCATCATTTCCAGACGCCCCAAGGGCAAGGAAAGCCTCGTATATAAAGGAGCTAATTCGGATTCAATACGCGCCGAAGACCACCTATCTTCCGGCAATGCACAAGCCACGGTATCAATGACTACATTTTTAAACTGCATGAAACGTTGAAACTAAACTGGTCGGGACGATAGGATTTGAACCTACGACCTCATGCTCCCAAAGCATGCACTCTAGCCAGACTGAGTTACGTCCCGAATAACATAAACAAGATTAGCCTACCACCCCCATATGTCAATTGTTTTATTGAAAAAAGTAGGATTTTTCGTCAATACCCCATGCAAAACCAAATAAGCCTTCCGGATGGAAGGCTTCTTAAGTATTGAGTTTAACCAACAATTAGCAACCGTAGCCGCAACCATAACCATAATAATATTGTCCGTAAGGATTATAACCAGCACAACCGTAGCCATCGCAGCCATAATTACCGCCACAACCATAGGGATCAGCTGCAGGAGCAACATATGGGTTAGCTTCATATTCATCGAACTTTTGATCTACAAAATTCATAAGTTCTTCCACCCTTCCCGTTAAGTCCATAACTTTTCTCCATTCCTCATCCGTGAGATAGCTTGGTTTGTTAGCAAAATTTACAAAGCCAGATAAGTATTCAAGATTATTGTCTTTGACATATTTGACGTATTCTTTAACCTTTTCGGAAACAATGTCGTTGTTATATTCAAAAAATTCAAAAATATAGATTTTGCGATCTCCAAGCTGCACGTTACCATTCAAACCGCCAAATGCAATACTTCTTGGTTTTTGTAAAAGATTTAGATCAAACGAAATACTATTATATGTACGTTTTACATTGCCCAAAAACGCTAAAGACGTTGCTTGGGTCATCCAATCTGCGACGCCCAATCTCAAAACGCGTTTATCCTCTGACAAAATCTTTAATTCTTCTAGTGATTGTTCTTCGAGTGTTACTGCAAAAAAGGATATATTTTTGTCCTGCCATTTTTGACATGCTTCAACATACTCTCCATAGGTACAAATATCGAATTTGTAAATATTTGCTTTATGTTTTTGAGGATCAAAAAAAGTATCGGTTAACAAGCTATTTTTTGCATCATTTACAGCAATAGTGCATATTTCTTTAAAGACAATTGGCTTATCAAGAGAATCCAACAATCGCCGTTCTCGGAAACTACCATATGTGGAAAATCTAGCTTGAGTTGTATATGCATCCGTATAATATTGCTTAATTTTAAAGTCTTTTGTTTCTTTTATGACTTCATTTTGTAGTTCAGTAGCACTTTTATCCCACAAATTTGGTAAACTTTGATACTCAACTATAATCGGATTGTTTTTACGTTCAATAGCTTCACCATTATGCATATTTCTTAATCGAGCAACCCAATCTTCAATCTCTGCTTTAGTTACTGGATAGGTGATAATGTATTGATACATCCCTGGCAGTATGTAATCATCTGGACCAAAGATTTGTTGGGTTTGAATTTGGGAGTACAATTTATAATTTTCCGCT
>JBKSMP010000020.1:0-3956 GCA_046881885.1 Opitutales bacterium
AAAAACATATTTAACCAAGAAAAACATCTCTTTGAGACTTTATGATAAAAATTGGAAGAAATCACCAGATGGCGACGAAGTTCAGATAGAAGATTATTTAGTTGGCTACGTAAATGTAAAAAATAAACCCGAGGAACTTTCCAATGAAGAATGGGATCAGGTATTGGTTTTAAAACAAGAATTTAAAGAACTTATTAAGAAAATTCAGTCTGAAAGTATAGAAGTGCCAGCAATTGAAGAAATATCAGAGCATATAAAAAGTTTAGAGGCAGAAGAAAAGTAAAAGATTGCATAGAAATTTTATATCACACCGAATTTTTAAATGCTAATATTTGCAATCTAAACTAACTTTAACGTTCAATCTTCTTGTATTAAGATTTCGCAAGAAAGGCTTGGGAGGCTTTGGTGGGCAATAAGGCTAGATTTTTTATCGGAGTTTTTCACAAAACCATCTGTGTTTGCAATCAACTTAAACCCATCTAGTTTTAAACCTTCAAAATCAAATCTTACATCAAAAGGATGCGGATTGATAGCCAATAAGATACGCTTATTACCTAAAGATTTATCTGCATTATAGAGCACACATAGTGCTGAGTTATGTAGTGAATAAAAGTACCTAAAGTAAGTAGATGAAGGTTTTTCAATTTTCAACAAATTCCCCCAAGATGATGCTCTAAATGCAATCAAGTTTTTGACCCATTTATGCGTATCTTGAGCTTGCTGTAATTGTGCATAATCCAAAAGGTTTAAGTCTCCACGATTATACGTATTGCGAATTCTTCTTTTAGAGCGTAAAAAATCCTGACCTTCACATAACATAGGAATACCGAGTGACATGTATAACAAAGCAAACATACAATGTGTCTTACGTTTGCTTTCTGCATTATCCTCCAAACGATCAATCCAAGCATAATCATCGTGGGATTCGGTGTAATTCATAGATTGTTGTGCCGTTTGACATAAGGAAGCAGTAGAACCTTCTAAGAAATACTTAAGGCCTTCACAATTGCCACGACCATTTATGTAATCGAACATAAATTCACGAAAACCATCATTCCAACTTGAAAAATCAGTCTCTTTTAACGCATGCGCAATATGCCCCCTAAAACTCCATGGTTCTGCAATTAAAATAACATCTGACTTATGCGTTTTTAGGCCCTTTGCTAAATAATTTAGCGTATCAACACCCAACAACTCAGCCAGATCAAAACGAAAACCGTCAACATGGAAAGTATCTATAAAATAAAGTAAACTATCTAAAATTAATTTACGTACCGCAGGTGATTCTGTCCGCAAATCATTGCCACAGCCACTGGCATTCGTCAATAAACCATTTTTCTCATGACGAAAATAATAAGATTCATTTAACTTAAACAAATCGTTATTAACACCTGCATGATTATAAACTACATCTAAAATAACGGAAATATTACGATCATGCAAAGTTTTTACACAAGCTTGAAATTCTTCTGGAGTCCCATAACATGAGGAAAGTGCAAAATAATGTGCTGGCATGTATCCCCAATGATAATCGTTAGGAGAATCCGTATCATACTCCGTTATTGGCATCAATTCTATACAATTAACACCTAAGTCTTTCACATAATTTTCTTGTGCAAAATACTGTTGAAGTTGTCCAAAAACAGAAAGGTTTCGAGGAACATCAGCATTTGCCGTTAAATCACGAACATGCGCTTCTAAAACGATTAAATCCTCTTTTTTGTGCGTTTTAAATGTATCCCTTAATGGTTTCAAAGAGCTTACAATACCTGGTCCTTTAGGGCTGGCTAATTTGCGCGCATAAGGATCTACGATTTGCTTTTGATCTGGATTTTCAATCGTAAAATAGTAATGATAATTTTCGTAATTTCCTGGAGTTTCTAGAGTCCAAGCACCATCGGATTGTAAGGTTAAAGGAAGTTTTTGAGTTTCTTGCCCTTCTTTAAACAATTCAACCTGAACTGTTTTAACATCAGGAGCAAAAAGTCCAAAATAAGTTGTTTGTTCTTTTACGATAGCTCCTAATGCGTGTTGTGGAAAAAAAGATGATAACCAAGGCAATAAATCGATAGATTGCGAATGGTTTTCATATAAAATCTCACAAGGTTCATAGGTTTTTAAACTATGTTCAAGCGAAAGAGAAAGCCAATGGGCTCCAGAGCATTCTAGACGTACTTGTAGATTACGATTACCCTGTTCATCACATTCCCAATAGCCATAATCACTCCAAGGTTCAATCCAATGCCCCCAAATAGACACAAATTTAAATGCAAAAGCTGTTTTAGGTAACTGCTTAAGTGGACATTTTAAGATCCAAGCTTGGTCTTTTTGATTCCAGCGCAATTCCCATTCTATTGACTTTTGCCACTGGTTAAAAGATCCTACAACAAAAAATGTACGATCTTTTAAGGTATTAGGAATTTGCTCCTGAGGTAGAAAAAAATAAAGATGCTTCTGTTGAATATAATATCCTGAATGCCGTGCAAAAAGTCGCTTATCGCTTTTTTTTATACGGCCTTCCTGGCCTTGTATTTTTACATCCCCAACGGCTGCTATCTCTATATCTTGCTCAAAGATCAACAAACAATTTTTGGGAGTTAAACAACACGCCGAAACTAATGATGACATCTCTTAATACGCAGCTAAAACTTCAGGCAATTCACCTTGTCCTAATTGCACGAGGTAAGTTTTCCAGGTTTCTATTTGCTTTAAAAATTGGTCGAAGGTTTTTTCAAAGACATTTAGCGATAGATTTAAAATAGGCAATTGATAACCTAATAAAATAGAATTTTTATCCAATTGCTTAGACAGCGTAATGCCTTGTGTAATTTCCCATTCTGCGTTTGCTTTTAACAAATAATCACAACATTTAGATTCATTTTCATCTGGCAAAGCTCCTATTTCCGTAATAAAATCTAAAGAATTACGTTGCTCATTATAGTTTAGCTGTATGGATTGTGTTCCGTCAACACAAAGCACACACCAATTTCCATCTTTCAATTTTAATTCTGGAAGTAAAATGGCATCTCCAAATTCCTTTAATACACGATTAACGGTATCAACTCCTTCCATTTTTTACCTTTCACAAATAGCAACGTACTGTCCTGTTGTCTCTCTAAGTTGTAAGCTCAAATAACGTGCAATACCTTTCAATAAAATAACCCCTACATGCGTGTGTTTTTCAAGAATCTCATAAAAACCTTCTTTGCTTAAGACCAATAAGCAACTTGGTAGAGATGACTGTAAAGTACCTGATCGTATTGAATCTTCTAAAACAGCTTGTTCTCCAAAAAATTGATGACTTGTTACATGTGCTAATTCCAAAGGTATGGCTCCTTCGTTATCTTTGTAAATGATAAGTTCACCCTCCAAAACATAATAAATAGCATCTGCAGGATCCCCTTCAGAAAAAATAATTTCTCCGGCTTCAACTACCAAATATTGCCAATAAGGTGCAACTAATTCTAATTCTTCTTTTGAGAGTTCCGACAAAATAGGAACATTCGTTAAATCATCCAAAATGTTAGCATCCATACTTAATAAATTTTAAGAAATTACTTTCTATTTAGCAAGTTTTTTATTTTCTAGCTACATTCCCTTTTAAAACATAAATCCAATTTTTATAAAATTAGTATAAAAATTCAAAAAATAAGAAAATTTAACAAGTCTATTAAATCGTTTAAAAAAATTTAAGTTTTGAGGCTTTTTAATTTGTTTCTTCAATTGCTGGCGCTTCTATACTTTCAGACTGAATTTTCTTAATAAATTCTTTAACTTTTTGCTTTAAAATCAGAACTTGTTTCCATTCTTTATCAGAAAGTTCCTCGGGTTTATTTTTTACATTTACGTAGCCAACTAAATAATCTTCTATCTGAACTTCGTCGCCATCTGGTGATTTCTTCCAATTTTTATCATAAAGTCTCAAAGAGATGTTTTTCTTGGTTAAATATGTTTTT
>JBKSMP010000021.1:0-75045 GCA_046881885.1 Opitutales bacterium
CTTTAAAATCCGCTCTGCAAGCGGCGCAATTCGCTTTATCGCCCGGCAAATTGTTGTTTCATCTACCTTGAAAATTTGCGCCAAAAACAAATGTGTTGTGTACGTCCGATAATACATCAACAACAGCAGCAAATGCTCCCGCAAGTCCCCAATCCCATACGGTCGCCCAGCAACGCGTTTCCGCCTTTGCTCCGCTCGCCAAGCTGATTTTAGTCTGCTCACACATTTTTTAAACTTTTCCTGCTTGACTCCGCTGATCCTTCGTAAATACTTCTTCTTGAGTAGGGTTTTTTTCATATTTTACTTTTATCCTACTCACTTTGTTTTTCAATCCTTTTATGCGTTTTCTTTTATTCAGACTTTTGCAGGATGTCTATTATGCATGTTTTCAAAATATCTAAAAATTCTATAGCGAACAAGTTTGGCCTTGCGAACTTGCTTCGATGTAGACCAAAAACCGTTTTTGGGTTTTTCCTTTGGAAAATTACTGCAGCCAAGTGTTCATTTTAAAGGCCTTGATAACTGAAATCTGCTAAAATTGGAACAGACGAAAGCGGACCTTCCATTTCATGTATTTCGAAAAATTTCGCCTTAGTTCGCTTCCGATTGTACTTCGCGCTCGCCCAAGCTCCTCCGTTATCAATTTTAGTTTGAACTTCTGGCTCGCGTTAATTTCTCGATGATTCTACGTTCTTCTTTAGAGATGGGTTTGTTGCGCATTTTCTTCTTTTACCTTATCTGAAAATGCTAGCTTTTCATCTCTTTCCGCTTTTCGCAACCTTTTACTTCCTGTGTTGCTCTTCACAGTTGAACTTGCACTCTAAAAATCTTATTAAAAAATGAGTATTTATGCAGGATTAAATGGCAAAGATAACAGGTTGTACTTCCTATGCTATATAGTTAAATAATCTATAACAAATCCAAATGTTATTTTCATATCAATTTTAGCAAAAAAAATAACATAAAATAAGCGCTTAAATATTGACAAACTGTAGTTGGAATAGTTTCATAAACTAGTTTATGGAAGGTGGGATTGACAATCAGGTAGAACCTAAGTCTAAGTTTTCGAAGCGCCAACGGCAGCGGCAGTGTATTGTAGAATGTCTTTATATGTGGGAAATGCAGCGGGATTTGCCAGTGGAAGAGTTGTTTGCTGCTTATTGTGAGGAAAAGCGTGAGAACGTAGAAGAAGAGGTTTTACAAGCAGATTTTGTTTTAGATAGTTTAAAGGGCGTTTCAAATTATTCTGACGTTTTAGATGAAAAAATTCGTAATTGTGCAAAAAACTGGTCTTTTTCGCGCATTGCTAAAATGGATTTGGCAATTTTACGTTTAGCTATTTATGAGCTCTTTTTTGTAAAAACACCAGCTCCGATTGTCATCAATGAAGCAGTAGAATTGAGCAAAATTTACTCTTCAGATGATGCAAAACGCTTTATTAATGGTATTTTAGATTATTTGTCGAAGGAAGCTGTGAAATGATTTTTAGTATTTTTAAACGCTTTAAAGAGGGATTTGTTAAGACGCAAAAGCAGTTGTTTTCTGGCTTAGCAAGTATTTTTTCAAAAGCTTTGATTTCAGAAGAAGATTGGCAGCGTTTTGAAGCAAATTTATACAGTGCGGATTTTGGGCCTGTTGTTGCTGAAGAAATTTTAAAGCGTATGCGACAGGTTTCAAAAGATCAGAAATTAGACGGTGCTGAAACCTTAAGGCAAGTTTTGGAGGATCTTTTGCAAGGGTCTGAAGGTCGTTTAGAAGGCTTAGAAAAGGATCTGCAAGTTGTTTTGTTGTTGGGGGTTAATGGTGTTGGTAAAACTACGACTGCGGCTAAATTGGGTTATAATTGGAAAAATGCTGGCAACAAGGTTTTATTAGGTTCTTGCGATACCTTTCGTGCTGCAGCAGATCAACAACTAAAAACTTGGGCTAGTCGCTTAGAATTAGATTGTGTAGGCAGTCATCAAGGGGCAGATGCAGCTGCAGTGGCTTATGATGTTTGTCAAGCTGGTATGCATCGCGAGTGTCGTTGGGTTTTATTAGATACGGCGGGACGTTTGCATAATAAGATAGGCCTTGTAGAAGAATTAAAGAAGATGGTTCGTGTGTTAAAGAAGTGCGGCGAACAATTTCCTCAGCATCGGTGGTTGGTTATTGATGGCTCTTTAGGTACGAATTCGATTGAGCAAGCAAAACTTTTTCATGAAGCAGTTGGATTGACTGGTCTTATTGTGACCAAATTAGATGGTTCTAGTAAGGGTGGAGCGCTTGTAGGTATTTATAATGCTTTAAAAGTTCCGATTTATTATGTTGGTTTAGGAGAATCCCCAGAGGACTTGCAAGCGTTTTCCATACAGGCTTATGTGGATGCCATTGTTGGCGAACGTAAACCAGAAGCATAATGATTTTTTGGGGTATAGGTATTGGTGTTTTAGGCACTTGGCTGTTTTTTAGAAACCGTTTAGAGTGTGCCTGTAAATACGACCAAGAGCATGAAATAGCCATTCGTTTGCAGGCAGAATTAGCTGCAGAACGTGTTATTACACAGAATTATCGGCAGCAATTGGAAGGTTTAGAAGAACGTTTATCGCACCAATTTAAGTCGGTTTCTCTTGAGTTGTTTAAAGAAAATGCCCAAGCTTTCGTACAATTAGCGGAACAAGGTGTTAAGCAATACAGTACGGAAGCAAAAGACGCCTTAAGCAATCAGCGGGTCATTTTGGAAAAAATGATGGAGCCCTTAAAGTTGGATTTGGAGCGTTTTACTCAAAAAGTAGAACAATTGGAGCGTGGACGTCAACAGACCGATATTACCTTTAAAGAGCAGTTGCAGCAACTTAATCAAGTACAAGTAAAATTGGAAAATAAGACCGATTTATTGACCCATGCATTTTGTAATCCTAACCAAAGAGGACGTTGGGGCGAATTGCAATTGCGACGTATTGTGGAAGTTGCAGGCATGTTGGAATATGTTGATTTTGAAGTGCAAGTTTCAGTACAAGAAGGGGCCTTTCGTCCCGATATGGTGATTCGTTTGCCTAATGATCGTTGTGTTATTGTAGATGCCAAAACGCCGCAATTAGAAGATTATTTAGTAGCCTTACAAGAACAGAAGGATGAAGCAGCTCAGCAGAAAATCCTTAAAAACGCCTGCTTAAGAATTCGCGAACTTGTCGCTAAATTAAGTGCCAAGAATTATGGGGCGCAATTTGAGCAATCCGCAGATTTTGTGGTTTTATTTTTTCCGGGTGAATGGATTTTTAGTCACGCATTACAAGCAGATAGCGAATTAATTGAATATGCTTGCAAGCATAATGTGGTCTTTGCAACACCAACAACGCTTATTGCTTTGTTAAAGGCGATCCATTATGGTTGGCGACAAAATAAAATGATTGAGGAGGTCAGGGCTGTTGAACGTCTTGGGAGCGAATTGTACGAGCGAATGGTGAATTTTGCAGCTTATTTTCAAGATTTGCGAAAAAACCTAGGGAAAACTGTTGAAAGTTTTAATCAGGTACTCGGTTCTTTAGAAGCGCGTATGTTGCCAGCAGCACGTAAATTAAATGCTTTTTCTAAGAAAAATTTAGAATTACACTTCCCAGAAACTTTGGAAATTACCTTAAAAGAAAGTAGTAAAACTTTAGGAATTAAGGGAAATTTTGAAGAAAATCTTGAAAAATAACACTTTTTCTTAAACTTTTGAAAAAAAGCGCCGTTTTTATTTATTAAAGTCTTGCGTGTTAAAAACAAAATAGGCATGATAACAAGACTTGAGGAATTATGCAAACAAAGTTGGACATACATGATTTTTGGGTCAATCAGACAAAAGGTTCTAAGCAAGCTGTTTGGTTGCGAAGTCATGTTCGTTTATCGAGAAACCTTAATGGGTTTCCTTTTTCAGACCAAGCAAGACCTGAGCAGAAAAGTGAAATAACGCATCAGATACAAAAAGCGATACAGACCTTGCCAACGTTTTCGAAAGATTTTGTAAGTTTGGATTGGGGTACGTGCTCGGAACATGAAAGATCGCTTTTGAAAACGCTTTGTTGTTTGCAGGATCCATGCGATGAGACACGAATTTGGTTAAACCGTAAAGAGCAGTATTGGTGTGTAAGTAATGATGGAGATCATTTGCGCTTGCATGCGCGTACGCACTTGTGGAATTTAAAGCATGTTTGGAAGAAGTTAGACGCCTTGGATTCGCAATTAGAATCTTTACTTGTATATACCTTTGATCCTAAAACGGGGTATGCAACCTGCGAGCCTGAAACTTATGGTAATGGATTAGCTATAACGGCAATTACACATTTGCCTGGAATCGGTTTTGTTCAAAAAACTCCGCAAATTACAGAGGCTTTAAATGAAATGGCCTTGAGTATAACAGCTCAACAGATGATCAATTCCAAGCCTTTAGGGCATTTATTTTTGATCACCAATAAAACTGCTTTAGGTTGTAGTGAAGTGGAATTGTTGGAACATATGGATCAACAAATACGTCATTTAGTTGAAGTAGAAATGCGTACGCGGCATGAAATTTTCCAACAAAATACAAGCTTTTTGAAAGATAGCATCGGTCGTTCTCTGGGATTGTTAAGAAATTGCTTTGAATTAAATTTTGAGGAAGCAATGAATTTGTTGTCTTTGGTGCGAATGGCTATCGATTTGGAACTTATTCATGGCATAAAACCAGAAAGTTTAAATGCTCTTTGGAATATGATGCCATCAATGAATCTCAAAGAATTTTGTCCAAGCGATTGTTTGGTAAAAGATGAAAATTGTGTACGTGCAGATGTTGTACGATCTTTTTTCTCAAAAATTTCAAATTTATCCTTAAAAAAAGGGTTAAAGGAGGTGTCTTATGCTTCATAATTTAACTCCAAAAGCACAACAAGTATTTGTACTAGCAAAGAAGGTTGTTTTAGATTTAAAGCAGAAATGTTTAGGAACAGATCATTTACTTCTGGGCTTGCTTGAACTGAGACAGGGAATTGCAGTGCGTGTTTTAGAACGCTTAGGCCTTGATATCGAAACGGTTCATGATGCTTTAAAACAACATATTGCTTCAGAAAAGAATAAAACCGAAGGTTTTGTACAAGGCGAAGCAAAGGAGGAAGTTATTTTAACTCCACGTGTTCGTAAAGTTCTTACATTAGCAGAACAAAAAGCAAAAGAATTGCGTCATGCTTATATTGGAACTGAACACCTGCTTCTTGGGTTACTTGCAGAAGGTAAAGGTTTGGGAGCAAAGATTTTAAAAACGCTCGATATTGATCCTCAAGAATGTTGTCAGGAAATTCTGTCGGAATTAATTCCAGGGGATAACGATGATGACGATGATATGGACTTTGATGACGATGAGGATGACGTATTTTCTGATGATGAAAGTTTTTCAGAAGATCCTTTTGGGGTAAGTCGTGGAGAAAATCGCGTACAAATCTTAAAGAATTTTGGTACTAATTTAACCTTAAAAGCGCAAAAAAATGAACTCGATCCGGTTATTGGCCGTGAACGAGAGATTGAACGTTTGATTCAAATTTTATGTCGCCGGACTAAGAATAATCCTGTGCTTATTGGTGAGGCTGGTGTTGGAAAAACAGCGGTTGTTGAAGGATTAGCACAACGTATTGTTAATGGGAAAGTTCCTGATTTGTTGTTAGGAAAGTGTATTTTCAGCCTAGATTTGGCTTTGCTACTTTCAGGAACCAAATACCGCGGACAATTTGAAGAACGTTTAAAGCGTTTGATGGAAGAACTAAGAGATTCCAATGTTATTTTATTTTTAGATGAATTGCATACCATTGTTGGTGCTGGATCGGCTGAAGGTTCTATGGATGCCTCTAATATTTTGAAGCCTGCATTGGCTCGTGGACAAATTCAGTGCATTGGGGCAACTACTTTGAGCGAGTATCGCAAGTATATTGAAAAGGATACAGCTCTCAATCGGCGTTTTCAATCCGTTTTGGTAGAACAACCTTCGTCTTCGGAAACTTTAAAGATTTTGGAAGGTTTAAAGCTGCGTTATGAGGAATTTCATAGCGTACATTATTCAGAATCCATTTTGAAGCAATCCGTTGGGCTAACACAACGCTATATTACCGATCGTTGTTTCCCTGATAAAGCTATTGATTTGTTGGATGAAGCAGGTGCACGTACACGTATTTTGGGAATGGATGAAGCCCCTTCTACAGCTTCATTAGACAAAGCGATTTCAGCAGCAAAAGATAAGAAAACAGCAGCTATTTATTCACAGCAATTTGAAGAAGCTGCACGTTGGAGAGACGAAGAACGAGCGCTGATGGATGAGCGTGACGAGCTTATTCAATCTTGGCGTAAGCAAAACCGTAATCAACGCGTTCCTGTTAAGGAAGAGACTTTGCAACGTATTATCTTTGATTGGACAGGTGTACCTTTGGAGCGTATGGGTGCAAAAGAAACGCAACGTTACTTGAATTTGGACAAAATTCTTTCAAAGGAAGTTATTGGACAAACAGAAGCGGTACAAGTTGTTGCACGTGCCTTAAAGCGTTCTCGAGCGGATTTGAAAGATCCTCGTAGACCTATTGGTTCGTTCTTATTTTTAGGCCCGACAGGTGTGGGAAAAACCCATTTGGTCAAAATCTTGGCCGAGCAAGTTTATGGTAGCCGCGATGCTGTTGTTCAAATTGATATGTCTGAATATATGGAAAAGCATACCGTTTCCCGTTTGATTGGTTCCCCTCCAGGTTATATTGGACATGAAGAAGGCGGACAATTGACTGAAGTTATTCGTCGTAAGCCTTATGCACTTGTTCTTTTCGATGAAATAGAAAAGGCTCATCCAGACGTTATTCAAATTCTCCTACAAGTTTTAGAAGAAGGGCGTTTAACGGATAGCTTAGGTCGTGTGGTTGATTTTAAAAATACAATCATTGTCATGACTTCCAATGTAGGAGCGCAAGAATTGCAGCGTTCTGTGGGCTTAGGATTTGGTATTACTTCTGCAGAAATGGCTTTTGAACAACTAAAGGCTAATGTTCAATCGGCTATGAAAAATACTTTTTCGCCAGAATTTCTGAATCGTATCAATGATATTGTTATCTTCCGATCGTTGGATCGCGAACATATGCAGAAAATTGTTGATTTAGAATTAAAAGCAGTTAGCCAGAGATTGCAGAAACATAGCATTCGCTTACATTTAGGAGAAACTGCTAAGCAATTCTTAATCCAGAAAGGGTTTGATGCCAAATTAGGTGCGCGTCCTCTTAAACGTGCAATTGAACGGTATGTAGAAGACTTGCTGGCAGATGCACTATTAGCAAAAAAAATAAAGTCAGGTCAAAGGATTAATTTGGAAGTTGACAAAAAACATGACGAATTAATGTTGAAAAAAACTTCGAAATTATGTATAAAAGTTAATATATAATGTGATAAAGTGGATATCAAAGAACAAGTTAACAGTTGGGTAATAAGCTTAGGAAATCGTTCGGGAAAACATTTCCGTTTGATCGATGGTGTTTTTGCTGCCAAAGATGAAAATGGACAAGAATATGTTATTGAAATACCTGAAAGTTCAGAACAACTTTATTTTTGTGCGCCCATTGCAACTTTAAATGATGGCAACGAAAAAACGTCAGATTTTGAATGTTTGATGAAATGGAATTTGTATGGTCTTAAAACCTTTGGTGGAACCTTAAGTTATGAAGAATCTACAAATCGTATTATTTTTCACTATATTGTTCGAGTAGACGCCTTAGATGAAAATAGTTTTTGTGATACCTTTAATCATTTTATTGGCATGGTACGTGATATTCAGAAGATGTGGCTGGAGTATTCTCAGACAAAAGTGAATACGAGTCAGCAAATAGACGATTTTAATATGCTGATGCGAGTATAAAAATGCATTTTAAATTATTTAATACTGAATCGAGAAATTACCAAATTTTAGAATATCCCAAAGGAAAACCGTTTGGAGTCTATTGCTGCGGCCCTACAGTTTATGGGCCTGCGCATATTGGTAATTTTAGAACTTATGTCGTTCAAGATAGCATTTTGCGTCTCTTAAAATTGTTGGGCATTGATACCTGTTATGTCCGCAATTTGACAGATGTTGACGATAAAACGATCCGTGGAGCAGCAGAACATAAGCAAGCTCTTAAGGACTATACACAACATTGGATTGAAGTGTTTGAGCGCGATTGCCAGCGTCTGAATTTATTAAAACCTACCGTAGCGCCGCGTGCGACAGAAACTATTTCTGCACAGCAAGACTTGATTCAGTTGCTAATCAATAAAGGACATGCCTACACGCGTGGTGGATCGGTTTACTTTCGTATCGCTTCATTTAAAAATTACGGGCGGTTATCGCATTTAGAAACGCGATCTTTGCAAACCCAAAGTCAAAACAGTGCTGGAGAGTCTAATGATGCCGATGAATATGATCGTGAGCAAATTGGTGATTTTGTCCTTTGGAAAGCACATAAACCGGAAGATGGAGATGTATTTTGGGAAAGCCCTTGGGGAAAAGGACGTCCAGGTTGGCATATCGAATGTAGTGCCATGTCACACCTTTATTTAGGGCAGACAGTTGATTTACATACCGGTGGAGTTGATTTGTGTTTCCCACATCATGAGAATGAAATTGCACAATCAGAAGCGGCTTATGGGGGGCCTTTTGTACGTCATTGGCTACATATTGCTCATTTGAAAGTGGATGGACAAAAGATGTCAAAACGTTTGGGTAATCTACACACTTTAGATTCTCTCCAAGAAAAACAGTATACAGCTGATGTTGTCCGTTATGCCTTGTCTGCAGGTCATTATCGGCAGGCGCTTAATTTTACCTTTGAATTACTAAATGCTGCTCAGAGTGCTTTGCAAAAGATTCGTAATTATTCAGAGCAATTGTTGGCAAGCGCACACATGGATTTGCAGTCTTTTCAGGCTATTTACGATACGATTACTTTGCCAGAAAAATGCACTTTCTTAAAAGATTTCTTTGAAAGTTTATGTGAAGATTTAAATGTTCCTAAGGCTTTAGGATGCTTGTTTACATTTATGAATCGTACTAAACCGGCAGACATAAATTCCAAAGAGCAATTGATAAAGGAATGGGCTGCCTGTTTGTTTGCTTTAGGAATCGCATTGGAAGAAAAAAAGATCTTGGAAATTCCTGAAACGATTCGTGAATTGGCCGAGAAGCGGTGGCTTGCCAAAAAAGAACGTAATTTTCAAGAGGCTGATAGCTTACGAAAAACTTTAGAAGATTCGGGTTGGAAAATTTTGGACCAAAAAGATGGCTATCAAATCTTGCCTTTGGATAAGTAGAAGTTTTAAGAAATTTCTTAATTTTGTAACAGTATTGCAAACAACCAAAACGCGGTTTTAGAAAAAAACTTCTTCAAAACTTTCTTCTCAACCGAACCAGCTTTGAACTTCAGAATTCAATTGCAAGATTTGCCAACCTTTCGGAGTTAATTGCCGACCTTGGGGCGTCCGTTGAATGTAACCTTCTTGAATAAGGAAAGGCTCGTGGACTTCAGCCAAAGTTTCTGCCTCTTCGCCAACAGCAATTGCCAGCGTACTAACACCAACTGGCTTTCCATGAAAGTGATTAGCAAGCACAAATAAAATCTTTTTATCTAATTCATCCAAGCCATTTTCATCGATATCAAGTAAGGCTAAAGCCTGTTCTGCAATTGCTTTATCGACATTTGCAGCCTTTTTTTGCTGAGCAAAATCTCGCACAAAATGAATCAAATTATTTGCAATACGCGGAGTACCTCTCGAACGTGAGGCAATTTCGTAAGCCCCTTCAGCTTTTATAGAAAGGTCTAAAAGCTTTGCCGATCGAAGAATAATAGCCGTCAAATCTTCCTTATTATAATAATCAAGACGCGTTTGTAAGGTAAAACGACTTCGCAAAGGTGCTGTCAATAAACCACTTCGAGTGGTTGCTCCCAGCAAGGTAAATCGCGGAATATTCAAGCGAACGCTACGTGCATTCGGCCCTTGATCAATCATAATATCGATGCAAAAATCCTCCATTGCAGAAAAGAGATATTCTTCTACCGTCTTTGGCAAACGATGAATTTCATCAATAAATAAGACGTCACGTTCATTTAAATTCGTCAACAAACCCGCCAAATCGGCAGCCTTTTCAATAATAGGTCCCGAAGTTACATGAACCCCTACTCCCATTTCATTACCTAAAATATGAGCTAAGGTTGTCTTCCCCAAACCTGGAGGTCCACTAAGTAAGATATGATTTAAGGTATCCTGACGAGCCCTAGCCGCTCCTACCATAATTTTGAGCCGCTCTACCGTTTTTACCTGCCCTGTAAAATCCGAAAAACTCAAGGGCCGAAGCTTATTTTCTTCGGACGGATTAGCTTGATTAAATACCTCGCAAGGAGCTTTACTCTGCATTTTTAAATTCAGCCGCTAATTGCGTTAAAGTTGATTTAGCATCACCATAAATCATGCGGGTATTATCTTTTGTAAACAATTCGTTCTCCAAGCCAGAAAACCCTTTTCCTTGACCACGTTTAAGTACAAAAACGGTACGCGCATTGAACACTTCTAAAATGGGCATTCCGTAAAGCGGCGAATCTGGATTCTCAACAGCCGCCGGATTAACAACGTCATTAGCCCCTACAACAATAGCCACATCGGTATCCGCAAAACGCGTATTCGCTGTTTCCAACTCTGTTAATTGATCATAATCCACATCAGCTTCGGCTAGCAATACATTCATATGGCCTGGCATACGTCCTGCAACCGGATGGATCGCATAAAAAACATCCGCACCATTTTGCATAAAACGCTGCGCTAGATCCTTGACCGCATGCTGAGCTTGTGCTACCGCCAAACCATATCCCGGAACAATCGCAACCGTACGAGCTGCTTCAAGAATGTAATAAGCGTCTTCAACACTGATTGTCTTGGGCTCCAATTGCGTTCCAGCTTGCTTTTTAGTTTGTTTTTGAGCAAATCCTCCTAACAAAACTTTTTGCACAGAACGATTCATGGCCTTACACATAATCAGTGTTAAAATTAAACCACTTGTACCCACCAAACAGCCTGCTACAATGAGCACTTTATTCAGCAAAATTAAACCCGCTGCACCGGCTGCAATACCGGACAAACTATTCAACAAAGAAATAATTACCGGCATATCTCCACCACCGATATGCAAAACAAACAGGCCACCTCCGATTGTGCTCAATGCAATCAAGGTATAAAAAGCCCAAACATTATGGGCATAAATCCATTCACAAGAAGCCACGACCAATAATACAACAAGAAAAGCGTCCACCCATTTCTGTCCACAAAAACAAATGGACCCCGTTGGCATCTTTTGGCTTAACTTACCGTAAGCAATCAAGCTTCCCGTAAATGTAATGGCACCAATAATAATGGTTAAACACGTTGCAACTTGGGCAAAATAAAGCTGAAAATCATAATAAAACTGCGGAATGTAGTTTAATTTAATCCCTTCAACAATACCAACCGCAACACTGGCCAAACCTCCAAAACCATTAAATAAGGCCACCATTTCTGGCATCGCAGTCATTTGAACACGAATCGCCATTAGAAGCCCCACATAAGCTCCTGCAAAAGCAACAGCAAATGTAACCGTTAAATTCTGCGGAGGAAAGCGAAGTAAAGTTACTAAAATCGCCAAAAACATACCTGCTGCCGAAATAAAATTACCCTTGCGGGCAGAAGCTGTTTTTCCGAGCAATTTAATCCCCCAAATTAACAAAATGGCTGAAACAATATAAATAAAATCGCTATTCACAATGACTTACTTTCGTTGATTTTTAGAATGAAACATCTTGAGCATACGATCGGTAACCCAATAACCGCCAACGATATTAATCATGGCAAAAAAGATACCCACATAGCCCAAAATAAGCGTTAATGGCTCACGTGCCTGAGACAAGGTAACAATTGCGCCCACCAAAGTAATACCGGAAATCGCATTTGTTCCCGACATAAGAGGTGTATGCAATTGCGATGGAATTTTAGCAATCAATTCAAATCCCAGCAAGCTTGCCAATAAAATGCAAAAACTTAACCAACCATAATCCATGCAAGTTAATGTAAAACATTTAACAACAAAGGGAAGTTAAAAGTTAAAGAATTTAGCAAACTTGTTCAATTCGCAATAGTTAAACGAAAATAAGGCCAAGCTGTATTAAAAATGAAAGTTTCAAAACAGATATTTTCTTCATTTATTAATTTCAACCTAAGCGCAGGCGTTACTTTAGGCTCTTGATCCAAAAGACTCCATCGCTTCTCATTGGAGTCCCAATAAAACCAAACAGCCTGCTTCAACCCCTTTATCGGAATAAAAATTTCGTCCCTTTCTCTGAACTCTTTCTCTAAAAAACAAATTTTATAAACTCTCTGCGTATCTAATGTCTGAAAACTTAAACAATCATTTTCCATTTTAAAACAAGCACCTTTTTTTACGTAAAAAAGGATTTTTGTAAAGCTATCTAAAGGCCTAACTTCCTCATATTTATGCGCTTTTTTTACCATAAAAAGCACTTGTGCAAAAATCGTTATGAACAGGCTCCAAACACTTAAAGCCAACAACACCTCCAAAAGTGTAAACGCTTTTGTTGCTTTTTTATCACACATTTTTCGCATTTTCTCATAAAATAACATTGACCTTTTACCTTTTTCAATGTTTTATTAAAGTAAATATCAATATTATGAATAAATCAGAACTTATCGTTGAAATTCAAAGTTTGTTAGGTGAAGGCGCAACAAAAGTTTGTGCAGAACGTGCTTTAGAAGCTGTATTAGGCGCATTTAAAGCTGGCATAAAGAAAGACAAAGCAGTTCAATTGGTCGGCTTTGGAACGTTTTCCATAACAGAACGTAAAGCTCGTAAAGGGGTTAATCCACAAACTGGAAAGACCATTCAAATTGCTGCTTCGAAGACAGTTAAGTTTAAGCCTAGCGCTCACCTAAAAGAGATTTGCTAATTTTAAACGGTAAGGATTTGAAAAAATTCTTACCACTTCTTTCTTTCGAAATGCAGTTATGAAGTATACACTATTAGACGAAGCAGTAAAAGTTGTTCCAAATTCTGGAATTCTTATTAATTTAATTTCAAAACGCGTTAAGCAATTACGCAATGGTGCAGAACCTTTAGTTCATTCTTTGGAAAAGCTAACTTTAGAAGATATTGCTTTAAAAGAAATTATTGAAAAAAAGATCACTGCAACCTTTTAGTTGCTGTGTTGAATGAAAAAAAACGCATCAGAATATACTACCAAAACGGTTCTTAATCGTAAGTTAGCTCATGATTTTTTTATTGGCAAAAAGTTTGAAGCTGGTATTGTTTTATGCGGAACAGAAATAAAATCCATACGAGCCGGTAATGTTACACTTAGCGAGTCTTTTATTCGCTTAGATCGCAACAATCGTCCGGTTTGGATTAATGCCTACATCAACGATTACAAATTTGGCAATGTCAATAACCATGAGCCCTCGCGTTCACGTTTTTTACTTCTAAAACATAGAGAAATTAATGAATTACGTGGAGCCCTAGAGCGCAAAGGCGAAAGTATTTTTCCCGTAAAACTATATTTTAAGTCGGGATTAGCCAAATTAGAAATTGCTATTTGCCGAGCAAAAAAATTGTTTGATAAGCGACGCGACTTAAAAGATAAGGCTGAAAGTCGAGATATGGAACGTGCCTTACGTTATAAATTTAAATGATACACGTTGTTCTTTTTCGCCCAGAAATCCCACAAAACACAGGCAATATAGGTCGTTTGTGTGCTTGCACGAATACCTGTCTACATCTGATTCATCCGCTTGGATTTACCCTATCCGATCGCCATTTAAAACGTAGTGGAATGGACTATTGGAATTATCTTCAGGTAAAAGAATACGCCAATTGGGAAGATTTCATGGCACGCAAAGAAGGCATCCAACGCATTTGGCTTCTCACTACACATGCAAAAAAATCCTATACTGACGTTTCTTTCCAGGATGGTGACGCCATTCTTTTCGGAAGTGAAGGCAAAGGTTGCCCGGAAGACCTCCATCAAACCCTCAACGATTACCGCATTACCATCCCCCTACTCCACCCCAATGTACGCTCTCTAAATCTCAGTACAAGCGTCGGCATCGTCCGCTACGAGATTTATCGTCAATGTAAGATTTAATGCAACATTCTCTCATGTTTTTTAATTTCATTACAAAATCCAAACCTCAATATATAATATTTTGAAAAAATGCATTGACATCTTTTGGGTTTTATAATTCTTTTAGAAGGTAGTAGTGTTTTATTATGAAAGTGGTTTCCTCTATTAAATCTTTGAAGAACCGAAATGCAAAATGCCAAGTAGTACGTCGGAAAGGTCGCATTTATGTTATTTGCAAGACCAATCCTCGCTATAAGGCTCGACAAGGTTATTAATGTAGTTGTGTTTGAAAAATGAAAAAAGATATCCATCCTGATTATCATCCTGTTTGCTTTGTTGATGTTTCAACAGGAAAAAGATTTTTAACGTATTCAACCATGTCTTCTAAAGAAAAAGAAGTGATTAATGGCGTAGAACATTTTATTGTTATACGAGATGTTACTTCAGATTCACATCCTGTTTATACAGGTGAAAAGCGTTTCGTTGACACAACTGGACGTGTTGAAAAATTCCAAAAGAAGTTTGGTCGTCGTCCATCACACGCATAAGCTCAAGAAAAAGCAAAAAAGGAGGGCCTTAAGGGCTCTTATTTTTTTGATCTTCCGCTTGACTTTTGCAGTCAAATTTTACAATTTGTTTTAAGTTAAGTAAGTATTTCTGCGATAACGATTATTTTATGCAAAATTTCGCAAATCAATGTTTAGATATGGCCCGTTCTATTTTAGAGCATAATTTAGGGGCCATCGATGAAAATGGAATTATTCTACCGGTTGAAGGTGAACCATCTTTACCAGAAGAAAGCGCGCACGCATTGGCAGCTATTGGTGAATTTTACCGTGCTACGCGCGAGACAAAAATAAATGATTTTGACCTTGTTGAATTGGGGGCTCGTTGCCTCAAGCAGCAGATTTCTTGCGAAAATAACAATAGTCGCGCTTTGGCCTATTCTGCTTTAGGGCTTTTAGCTTTTGGCCCTGCAAAACAACGCAACCTTATTTGGGAAAAACTGGATGAAGAAACACGGGCTGAGCTCGACAAACGTCTTCTAACTCGAACCGAAGCCAAAGGATCATTGCAAGCGTTCAACATTGCTAAAGCAGTTGCGCGTTATAGCATGGGCCTCTCCAAAAAAGATGAAACAGGTCGCTTAATCGATGAATTTTTAGCACAAATAAAATCTTCAAGCACCAGTGGATTCTTGTCAGACGATTCCGAAGCAGGGTTGCCAGGTGTTTATGATGTTTCGGCATTAATGAGTTTCATCTTCATCCGACAGGCACTCAAACTGCATGTTAATTTGTCACTTTGTGAAAGAAAGTTGCCAAGTTTGCGTACATTTGCAGAAAAATTGGTTAAATTATTGCCAGATTTGGTACGTTCTGACGGTTTAGGTTGGGCTTATGGTCGTGGTGTTGGCATTTACGGTCAAATTTATTGCATAAGTATCATTTTGCAATTTTTACGTGATGGGTGGATTAGTGCCGACAAAAAACCACTATATTTAGATTTATTACGTCGTTTGTTCCAATTTTTCTTTGTTTCTTATTTAGACCAAGAAAAAGGTGCTTTAGTCGTTAACGACGAGGAACGTTGCGCATTGCCTTCACAAACAACACGTATTGTAAGTTTTGATGTTGCACGTTATTTGTGCCAATGGTCACGTTTGGCAAACTTATTGGGCTTGTCCTTAAACGTACCTGCATGCGTCACTAAAACGGGAGGTCGTTTTATTCTTTTTGACAAAACACCAAACAAAGAACAAGGCTTATTTGTTTATCAAGATGCGGCATCAGGCTTACACATTCAATTGCCACTTATGGGTGGTCGCGGAAAGAATGAATCCGATGCATTAGCATTTCCTCATTGTCCCGGCGTATTTGATTGGCCAGTTCATGCTTATCTACCCGTTTTACTACCGGAATTGTCCCTAAATGGCGTAAAAACAATTCCTTCTTTTTACGGAAAACATTGTACAACAAGCTTGGGACTTAAGAATTCTTTTGTATTTTCTTATGAACAACCTGAGTTGATTTCTAAGGACGAAAAGATCTTGCCAGGCTTAGGTAGCTGCAAAGTTTCTTGGAAATTTTCTGGCTCTACACTTACAGCAGATTTCGCCTATAAATTCAAACAAGCTTTAACTTTAGATAGTTTCCATTTTATTATTCCTTTATCGGCACCTCACTCTACCTATCGATTGGAACATTCGTTTACGTTAGGAGAAAATAGTTTGCAAGCTTCCGTCCTTAAAGATGATTTTGGTGCGTCTTGGACAGAGGTACAGGAAGTTTATAACGATCCCAACTATAAAACTTATTATGGAAAGATTTGTTATTTGCAAATTCTGGAGCGCAAGATGCCTTTAAATGTAAAACCCGGAAAGACGTACCAGTTGCAAATTGAATTAACTCCTGATATTCAATTGATTGCGCATTAAGCAATTTAAAAAAGATTCCTTCTTGAAAAAGGCGTTGTATGTAGCCTATTTTCAAGGAGTTTCCTTTCTACATCAAAGGCTATTTGAAAAACATCTAAAAAAAGAAACCTCTTAAAATTAAGAGGTTCTTTTGAACTTTATGAAACACACCAAATAAATTCTTTAACTACGCCAGGTAATGTTTAGATTCCGTGTAGGAAATTCCTTGACGTGGTGCAGAAGGCGGCACTTGGTTGAGGTGCTGCAAGTGTTTTATGGTGTGTTCGTTCAATCCTCCTACATTATTTACAAGTATAGGAGCGAATAGACTCTTTCCTGTTTTATTCATTTTTTGCATAGTATATCCTGGGTTAAAAATGTTTAAAGATCTCGTTCTTCTGCCTCTCTTAAAAAGGTTTCGATGCGATTAATCCATTTTTCAACAACTTCGACAAAGGTTGCCAATTGGTCTTCAAACGCATTAAAATTATCGAGAGGAAGCGAAAACGCCTTTGCTAAAACAAGAGATTGTGACTGTTTGTCGATTCCTAAGGTTCCACCATCCGTTTCGTTCCAGAAAAAATTTCCTTCTAATGCTTTTTCGAAAATAACTTCTCGACATTCTAATGGGATTTCGCCGATATAAGCGTAAATCACCATCTTGTTCCCTTCTTCATCGAGATCGATATTCAGAACAATTTTTTCATCGAAAAGCAAAATACAGTGGTTATTGTCGTCCAAACGCAATTCAGACAAATTCAAACCTTCTCCAATATGCCTCAAAAGCTCATTTACATGCTCTTTCATCTGTGAAATATATTGTAAGCACGTTTTTTCACAAGTCTCAAGCTTAAAATGCGATTCTTTTAAAATTTATTTTACTCCTAATAACTCCTTTACAAAACCTAAGATAGCTATAGCAATCCCCTACTTTATCGTTATTTTTACAAAACTAAATTAATTATTAGGAAGAGAAAAGCAAGGAATAGCCGATTCCAAATTTGTCCTATTAGGGATGATATTAATAAAACGACAATCTTTTTGTTTAGCAATGAAGCTTTCCACTTTTTTCACCATCGATTCAGGCAAACTATTAAAGTTTTCAATGGTAATAAGCCCCTTTTTAAACTTTTTCAACAACCCCTTTCGTTTTAAAATTTGGTTATTGTCGATTTCTTTTTGATATCCAAACAAAATTTCATTGGAAATTTCTGCTGGAATTTCTGAACAAGCTACCTTTAAATAGTTTAGATTTTTTGTCCGAGCAGATTGAAAGAAAAACTGCGATATAGAATGGTACAATTGCTCATCGCCAGCAAGAATACAAACATTCTGATTTTTGTTATAAAGCTCTTCCAAAAACTTAAGCTGATTTTGAGAAAGATAAGGATACACCACCTGCGGCTCTGCTTGAGAATCGCGAAATTCTTTTGGAGACTCATTTAACCAATCAATATCGCTGCAAGAATCCCCTTCTATCGAATAATGTGACTCAATTTGGCAAATACGTGTTTTCATATTTAACGATGTCGACAACAAGAGCCAACAATCAAATAAATAATCATAAACAGGTGAAGGAAGTAAAAAAACAGGTTCTTCACATTCTTCACCCAAATAAGACTCATATTCTGACAATTTCGTTTTTAATTGGTAAAAAATATCCTTATAACAAGTAAGATCCTGGATAGGTAGCACATGGCGTTTAACTGTAATTTTAGGATAATTTTTTACAATAAATTGCTCAGACAAAAAGGTGTTAAGTCGCCAAATTTGAAGACCAAACAAAATCACTTCATCGAAATTCCCACCTTGCAATGCTTGCAAAATAGACCCCTCCTTATCCTTTCGTCCGGGAATATACGGATCTTGAAAGGTTGGGATTGCTAATAACACTTTCTTCTTTAACAACTTCCTTGCCACGTTAAACACTAAAACTCTTGTTTAAGAATGAAATGATCTATGAAATTATGCAAGATGTTTTTTAAAATAAATTTTTATATTAAAATATTGCGTGTTTTTGTATAATGGACAGTCTTTTATATAAATGGTTAAAACTACAATACCGGTTACGAAAGCGCGCCCTTTCTTAGGAATGTTTTTATTTTTAATAGGCTTATTTATGGCCTTATCACTATGGGATTATGAACCTCAATTCTCAAGCTTTTATCGCATATCTTCCCAAGAATGGAATTACGCTCAAGGTAATCGCTTAGGAACCGTAGGTGTTGGGTTTGCTTTTTATACCTGCCGTTATTTAGGCCGTTGCGCATGGTTGCTACCCGTTTATTTTCTATGGACAGCACTACTTCTTTTAACACCTTACGCTTATAAGGTTCAGCGTAAAAATGTAATTTGTTTTATCTTAGCTTTACTCTTCACACCTGCAACATTTGCTTTCTTTGAAGCTATAAAATGGTTAAATCCTTGTTATAAGTTCTATTCTTCAGGTATTGGCGGAAGTTTGGGGAATTATCTTTTTAGCCATCTCTTTGAAGGTTATTTGGGGCCTATAGGTAGCGCTTTAGTCTTAATCCCAGGAACTTGTTTGTCGTTGATTTTTACCTTTGCCAATTTAAATTTTTTAGGACAAATGGTGTTGCGTGTTTGGACTTTGCTCAAACAGATCGGTAACTATGGAGCAAAATTATCAAAGCGCCTTATCAGTTCTTTTAAAGGTAGTTATCCCAAAATTAGTCCTACAAATACAGGAACAAAATACCTTAGATCTATAAAAGAAAAATTCTGTAAATGGACACAATGGTTGCGTAACCGATTAGAACGAAAGTCTTCGCAAACTTCAAAACTTGAGGCTCCTTCATTAGAAGAAAACTGGCAGCCTCCTTATGAAGAAAAAGTTATTCGTAAAAATCCTGTAAAATCGGCACAAAACAAGCAAGACAAAGCTACGCCCCCTCCTAATCCAGACGAAGCTAAACCTAAAGAAATTCAGATTTTAGCAAGTGAAACGATAGAAAAAGCGACACAAAAAAGACCTGAGCAAACCGGAGACTACCTCTTGCCACCACTCCAATTGTTAAAAGATCCACCACCAACATTTAATGACGGAAGCGCAGAAGATTACTATGAAACTGCGGAAGATTTGGTGCAAAAATTGGCTGAATTTGGTGTTGAGGTTAAAGTTGAGGCAATTCAATCCGGACCTGTTATAACACGTTACGAGGTAACCCCAGCACGAGGTGTTCGTGTGGAAAAAATTGAGACCTTAGACAAAAATATTGCGCTAGGCTTAAAAGCACTTTCTGTGCGCATTCAAGCCCCCGTTCCAGGTAAAGGATGCGTAGGAATCGAAGTTCCCAATAAAAAACCACTGCCTGTATGCCTAAAAGAAATTTTAGAATCTAAAGCCTGGGCGCAGTCAGACGCGGAAATTCCGATCGTTTTGGGCAAAGAAGTAACCGGCAAACCGATTGTTGCGGATTTAACCAAAATGCCTCACTTGTTGATTGCAGGCTCTACGGGATCCGGTAAAACCGTTTGCATCAACGCCATTATTGCATCCTTATTGTACCATTCGTCCCCTAAAGATCTACGTTTCATTATGGTCGATCCAAAAATCGTCGAAATGAAGCTCTACAACGATTTGCCACACATGCTTATTCCAGTGGTTACGGACCCTAAGCGCGTTCCGTCTGCTCTCAAGTGGCTAATTGGTGAAATGGAACGGCGATATCAATTATTTGCGAATTACGGCGTACGCAATATCGCTGGGTTTAACGAAAAACTAAAGAAAATGACGCCCAACGAATTGTTGGCAGAATCCTTGGAACACTTGCCTTATATCGTCTGTATTATTGACGAATTAGCGGATTTGATGATGGTTGCTCCTGGTGATATCGAAACTTGTATCGCACGTTTAGCACAATTAGCGCGTGCTGCTGGTATTCACCTTATTATTGCGACCCAAAGACCTTCTGTTAATGTTATTACAGGTATTATTAAGGCCAATTTACCGAGCCGTATTGCGTTCAAAGTTGCTTCTAAAGTGGATAGTCGCACGATTCTAGATATGGGTGGAGCCGACAGCCTTATTGGTAAAGGCGATATGTTGTTTATTCCGCCAGGAGCCTCACAATTGATTCGTGCGCAAGGTGCTTGGGTATCCGATGATGAAATCAATGCGATTGTGGACTTCCTTAAGTGCAATGGCGCACCACAATTCGCTGAAGACGTACAACGCATTGTGGATACGGATTTTGACGAAGGTACGGACAATGAAGCCTTAGAAGGCGAAGATTCATTGCTTCCACAAGCATTAGATGTGTTGAAAACCTCGGAAAGAATTTCCACATCCCTTTTGCAACGTCGTCTAAAGATTGGCTACAATCGTGCCGCACGCATCATGGAAACCCTGGATTCAAAGGGCTTACTACCTAAGAATATGGAGTAAAACCTTAATATTTACTTATTGGTAAATTCTTTTAGTTTTAGCCTCTATTTTATTCATTGCCTTTTACTTGTCTTTTTGATTTAATCAAATTTGGAGGGATGTATGATAAGAGTAAAGCTATTAACATGGATAAACTGTATTGTTATCTATTTCGTCACAAGTTTTTGCTTTTGTGATAAATTTGGTCAACTCGATACGTATTCGGCATTAATCGTTGGTTTTTACTTAAAAGATACCAAAGATGTGTTACATTTAATGCAGGTAAATTCCAAATTTGGAAAAGAGCAAATTCTTTCAAAAAAACAACAAAAACTTATTAAGGCGTCAGAAATTTTAAAGCAATATTTTGAAGATCAAGGGAATGAAGAGATAAAAGAACTGTTGGAAATTGCTATGGAAAATGAATCAACGGTAATGGTTGAAGATGATTATGGGAAATTAGCAAAAATGTATCATGTAAATCCCATTCCATTGACTTTAGAAAATTATTCTTTATTTCCAAAAATTGAAACGCAATGTATCTTTGATATAGACGATTTTATTGTAGATGGATTAGAATGTTATGTTATTAAAGCAGTACCATTTGAAGCTTATAAATATTTCAAACAACGATTCAAACATCTAAAGCAAAAGGGAGATAGGCCCGCTTTATGTTTTGAAGAAGTAATTGTTGCGCCAGATCGAAAAGTATTAGGTTATTATAATTTATTTTTACAACAAATTAATCAATTAAAAGCAGATGATACTGTAAAAGCTATTACTTTCTCTGAAGATTTTTTGCCAATGCAGCAGTGCAATACTTCAAAAAAGATGTTTGTTTATTTTAAAATTTTAAACGAATCTCAACTTAATGAAGATGGAGTAGATACGGATATTTTTTGTACCTTATTGCATGTTAAAAGTGCTTTTCGACATACAAAATGTAGAAATTTTTACGGAATTAATTTAAGGACTATAGATGAAGATTCGTTTGTGCTTTCTGATTTTCAAGAAGCTTATTTGCCAACATTGGTAGATTTGATAGGATTAAAATCAGTCTCAAGAGATGCCATGGTAAGACATTTCAAGAAAATTTGGGTTTCAAGAATTCTTTTAGATAAGATTATCGATAGTGATATCCTTTTGAGTTGTTACAAAGTAAAATTTAGAGCATACAATATAAAACAAGAAAAAGCAATTGCAGACAAATTAAAGGAACTGCAATCGTTGTCTTCACGAGCAATCTATCAAAAAAGTTTAATAGATGTAATGCAAGGGAAGACGACTCCAAGACAAGAAGAAGTGATTCAATCCGCTTGGCAGGCTTTTGAAAAAGCCCAATGTGAGTATAAACAATTGCTTTTACAAAATGATACAACAGTAGAGTTTCAACAAGTGGTGCAGGATAAAAAAGAAGAAATTGCTATATTAAAAGCCACACTTATGGAAAATCTTTCGGGACAATTCTAATTCCTGGCGGAGAGAGAGGGATTTGAACCCTCGAAGCCCTTTTTGAGGACTTACCTTCTTAGCAGGAAGGCGCTTTAGACCACTCAGCCATCTCTCCTTTAAAGCGTATAAAATATACTTTAACTTTATTGTGCAAAAAAAGTCAATCAAGAATCTTCATCTTTTGTAATTGAAAATTACAAATAAGCTCTTTGTGGCATTTGGATTGACAGATGCAACAATAAGGATTTTTCTAATACTATGAAAGTTGCCCTGAGTTTGTTGAAAAACTATGTGAAAATTGAGGTTAGCGCGGAAGCTTTGGCAGAAGCGTTCGTGCATCTCGGCTTCGAAGTCGAAGGCATGGAAAGCTTGGGGTACTGCGGCTCCGGACCTCTTGTCGTCGGCCAAGTCCTCCAAAAAGAAAAACATCCCAACTCAGATCACTTAAGCGTTTGTAAGGTTCAGGTCAACAACGACGAACCCCTCCAAATCGTCTGTGGCGCTTCCAATTTTAAAGTTGGTGATCGTGTCCCGGTCGCCCTCGAAGGTGCTCGTCTCGGCGACATCACCATCCAGAAAACTTCCATGCGTGGCTTCGATTCTTGCGGCATGATGTGTAGCGCTAGCGAACTTGGTCTCGAAGCAGCTGAAAGCCACGGCTTATACATCTTAAACGAGCTCAATCCAAATGTCGGAACCCCCATCGAGGAACTTTTTGGCAATAAAAAGGACGTCGTCTTCGACCTCTCGATTACTTCAAACCGCGGCGATTGCCTCAGTTATCTCGGTATCGCCAGAGAACTCAGCGCGTACTTTAACACCCCAGTGCTTGTGCCAAACACCACAGAAGCTTTGCCGCAAGCCCAAACAACAGGCCTAACCGTCTCGTCCGACGCCTGCGATTACTACTCCGGCTGCACCATCGAAGCTATCCAAATCATGGACAGCCCCGCTTGGATGCAAGAATTTTTGACCAAATCCGGCCTGCGCCCTATCAATAATGTTGTCGACGTAACCAACATCCTCTTACTCGAATTCGGCCAACCGCTTCACGCCTTTGACGCCGACAAACTCCAAGGCGATATTATTGTCCGCGAATCCCGTCCCAACGAAGCCATAAAAACCTTGGACGGCATCGACCGTATTTTGCCCGAAAATACGCTTGTTATCGCCGATACATCTGGACCGATTGCCCTCGCAGGCATCATGGGAGGCGCCTCTAGTGAAATTTCTTCAACCACCGGAAAAATTTTCCTCGAATGTGCCCACTTCTCTCATAAATCCATTCGCAAAACCCTTCGCAACTTGACCATTTCTTCCGATAGCGCTTACCGCTTCGAACGCTTCGTCGATAAAACCCAAGCTCCGCAAGTTCTTCAACGCGCAATCCACTTGCTCCGTGAAACCTGCCCCAGCCTTGTCGTAAAATCCTACGTCCAACAAGGCTCAGCAACGGAACCCTTACGAACGATCGAGCTTACGTTCGATAAAGTCCTAAATTTGTTAGGCTTCGAAATTTTGCCAGAAGATTTCCAAAAAACACTGGAACGCTTAAACTTTTCTTTTGAAACCATTGACGAAAACCATTGGAAGGTCGCTATTCCGTCCTATCGCGCGGATATCGAACAATTTCCGGATCTTGTTGAAGAATTCATTCGACTTCAAGGAACCGAGCAAATTCCGTCCAAATTGCCCGATGGAGTCGCTTGCTCAATCGAAGATGCTCCCGAAAACGAATTGCGTAATCGACATGCAGCAATCCTCTCAAATGCCGGCTTTTTTGAATGCTATACGGATTCTTTGCAGCCCAAAACATGGTACGAAAAAGTTTTGCCAGAAGCAGTTTTAACTCCTTTGCAGCTCCATAATCCCGTCAGCGAAGAACATAATTGCTTGCGTTATTCACTGATTCCTGGGCTTGTCGAATCGCTTTGCGAGAATCGTCGTCGCGGCAATCCAGTCGAACGTCTATTTGAAACCGGACGCATCTTTAAAGCAGATGCGAAAGGAAAACTGCACGAATTGTTTGCAACCGCTTTCGTTGTTTGTCCTTCCCAAGAACGCCATTGGTTAAAGCCAGAACCGTTCAATTTTTATGAAGGCCAAAATTATGTACGTTCCTTGATCGCTGCTAGCGGAAATGCCGCATCCGTACAATCCGCAAAAGCAGAAGCTTCACCTTTGTGGCAAAAAGGATATTGCGGAAAAATCGGATTATGGGAACAACGCGGCTTCGAAGCTAATTTGGGCTATCTAGATCTAAATTTCACACAGCAATGGTTCAAAAACGATATTATTTTTGCAGCAGAATGTGTTTGGTTGCCAGAACGTATCCGTTTTAAAGACGAAAAAACCTTCCAACCTTATTCGGAATGCCCTGTTGTGACAAAGGATTTGGCTCTTTGGGTACCGTTTGAGACTTTGGGAGAAGAAGTTCATCAAGCCCTCATTAAACAGCTTAAAAAGCTCATAAAGAACCCGGTACAATTACGTGATGTACGTCTTTTTGATGTTTTCAAAGATGATAAAAATTTAACACAAAAAAGTCTCGCCTTTAGTCTCGTTTTTGGCTCTAATAGTGGAACATTGACCGAAGAAATGATTAATCCCGTTTTTGAGGCATTACAGGAGGGCATTGAGAAGAATTATGGTTATCAAGTAAGGAAGCAGACAGTATGAGCGATCAAAATTTAGATATAGATCATTTGGCAAAATTGGCGCGTATTCGCTTGTCGGAAGAGGAGAAAACGCAACTTTTACAGCAACTACAATCGATTGTTGGTTATTGCTCCAAAGTTGCAAATGCTCAAGTCGATGCATTGGAACCCATGGTTCATTCGTTCGATCATGACGAAAATATTTGGCATGAAGACACACCAAAAGCAACAGAGACAACGGATTATCTGACGCAAAATGCGCCCGAAATTAAAGAAAATCAAATTGTCGTTCCAAAGGTTTTATAATGAAAAGTTGGCTATTTAAACCCTTAGAAGAGCTCATCAATGGATTAAAACAAAAAAAGATTTCTTCCGTTGAGCTCACGCAAGCATACATTACTCAAACCAAAGCTACCGAAGGTGCAATTCAAGCCTTTCTAAGCTTTGACGAACAAAAAACCTTAGCTGAAGCAGCTGCGTCTGATAAACGTCGTGCTGAGGACAAATGCCTAAGTGAGTTGGATGGTATTCCTATTGGCTTAAAAGATATTTTTGCCGAAAAAGGTCAGCCGCTTACATGCGCTAGTCGTATGTTGGAAAATTTCGTAAGTCCTTACGATTCTACCGTTGTACAAAAACTACGACAAGCCGGAATGGTTCTTTGGGGACGTCTTAACATGGATGAATTTGCCATGGGATCGTCTTCAGAAAACTCTGCCTTTAAGGTAACGAGCAATCCATGGGATTTAGAACGTATACCTGGTGGTAGTAGTGCCGGAAGTGCAGCAGCTGTAGCAGCCGGACAAGTCCCCTTATCCTTAGGAACCGATACGGGAGGCTCTATCCGTCAACCTGCTGCATTGTGCGGAATCGTAGGCATGAAGCCAACATATGGACGTATTAGCCGGTACGGCATTGTTGCCTATGCCAGTTCTTTAGACCAAGCTGGACCGTTTGCTAGAACTGTCGGAGGGGTCGCACAATTACTGCAAGTTTTATGTGGAGCTGATGAAAAGGATGCCACAAGTGCTCGTAAACCTGTCCCTAATTTTACAGCAGACATGCAAGCAAATTTAGGACGCAAGTGGACTTTGGGTATCCCAGAAGAATATTTCGGAGAAGGCCTGGATCCTGAGATTCGTGCAAGTATTGAAGCCAGTATCGAGTTTTACAAGCAGCAAGGTTATACGATTAAGCCGATTCATTTGAAATCGATTGAATATGCTGTTCCTGTATATTACATTGTTGCAACAGCAGAGGCTTCTTCGAACTTGGCACGTTATGATGGCATTCGTTATACTTACCGCAGTCCAAGCGCAAAAGACATTAACGAGGTGTTTGATGCGTCTCGAAGCGAAGGATTTGGTGCTGAAGTTAAACGTCGTATTTTATTAGGAACTTATGTTTTAAGCAGCGGTTATTATGATGCCTTTTATGGAAAAGCACAAAAGGTTCGTCGTCTTATTTACAACGACTTTATGGAAGCTTTTAAAGAGGTTGATGCTATTCTAACACCGACATCTCCCGTACCTGCTTTCAAAAAAGGCGAACGCACTTCCGATCCGCTTGCCATGTATTTGAGCGACATTTACACGATTTCAGTCAATTTGGCTGGTCTTCCAGGCATTTCCATTCCATGTGGCTTTACGAAAAGCCGTTTACCGATTGGAATGCAGCTCATAGGACGCCCATTCGACGAAAGTTCTTTGTTGTCTATTGCGCACGACTTTGAAGCCCATCACGATTTTAATTTACAAACGCCACAATTCTAAGATTATGGAAAAATACGAAGTTGTTATTGGATTAGAGGTACACGTTCAGTTAAAAACACGTACAAAACTATTTACACAAGTGGCGTATCAGTACGGACAAGCTCCAAATACTTTAGTAGATGAAGTCGTTCTAGGTTTGCCTGGAACTTTACCGGTACTCAATAAGGCAGCGATCTTAAAGACGGTCGAAGTCGGCTCTGTGTTTGGCTGTAAAATCGCCCGTAAATGCAAATGGGATCGTAAAAATTACTTTTATCCCGACGCTCCTAAAAACTACCAAATTTCGCAATATGATCAACCTTTATGCGCGGGTGGATTTGTCGAAATTGAGTTGGAAGGACCTGCACGCAATATTCAAGGAAAGCATCGTAAAGTCGCTTTAAATCGGATCCATCTAGAAGAAGATGTGGGGAAGCTGACCCATTTCGCCGACGAAAGCTGGATCGACTACAATCGTGCAGGAACGCCTCTTATTGAGATTGTTTCAGAACCTGACATGCATTCAACCGCCGAAGTATTTGCCTATTTGAAGTCCTTGGAAATGCATTTGAAGTACATTGGTGCTTCTGACTGCGATATGGAAAAAGGACAGATGCGCTGCGATGCAAATATCAGTATTCGTCCTGTAGGCGCAGATTATTTAGGCACTAAGGTAGAATTAAAGAATTTGAATTCCATTTCCGGTGTTTGCAACGGCATCGAACATGAAATTAAGCGTCAAATTCTTTGTGTAGAATCTGGAGGCAAAGTAGAGCAAGAAACACGTCGTTGGGATGCTGATAAGGGTACAAGTTATACCATGCGTTCCAAAGAAGATGCGCATGATTATCGCTATTTTACGGACCCAGATTTGTGTCCTATCGTGTTATCTGAAGAGCTTATCGCAGAACAAGTTGCAAACGTTTCTGAACTACCTTTTGCTAAACAAGAACGTTATTTAAAGGAGCTAGAATTGCCCTATACGGTCACTTCTGTACTTTGTCCCGAAAAGAAGCTAAGCGACTTTTTCGAAGCAGCTTTGGCTGTTTACGACAAAAATCCACTCGCAATTGCGAACTGGATTGCTAATGATTTGCTACGTGAACTTTCTGGCCAGGACCTAAATTCCGCTTGGCAACAACTTAAATTAACCCCACAAGCCGTTGCAGAACTTGTGCAGTTAATTGACGATAAAGTTTTATCTAAACAAAGTGCTAAGGAAGTTTTCTTGGAAATGTTCAATACGGGAACATCTCCGAAAGAAATTGTACGTGAAAAGGGTCTGGAAATGCAGGTCGATGTTGAAGCTTTGCGTAAGTTATGCCAAGAAACGATCGTCGAATTTCCTAAGCCAGTAGCTGAATTTCGTGCCGGTAAAGAGAAAGCGATTAATGTACTCAAAGGCCAAATGATGCGTAAAACACAAGGGAAAGCACCGGTAGAACTTATCGATCAATTGCTTCTGGAGTGTTTAAAGCGATAAGGTAGGTTTGCATACTTTTGGGCAACAAGGGGTGCTTATGTAACTCTTTTACAGGCACCCATTCAAAAGTAATATGTGCTTGATTGCTTTTTACATCTTCATTTGCGTGCAATGAAGCACAATTAACTCGGTATAAAAACGTATATTCGTGATGTTTTCGCTCATCCGAATCCGTAAAACGTTCTTCAAAAAAATTTAAAAAAGACCCTACTTCGCAAGAACAATCCAACTCCTCTTGCCATTCGCGTTGAAGAGCTTCCTGAGCAGTTTCAAAAAATTCCACATGGCCTCCTGGAAGATAGCAGTAATTTTTACCAACAGGACGGCAAACGAGCAAGTATCCATCTTTTATAAGAACCCCACGTACAATCACTTCAATCGTATTCATGTGTTTAAAAGCTGTTTAGCAACCAATTGCTGATAAAGTTTATTTTCCTCTAAAAGACGATTATGCGTCCCCTGCCCCACTAAATTTCCCTGATCAAAAACAAAAATACAGTCCGCATTTTGAATCGTACTGATACGATGCGCAATCGCAATAACGGTCTTATTTTCTGCAATCTTTTCAATCGCCTTTTTTATACAAAATTCACTTTCAGAATCAAGCGCAGATGTCGCTTCATCCAGAACAAGAATCGGTGCATTTTTCAGAAAAGCGCGCGCAATTGCCAAACGCTGACGTTGACCGCCTGAAAAACGATTACCATTTTCGCCAATCATCACATCATAGCCACCCGCTTCCATAATAAAATCATGTGCATAAGCAAGTTTCGCAGCTTCAATAACTTCGGCATCACTTGCTTCTGGTTTTCCAATTCGCAGGTTATTAAAAATGCTATCATTAAATAAAACTGTTGCTTGTGAAACAATAGCAATTTGCTTTCTAAGAGCTTCTAAATCCCATTCTCTTAATTCCACACCATTGCAGCGAATACTACCACTAGAAACATCATACAAGCGCGGCAATAGCTTAATAAAGGTCGACTTTCCTGCCCCACTTGGCCCAACTAAAGCACAGAACTGTTTTGACGAAATCTCGAGATTGATTGCATTTAAAACATTTTCTTCTGAAGTAGCATATTTAAAGCAAACATTTTCCAATTGAAAGCTTCCATCGCAAGTATTTGTCTTAAAACCCGCTTGTGGAGATTGAATACTAAGCGGCTGATTCAAAATATCTACAATACGTTCTAAAGCTCCCGTAGTCCGTTGCATAGAACCGATTAAGTTGGTAATCTTCTTAATAGGATCAAACGCAAAGTACAAAGCCGTTCCCATTGCACTAAAAATTGAAAATGGGATTTTTTTCCAATAAGCATAAATAAAAATAACTGAAATAATGCCTGCAGAAACGACTTCCATAAGCGGTTGTTGCATCTTTTGCCACATAACCATTAACTCAATACGTTTTGTAAGCTTTTTCATAATGGCTTTTATACGTGCTAGAGCGCGTTCTTCCATGCAAAAATTACGAATTTCTTGCGCTGCTTGCAAATTTTCTGAAACGCATGCCGTAACCTCTGCTTCTGCTTGCTGCATTAAACGACTGTTATTCTTAACACGAGAACGTAATAAACGTACAGGCAAAAAACAAATAGGAATTGCGACAAGAAAAATTCCAAGCAAAGCAGCATCACAATGTTTTACCGAAAAATAGATAAGTCCTACAAAAGCCATAATCATCTGCAAAGGCTGCTTAATCGCTTCTGATGCCATTTCCAACAACACATCTTGCACGCTTTTAGGATCTGAAACCACACGATGAATAAGATCGCCCGAAGCTTTTTTCTCAAAAAAACTTAAAGGGAGGTACTGTAATTTTTTAAAAATATCAGATCGCAATTCGGTAAGAACTTCCAAACCGCAACGATTCATCCAAAACGTACTTAAATATCCAAAAAGCCCCCTTACAAAAAATCCTAGAGGCACCATTGCGGCAATAAACAAAACAGTACTCATATTATAATCTTCAGGATTTTCAAAAATATTTTTAAAAACTTTTTCAAAAATAAGCGGCAATCCAAGACCACTCATAAGACCATAAATACCTCCGCAAATAACCGCACAAATAAACAAAAACTTTCGATGCGACAAATAATGGATACAAAGTGACAATAATGAGACTTTTTTCATCTTGATTAATCCAATCAATTTTAAGATACAATAACAAGATTTTTTAAAAACTTTCGCAGAAATCCACTTATTTGTTTATCAATTCATAAATTTTATTGAGCAAACTTTGCGGCTCGAACGGCTTTGTAAGCAACGCATTCATACCAATTGCAATCGCTTGATCATAGGTATCTTGTAAGGCACGAGCTGTTAAACCGAGAATTGGAATACCGGCTTTATCAAGTCCACATTCACCTGAACGAATATGTTGCGTTGCTTCAAAACCATCCATTTCGGGCATATTAATATCCATAATAATGATATCTACGAAATGCGTTTGCAACCAATCTAGACATTGCACACCATTTTCTGCAATCGTAACATCAAAACCTTTTTTCTCTAAAATTCTTTGAGCTACCTTCTGATTTTCACGATTATCTTCTACTAAAAGAACTTTAGCAACGATCTTATTCGTAGTTGAAACAGCCATGGGCACAATGGATTCCACAACTTCTGCCTTAGGTAAAGCTTGTGGCATTCCCCGTTTTAAACGAATGCTAAAGTAAAAGATAGAACCTTGTTGGGGTTTACTGTATAACTTAAGCTTACCCCCTCCCATCAAATGAATAAGTGATTGGGTAATAGATAAACCTAAACCGGTACCTCCTTTATTTTGATAAGCGACTTGTTCAAAAGCTTCAAAAATACGTTCTTGATCTTCTTTTGGAATACCACAACCTTGATCTTTCACCGAAACAAACAGCTGATAATCGGATTCAGATATCCAACGTCCCGTCAATCTCAAGAAAATAGTTCCTTCTGCTGTAAACTTTATCGCATTACTTAACAAATTCATTAAAATTTGACGTAAACGTTGTGGATCACCAACAAGCCATGATTCTAATTGAGGATGTTGCCATACGGACAAGGTTAAATTCTTTTTTTGCAAGGACGGTTGAAATAAGTTACAAACTTCACGAATGCAGCTATCCAAATGGAAATTAATAGGTTCTAAGGTCAATTTATTAGCCTCAATTTTAGACAGATCCAACACCTGATTTATCAAATCTAACAAAAGTTGCGTACTCGATGCAATCGTATTTACGTAATCGCTTTGTTCTTCATTGAGAGGGGTTTCCTTCAATAAATGCGTAAAACCAGAAATTCCGTTAATTGGAGTACGCAATTCGTGACTTATCGTTGCTAAAAAGGCAGTCTTGTCATGCATTGTCTTTAATGCAGCATCACGTGCCTTAGCCAATTTTTCGGCGTAATTTGCCAAACGTTTTTCGTTCTCTTTTCGTTCGGTAATATCTACTAAACACGAAATATATCCCTCAAAATGCCCATCCGAAAGAATCCGTGGTACACTTTGACAAAGCATCCAACGTGAATCACCATTTATACCTTTAATTCGACACTCAAAAACAGTTGCTTTACGCATTTTTTGAGCTTCCAAAAAGGTTTTCTGATAATGACGCGCCGTACTTGGATGAAGGAATTTCAACCAAGACCAATCGGTATAAGAAAGATACTTTTGCCCAGTAAATTCACACCAACGTTGATTAAAATAAAAATGAGAATTCGTTTCATTAGTAGTCCACATAAGGATAGGAGCAATATCTACAATCTTTTGAAACAAATTTTCCGTTTTTTCTTGTGACCGGATCATTTCATTGAGCGTATTGGAAAGATCCCCAATTTCATCTTTATACAAAACGGGAGCCATCGCAAAAGCATTTCCTAAACGGCGCTTATTCATTTGCCGCTGAATCGCTTGCAAAGGCTTCAAAATCCAATAATTTATCTGCGCAACACTTACAACAATAAGGGCAATTAAAATAAATAAAGAGAAGATAAATACTATAAAATTCTGTTGTAGAAGTTCTTTTTGCCAAGAATAAGTACTAATTTGCATAACAATGTAAACCGGATCACCTGTAATACACGAATTAGGGGCAACATGAAAGGCCAAGGCATAATTAAACAAAAAACGTTCAGGAAGTAAATCATAAGCATCCTGCTCCTGGGGGAAATTAGGCAAGCGAATACCCTCTGGTAAATTACGATGTTGCCAAGGTTTGTTCTTTAAAGCATTTCGATTACAAGCTAAAACTCTTAAAGGCGTCCCACCTAAAACGGCAACAAAACGAATGTGTTGTTCACTGGCAAAAGCATATACAATTCGTTGTAGCTCATAAGGATAATGTACAATTTGAACGCATGTTCCCAAAGAATGCGCTAATTGTTGCCCACGTGTAATCGCACTATTCAACAAATGCTTAGAATAAAAATATCTTGAAAAAAGGATAATTCCAGCCACACAAAAAAACGCACAAACAATTAATGGAAATAAAATTTTTACCTTTAATGGACCCGTTTTAAAATTCTTAAAAAATCCAAAATTCATCATCTATTGCTTTAAAGAATTACGAATAACCGAAGAATCAAATATCGATTCAAAGGGTGCATTATATTCCAAATGGTTATGCACTAACATTTCTGTTTTTATATTTTCCATCAAATCCAAAACATAACGATTGTTACAAATCAATGAAATTTGTTCACTAAGCGGAAGTGCATGTATTGTCCTTAAAGGGGCATAATAATCAGGTAAATTCATAAAATTTACTGGAGAATGATAATGAGCATATTCACGTTTATAAACAGATAAAATTTCATCCCATTTGCCAATAAATCGACTTAAATGTTTACGAAAAACTCTCAATTTTCCTTGCTGTATCAACAATACATTAAGCTTCATTTCTCGTGGCCATTCTTCTGTAGAATAAATAGAATGTAAACCGTTCTCTAAAACTTTCAAATCATTAATAAAGGGCCAATAAGTTACTACACAATCGACTTTTTCAGTTTGTAAAAAAGTTAAATGAGCAGTGGGATCAATAGGAACAATCTCAATATCCTGTAATGTTAATCCCTGTGTTTTTAAAGCACGACAAAGTGCATAATTACTGAAAGAATTAATCTCAACCCCTACCCGCTTCCCTTTTAAATCCTTTATCGATTTTATAGTAGAACGTGCCATTAAATCCCATGAAAATTGTGTTCTATCATAAGACGTAAATAAAATAATTTTGGAATCATAATTACCGCTCTTACATTGCATAACCATCGCATCTACAAATGGGCAAATCATTGCATCTATTTGCTGCCATTCAAATGCTTGCTGAACATCTTGCAAAGAACCAAATTCAACAAACCTTACTCGCAAACCCGCTTTTTCAAAATATTTTTGCTCTAAAGCAATTTGTAAATATTCCGATCCTGAATGAGCATTAATCCCTATTTTAAATGCAGGCTTATATTCAACATACTGAATAATCCAACAAGCCCCGATGCTTAATGCAAAAAAAATTATCGCAATTAAAAACTCCTTATAGCGCACGTACTCAAAATAAAATTTTCATTCCGCTCTTGCAAGCAAAATTTATTTGAGGTGCCAGAATCAAGTTTGAAGTGCAAGGTATCAAGAAGGCCGAGGCAGGAGATGCAAAACGTAAGCATTTTCTAAAAAGATGAAGTTAATTTTTTGGCGGCAATCAGCGAGGTATGCTTGTGTATAATTTGCTTTGGTTTTTTAGGAAAATACTGCAAGGTACGGCCTTGAGGGAGTCAATGGCCGTTGGCCATTTAAAAGTTTTTTGAAACCAATTCCGCATTCCAAAGGGCAATGCGGATGTGCAAAATACACCGTTGCATTCAAGTGATTAGCGATGGTTTTATGGTCGGCGAATTCGGTGCCGTTGTTAAGTGTAACGGATTTTACGGCCTGAGGAAATGGTTCAAATGCCGATAAAATAGCATTTCGAACGGTTTCGGATTTTTGTTAAAGACAAGTTTTGTTGCTAAAAATCGAGTTTTTCGTTCAACTAATGTCACGAGATATCTTTGCCCACGAACAAGCTCGACCGTATCGCCTTCCCAATGTCCGAATTCCGCACTTGCAGAAAGTAGAAAAATTTCCTTGCAATCATTTTTAGAATAAAGTACAACTGTTAGGTCCATTTTTAAGACAAATTATAAAGTTAATTAAGGATTATGAATACTAAAACAAATGAACCTGAGTTTTCTAAATTGAGAAGAATTTTCTTCCCAATTCATAGTTATGAATTGAAGAAAGCAATTCCTATGGGAATGATTTTTTTCTTCATTTTATTCAATTATACCTGCTTAAGGAATATTAAAGACTCGCTTATTGTTACGAATACTGGAGCAGAAGCATTGGCTTATTTGAAGTTGTTTTGCGTAACACCATCCGCAATCATTTTCATGCTCTTGTACGCTAAAGCAAGTAATATTTTGAGTAATGAAAACCTATTTTACGCAACTTTATCGCCATTTATTTTATTCTTTGGCTTGTTTGCGTTCGTTATTTACCCAAATCGCGAATGGTTTCATCCAACCGTTGAAACAATTACCGCTTTGCAAGCTCAATTCCCAACATTGTATTGGCCTTTAGCCTTATGTGGTGTTTGGAGTTATGCTATTTTCTACGTTTTGGCAGAACTTTGGGGAAGTGCATTGATTTCCTTGTCTTTCTGGCAGTTTGCTAACCAAATTACACGCGTTTCTGAAGCTAAACGTATGTATGCCTTCTTCGGTTTGATGGCTCAAATTTCACTTTTGTTAGCTGGTGTTTTCGGAGACTATTTTTCCAATGTTAAGAATGTTGCAGAAGGTGTTGATCCTTGGCAAATTTCTCTTAATTGGTTGATGAGTATCGTTGTTATTTTCGGTATTGCAACCATGGCTATCTACAAATGGATCTACAAAAACGTTTTAACTGATAAGCGTTTCTATGACAAACCAGAATTGCCAGGTGTTAAAAAAGGTAAGAAAAAAGCAGGTCTTATCCAAAGCTTGAAGACCATCTTCACCTCTCCTTATCTCGGTTTAATTGCTATGTTGATCATCTGCTATGGTATTAGCGTAAACTTAATCGAAGGTCTTTGGAAAAGCCAATTAAAGTTGCAATATGCAAATGAAAACGATTACAACACCTTTATGAGTCGCTTTACTATTTGGACCGGCGTTGCTTCTATGGTTATGTTGATCGTTGGTGGAAATGTTTTACGTGTTTGCCGTTGGGTTGTAGCCGCATTAGCAACTCCGCTTGTATTCCTCATTGGTGGTTTCACATTCTTCTCGTTCATCGTATTCCGTCAAGAATTGGGAGAAATTGTTGCCAACATGGGAACCAATCCAGTTGCTGTTGCCGTTATCTTGGGTGCCATCATCGTTGTTGCAGCAAAGTCCACAAAATATGCTTTGTTTGACTTAACCAAGGAAATGGCTTACATTCCTCTCGATGAAGAAATGAAAGTAAAAGGTAAAGCTGTTGTCGACGTTGTTGGTGGACGTCTTGGTAAATCCGGTGGTGCATTTATTCAAGTCGTACTATTCTCTGCAGTCAGCAGCATTATTGGTATGAAAGCAACTTATTACCAAATCGTACCTTACTTGTTTGCTCTTTTCATTCTTATTTGCATATTATGGATCTTATCTGTAAAGGCTCTTGGCAAACGTGTTGAAGCAGCCAATGCAGCAGCGAATGAAAAATAATAACATCTTTTTTAAAGCTATTAAATAATATCAAGAAGCTCCGTAAAGGAGCTTCTAACATTTTAGATTACAAACAAAAAGCCAAAAATAAAAAAGTTCGCTATATTATAGGGATATTAATCAAGAAAGCCGTCTTGCCGAAACGAATAAAAGTTATCTTTTGTAATGATGATATGATCCAACAAGCGCAAGGATAATGCATTACCAATATACCGTAAGGTTTGCGTCATCGAAAAATCCGCTTGTGACGGCTTTGGATCTCCGGAAGGATGATTGTGCGCGATAACAACATTACTGGCTCCACGCAAAAGTGCCGCTTCAATTACTTTACGAGGATAAACCTGTATTTTTGAAGTAACCCCTTCTTCCATGCGCACAATACCATCACTTAGCAATCGAAAACCACTATCCAAATAAGCAACCTCAAATACTTCATGTTTCAAGCCGCCTAAGCGTGCCTTCCAAAAATTCACGAGCGCTTCATTATTGTCAAAAATACAAATATCAGCCGTTTGTTGCTGTAAATAATAGGTAGAAAACGCCTTTATTAATTGTAGGCAGGTTACAGAAACATCTCCCATCCCTGGAATCTGCACCAATTCCTCTGGTTTTGCATCAAAAACGCAACGTATATTTCCAAAGCGTTTTAACAGTACTTTTGCTAAAGATTTTACATCTTTTCTTGGAATACACAAAGTAAGAAGTAATTCTAAGACTTCATGTTCTGCGAACCCACGTAAACCATTTTTCTTAAAACGTTCACGTAAACGGGCCCTATGACCTGCCATATCTTCAGTCATCGTTTTGCGCTAAAAACAATACTTTGCCATTACGTGATGATTTCTGTGAAGCTTCCAAAGCTTTTTTCCACTCCTCCAAAGGATAAGTCTCCCCTAACGGCACTACAAGCTTTTTCGTTTGCATAAGATTAAAGATTTGTTGCAAGCAGCTCTTTACCTCCAAAGCGGGACGTAAACGCGACCAAGCATCCATCCAAAAACCACGCAATTGGATATTTTTGAAAATCAATTCACGAGTAGGAAAACGAATCGCTTCCCCCGTCATTGCACCAAAAGTTACTAGGGTTCCATTTTCTGCTAAACTCTTTATAAGCCGCAAAGCACTGTTTCCTCCAACCGAATTTAAAGCCAATTTGGGATACTCACCGTTCGTCCATTCCCGTACATCCGATAATTGCTCTAAGGTTATTACGCAATCCGCTCCTAAACGTTTCAAATGTTCTGCTTGAGCTAAATCGCGTACAACATTAATCGTTTTGTAGCCATAAACTCGAGCAATCTGAATAACACATTGACCTACACAAGAATTAGCAGCATTTTGGATTACCCAATCGCCACTTTTTAAAGGCACAAAATCATTCAATAGTCGCAAAGCAGTCGGTGGATTAATAAAAGCTTGAGTAAGTTGTTCAACGGGAATATTGGATGGCAAAGGCCAAAGATCCGATTCTTCTGCAATAACGTAAGATTGCCAGGTACCCAATACTTCTGGAATACGTACACGCATACCAACTTTTAAAGAAGAAACCTTAGAACCCACTTCACAGATAACACCGATACCTTCGCGGCCGCCAACTGCCGGCAAGCTCGCAAGTTTTCCATACGTTCCTTGTATTTTTCCAAAATCAGACGGATGAATCACACTTGCAAGCAATTTTATCACAACTTGTTGCTCTTGAATCGGAGCAAGTTCCTTTGTTTGCAAAGCTAAAACCTCTTCTGGCTTACCAAAAGAATTATAGATAAGGGAAACATTCGTACGCATACATTTATAATGCACTCAATTGCTTCCCTTGGGCAATACCAAAATTACTGATTTTTAGGAATTAAAATCGTATCTCCAACTCTTAAACCTTTGGAGTTTTGCAAACCATTAACCGCACGAATTTGCGCAGGCGTCGTACGATAACGTTGCGCAATAGACGAAAGCGATTCTCCAGAAACAATCGTATGCTGCACACATTTAGCACAGCTGAGTGCATCTAATCCTGACTGCATTTGTTGGGCTAAACTCTGCAAACGATCATTAACTTGACGAATGGTTTCATCACAAGTGGTTTTACAAAATTCCCCCAATTTCTTTTCTATCTTCTGGAAAGAATGTTTTAGATTACTTTGAGTTCCATCGCCCTTTGAGAGTTGATAAATTTTTTGATCCTGCTCATTCAATTTTTGTCTAAATTGTTCAATTTTTTCTTCTGCAAAGAAATCAATAAGCTCTCTTACATGTTGCTCGTTTTCATTCTTAAAAGCTACAAAAGCATTTGAAGATACCCAATCATTAGATTTAGGTAAACTACGCTTTACCTCTTCTATAGAAGCATGATCAGCATCTATTTTCCCTTCAGCTTGCTTACACCAATCCGCCAAAACTGCTAATATTTTTTGCTCAATTTGTGCGGAAAGATCCTTATTGGCTTGAAGTTCTTTTTGCATAAGCTCATACTTTTCCGTTCCAATATCGCTTACAAAATGACAAGTGTCTTCAAGTTTTTGCTCTAAATTAGCATAGCTTATTTTTAAGCTTTCTAATTCTTGCTGCAAATTATTATTTTTTAATTTTTCATTTTCTTCTTCCAAAACCTTTACTCTCTCTGTCATTTCTGTAGAAAAATCTTTGTGCATTTGAAGCTCTTTCTGCATAAGCTCATACTTTTCTGTTCCGATATCACTTATAGAACGACATACCTCTTCAAGCTTTTGCTCCAAATTACTGTAGCTTGCTTTCAAAGTACTTAATTCCTCCTTTAACGTATCTACATCCTTTGTCAAAAGGCTAAGCTGCCGATAAGGCGAATTGGGAGAATTGGAAACGATTGGTGTTGTTTGACCTAGCAACAAATTTCCACATAAACTTGTAAAAACTAAAATTGAACGCATAGTAATCAGTATAAAATATTTCACTTGAAAAGTCAAAGGGTTATTTACAATAAGTTTTTAATATTGAAACATATTTTAAGAAATAAATTTAAAAAACAAAACATTTTCTTTTAACTTGTCAGGAGGGTTAAAAGTGTTAACTTTAGTGTGCGTATGAATTATGGGTGGATTGTTTTGATACTGATAACGCTGATAGAGGCTTGCAGTGGATTTGGTAGAACATCCTCTTTAAGTCCTTATGTCAAAGATCTTTGTATTGATTTGGATTTAACACGTTCGCAATTGAGTGGAGCGTATACGTTGGCAAATTTGTTTGCAGGTTTTTTGTTGCCGTTTATTGGGAAGTTTTATGACAAATGTACAACTCCTAATTTTTTGAGAATGCATATTACCATTTTTGGAGGTGCGTTTTTTACATTGAGTATGTTGCCTTTTTTACATTTTGGATCATTCGGTAATTTTCTTGCTTTTCTATTGTGTTTTGCTTGTGTTCGTTCATCAGTACATGCGTATGGGGTTGTTGGGCATTCTATGATCGCGACTTGGTTTGCAAAAAAGAGAGGGTTTGCAACCGGAATTACTTGCTTGGTATTGTCTACAATTGCCTCAGCAATGCCATGGATCAATCTACAACTTCATCAATTTTTCCGTTGGCAACATGTTTGGTTAACCGTTGCCATTTGTTGGTTTTGTTTTGTTTTTCCCTTATGTGGTTTTATCAAAAAACCTAAACATGCAGTTACTACCTCAAAAAAGGGAACTCATTTCGAATTAAACTCTATTAAGCAGTTTTTACGGCAGCCCATTTTTTGGCTAATTCTAGTAGCTTTATTCTTTCGTGCTGCTCAAAATACAGGCATTGCTTTCCATCTTATTCCCATTTGTGAAGAATTAGGCGCGCCTTCTCATCGAGTAACTTTTTGCTTCATGATTATTTCCATTTTTTCCATTTTAACGACATTTACATTTGGTCATTATCTCGATAAATGGGGGATACAATGGTCGCTTATGGTCTTCTTATTGGCAGATTTTATCTTTCTTTTTGCGCTTAGATTTATTGGCCATTCGGGTGCTATTTACTTTTATATTCTCTTTGGTGGGCTTTATTGGGGGTTGGCACAAGTCGTTACCTATATGATTGTTCCAAAAATCTTTGGGGTTAAATGGATTGGAACCATAAATGGATGTGTTTCCGCAAGTACTTGCCTAGGAAGCTCTTTGGGCCCATTAATGTTAGGATTAATAAAAGACCATTCTACTTATGCTTTAGGGCTTTCTGGGTTCGTTTGCGTAGCGCTTTTATTGGGAATAGGGAGTTACTTTTGTACCCAAAACTTAAAAACGAATAATGCATAAACGGGCTAGAATTATTTTAGACCAACTCGATACTTTCTGTCAAGATCCCAAGCCTTCTTTAACCTATGAAACACCTTATCAATTGCTGATAGCTGTTCTCTTATCGGCTCAATGTAAAGATGAACGTGTTAATCGAGTTACTCCGAAATTGTTTCAGCAAGGACCGACTCCCCAATCTATGGTCAAATTGCCGATAGAAGCTCTTGAAACCATCATTTATCCTTGTGGTTTTTTCAAAGTAAAGGCGCGTTATATTCATGAACTTTCCCAACAATTATGCACCCAGTATAACGGACAAGTTCCCTCGACCTTAGAAGCCTTGGAACGTTTGTCGGGTGTCGGTCATAAAACCGCTTCGGTTGTGATGAGTCATGCTTTTGGTGCAAAAACCTTTCCTGTGGATACTCATATTTATCGTTTATCGTTAAAGTGGGGATTAAGCAAAGGGCCTTCTGTAGAAAAGGTAGAAGCGGATTTAAAGCGTATTTTCCCAGATTCTGTTTGGTATAAGTTACACTTGCAAATGATCGATTATGGCCGTAAATATTGCAATCGTTTTGCGTGTACTTCTCAAAAGCTTTGTCCTATCTGCAAAGCATTACTAGAGTTAGAAAAACCTTCTAAAACAAAGTAATTTTATTTTTTCAGAGCACCTTCTCTTTTTAGAATTCCCAATTTTATCCTTTACATAATCCGGTTTCTACAAGATAATAGAAATGTTCATGGGGTCGCAAATTGAATCTTTTTTATCGTTTTCATCGGTTCGTTTTCAATTAGATAACGGACTCTCTGTCATTTTTCTGCCAACAGAAAATACGCGTGTTTTGGCGCTTCAAATGTGGGTTAAAACAGGCAGTATTGATGAGGGAAATTATTTAGGATCCGGTATCTCACATTTCGTTGAGCACATGGTGTTTAAGGGGACAGAACGTCGGAATTACGCGGATATTTTCAAGGAAACTCAAGCACAAGGGGCAAAGATTAATGCCTATACGTCTTTTGATCGTACTGTTTATACCTATGATGGTAGCATTGATTCTTTTGAGAAAGGATTGGATATTTTAGGCGACATGCTCTTTCATTCCATTTTTCCAGAAGAAGAACTTGTTAAGGAAAGAGAAGTGATTTTGCGGGAAATCAACATGAGCAATGACGATCCTGATGATCGGCTTAGTCAGATTTTATTTGAAACTGCATTTCGCCAGCATCCGTATCGTTATCCAATCATTGGTATACGCAATCTATTTGAAAAATTGACGCGTGAGGATTTAATGCGTTACTGGCAATCTCGTTATGCGCCCAATAATATGACTTTAGTGCTTGCTGGAGCGCTTGATGTAGCCTTTGTTAAGGAAAAAGTGCAGAAATATTTAGGACAAGAAACGCCTCGATGCGTAACACCTGTCTTTATTCCAAGAGAACCTTTCCAGTTGGCCGAACGTACCTATCAAGAGTATGGTGATTATCAACTAGTTCGTGGTGCCATAGCCTACAAAATACCGGGTATTGGACACAAAGATGGTGCGCGATTGCAAGTTCTTGCAAGCATTTTAGGGGATGGTGAAAGTTCTATCTTATACCAAAAAATGCGCGAAGAAAAGCAATTGGTGTATAGTATAGATGTATCATCTTGGATGGCAAATGGACAAGGTCTATTTTGGATCCAATATACCTGTGATCCTGGAAAACGTGAAAGTGTAGAGGAAACACTTAAAACTTATTTACCTAAATGGGTTGAAGCCGGCTTAACAGAGGCCAGTGTTCAAAAAGCTTTTAATCGAGCTCTTATGGCTGAATTAGATGCCCGTAAAACGGTTTCGGGAAAGGCACATCACGTGGGTTGGGCAGAAGTCAGCTTAGGTGATGAAAATTATCCTAAACATTATTTAGAGCAATTACAAAACCTAAGTGCTGCTTCGGTAAAATCGATTGTGGCTAAATACTTTAAAGAAATTTCTTGCACGCGAGTGGCCTTGGAACCATCTATACAGCAAGCAGAAGCTAAAACGATAACGTTTTCCTATGATGCCCAAGAAAATATTGAAGTTTTTGAGGTTTGCGGTGTAAAAATCTTTATTCAACGCTGTACAGATTTTCCAAAGACCCATGTACAGGCTCTATTTAAAGGAGGTTGTCTGTATGAACCCGCAACTAAGCGTGGTATAACACAACTTTTAGCCACTTTACTTACTAAAGATACTCAATCGCAAACGGCCTTGGAAATTGCTGAACAAATCGAGGCAATTGGTGGCCAAATCAATAGCTTTTCTGGCGTTAACCATTTAGGGTTTTCCTTGGAAGTATTAGCCAAAGATACCGAATTAGGCTGTAAAATCTTACAGAATGCTCTCACTGAGCCGTTATTTTTGGAAAAAGTATTTGAAATTGAAAAGCAAGCACAATTAGCCGCCTTGCAAGAGCTAAAAGATGACGTTTTCTACTTAGGCTTTCAAAAAATTCGTCAACAGTTTTTCCAAGAACATCCTTATAATGTTGGCCAATTAGGAACTACAGAAGGTGTTCAAGCGATAACTTTGGAAGATGTAAAAAAGTATTTTGAACAGATTGTTGTTGCTAACAATTGTATTCTTTCGGTCGTTTCTCAGTTAGATTCAGCAACCTTATTAAACATACTAAGGCCTTTATGCGAAAAATTGTCGCAAAAAACCTTTCAAGCTGTTACAGATCCATTTCCGGCCTTAGAAGCCCGAAGGATTGAAGATGTGCTTAATAAGGAACAATCCATGGTGTTTAGTGCCTATCCAATTGCGGGAATAGCAGAAGAAGATTTTTATATCGGTGAAATTTTGGAAGAGCTTTTTAATGGCCTTTCAAGTTCTTTTGTTGAGGAAGTACGCGAAAAACGTGGATTAGCTTATACCGTAGGAGCTACACGCTTGTTGGGCCTAAAGAATGGCATGTTCTGCTTGTTTGCAGGTACACAAAAAGAGCAAGTTCATATTGTTGAAGAAGAAATGTTTAAAGGCATTCGACGTGTTTTAGAACGGAAACTGACCCAGGAAGAATTCAATTTGTGTAAAACCTGCTTAAAAGTTAATCGGCAATTACGTCTACAAACGATTGGTCGTAAAGCATTTGGTATTGGTTATAACGCTTTATTGGGCCTATCTATCGAACATTGGCTTGCTTATGATCAACAAATAGATGCGATCTCTTTAGAGGCATTTTATGACCGTTGTGCACCTTATTTAAGAGAAAATTTAGCGAACACACTTTTATTAACCCCATCTTCTAACTCATGAAAACAATTATCTATAGTTTATTCGTTTTATTCACTTGCGGAAATTTGGTCCTAGGACGTCCTACACCTGCTCCTTCGAAGCAAACTGTTTCGGCAACCTCTCGTACTGCCAGAGATTTATTGCGCAAGTCCCTTAAGCAAGATTCACAAATAAAGCATGGTGTATTAAAGAATGGAATTCATTACTATTTCTTGCCGAAAAAAGGAGAACGTCTTAGTTTGCGGCTTATGGTAAATGCAGGGGCAGCTATGGAAGAACCACACCACGACGGAATTGCCCATTTTATCGAACATATGACTTTTAATGGAACAACACATTTTAAGCCAGGAACCTTGATTCAATATTTCCAAAAAAATGGGATGGGCTTTGGTAATGATACCAACGCTTTTACAAGTTATTTGCATACCGTTTACCAAATTGATCTCCCGAATAATTTGGAACAAAACCTACGAGAAGGGCTAACAGTACTTTACGATCAAGGTTTTGGATGCCTATTTTTACCTCAAGAAATTGATCGTGAACGCGGCGTTATCTTATCCGAAATGAGGACTCGAGATAATGCAGCTTATCGTAGTTATAAAGCTTCTGCGCAATTTTTTTGTCCAGAAACGCTTTTAGCTAAGCGTTTTGTTATTGGCTTGGAATCTACTATTAATGCGTTTCAACAAAATGATTTTTTTGAGTTTTATAAGCGCTGGTATACAACCGATCGTATGCGTTTAATTGTCACGGGAGATGCGGATTTCAAGTCGATAAAAAAGCTTGTAAACGAAGTTTTTGGTAAAGCTTCCAAGTCTAAGAAAGTACTAAAAGATCCTGATTTAGGTTATTTAAAGAAGCAAGCTTTCTCAGTTGGTGTCCACAAAGATACGGAATTACCCAATGTAACCTTGTTATTAAGGGCTCAAAAAACAGCTAAAAGAGACGTTAAAACTTTAGCTGATTTACGTAAAGATTGCGCTTGGAAATTAATTGAAACGATACTTCATCATCGCCTAGAAAGTTTAAAGAAAAAAACCAACTTACAAAATGCTTATTGTACTTATGGTTCTGATTTAAATGTTCTGGAAGGTTGCGACTTAACCTTTTGTTGCACTAAAGATCATGTGTTTGCTTTAGTTAAAGAATTGGAAAAATTCAGCCGTCGCATTTCTACGTTTGGATTTTCACAATCGGAATTAGAAGATGCCAAACAAGCGTTCTGTGGTACCTTAAAAACCCATGCTGGAACCGAAGCTAACGATACCGTAAAAGAAGCAGCAGATCGTTTGGTATACCAATTTATGGACTTAGGATTTGTTTTATCCTCACAACAGAAATTAGACTATTTTAATAAAATTGCTTTTACGATAACGCCCGACTACTGTTTAAGCCTATGGAAAGACTTGTGGGCTGAAAACCAAATTGCGTTGTTTGTAAGTGGGCCATTTGATGCAACTTTTGCCGAAAAAGATGTGTTAAATGTCTTTAAAAACAGTCAAAAAGAGGTTTTAAAGTTGGAAGAAGCTTATCAAGCTCATACCTTTCAATCACCATTTGTAAAAGATCGCAAAGTAACAATCATCGATCGATACGATCATCAAAATTTAGGGGTAGAATGTTTGCGATTAAGCAATAATCTTCGCATTAATCTAAAAAAGACGGATTTTGAAAAGAATCGTATTTTGGTACATTTAGCAATCGGTAATGGACTTGTGGAATTAAAAGACTCACCTTATCCTGGTATACAGTATTTATTAAGTTCTTCCTTTATTTCTGGAGGCTTAAAGCAATGTGATCAACAAACCTTGAATCGCATTTTTGATGGTAAACTCATTTCGTTGGACTTCGATGTTGACGTTAATGGCTACTGTTTTAAAGCGCTTACCGATCGAGAAAATTTCCGTCAACAAATGGAGCTTATTGGAGCTTACATGGTAGAACCTGGTTATCGAGAAGAGGGGTTGTCGGAATTTAGAAAATGTCTGCCTACTTGGTATGAAAAGTTTGCAAAGACTCCAGAAGGCGTTTTTAAGGATAAAGTTACTCCGTTTTTAACTTTAAATGATCCACGGTTTACCTATCCTACTCAAACAGTTCTTTTAGAACGTACCTTTGAAGAAGCTCGTAAGCTTTTAGCTCCCGTATTTGCAAAACACTATATGGAATTAACCCTGGTCGGAGATTTTGATCGCAATGAAGTTATTGATGTTTTGACAGATACTTTGGGCCGATTAGATGATCGTGATGCACAAAAAAAGGAGCTTCCTGAAGATTGCAAGAAGTTAGCTTGGCCAGAAGCTCAAACGAAAGACTTTAGTTTTGATTCTGTTATCGACAAAGCCATTTCAGTTATTGTTTGGCCTACAGAATCGGTTTGGAATCAGGAACATACGCGTATTTTAACGATTTTAAAGTCTATACTACAAAATCGACTTATTTTTGAAATTCGGCAAGCATTAGGAGACACCTATTCTCCTAGAGTCGATCTCGTAACGAATGAGGTTTGGGAGAATCGTGGAAGTATGACCTCCTTGATTTATGTAGATCCTAAAAAGTTGGATGATATTGCCGAGCGAACCTTAAAAATTGCGGAAGCAATTGCTAATGATGGTGTTTCACAGGATGAATTAGACCGTGCTATAAAACCTTATATCAATCAATTAAAGCAGAAAATGGAAACCAATGTTTTCTGGCTTGAGCTTATTAAAAATATTCAGCAATATCCACAAAAAGACGCATGGATGAAGGATATTATTAACCATTATGAAGCCATAAAAACAGATGATATACAACGTTTGGCTCGCCTTTATTTGAAACGTAATCGTGCGATTTGCATCCACATTCAACCTAAACCTTTAGATAATGCTCAACCATGAGAACGATCTATTTAGGTTCTGATCATGGCGGATTTGGGCTAAAAGCTGAACTTTTAAAGTATTTGTCCTCGTCCAATATTACAATAAAGGATATAGGGACTTTTGATGCAAGTTCTTGTGATTATCCCGAAATTGCTCAGCATGTAGCTCAGGAAGTACAAAAAAATAAAGGTGCTTTGGGACTTTTGATTTGTCGATCGGGTGTGGGTATGTGCATAGCAGCTAACAAATTTAAAGGGATTTATGCTGCTTGTTTATCAACATACGATTCCGTTGTAAAAGCCCGTCAACATAACGCTATTAATGTATTATGTTTGTCGGGAACCCTAGATCTTGTTTTGGCAAAAACACTTGTAAAGGCCTTTTTAACAACAGATTTGGATAGAGACGTACGACACTGTAAACGACGTGAACAAATTTATGCAATTGAATCGAAAAATTTTGTTGCTTAAACGCTTAAGTGTATTACACTTTTACCAGTTTATTGATTTATTATGAAAAATATACTTAATAAAATTTTATTTGGAAGTTCATTATTCTTGAGTGCTTTGGCTTTTGCTGAAACTGAAGAAAACAAAGATGTAGAACCTGTTTCTGTGGTTTGCACTGGCGAAAACTGTCCAACTGAGCCGGTTTCACAAGAAGAAACTCCTGTTGAAGTTGAAGAACAACCAGCTGAAAACAAGTAAACCAGTGGCATGTTAGTCGCATGCCTTTTTAATCCTATGGAAATTTTAACCAAAGATACCTTTGAAGCTTTTACACAAAAGCCTTTTGCAATTGTTGATTTTTGGGCCCCTTGGTGTGGTCCTTGTCGGGCACTAATGCCTATTTTAGAGCGAATTTCAGAGCAAAAATCTGTTGCAATTGGCAAAATGAGCATTGAAGATGAGGATGCACAAGAATGGGTACAACGTTATCAAGTACGTAGCATTCCTACATTGCTCTTTTTCAAAAAGGGTCAGTGTGTAGAAACTCATGTCGGCCTTTTGACAGAAGAGGCTTTGCTCACTAAAATTGCGAATTATGCAGAACAGTAGAACCATCGAACTGTTTACGCGATATCCGCAATTAGAAGTTTGCCGTAATGCAATTGGTGATGTTTTTGCTATTTTATGCAAAACATTTGCGGGAAAAGGGAAGTTACTTATTGCCGGTAATGGTGGTAGTGCTTCAGACGCAGACCATATTGCTGGAGAGTTATTGAAGGCCTTTAAAGGCCCACATACCCTTACGGAGCCTTCTTTACCTCAAGATTTGGCCCTTCACTTACAGCACGCATTACCTGTCATTCCACTGCCTAATTTAAGCGGAATTTTAACGGCTTATAGCAACGATTGCGAGCCTGATTGGGCTTTTGCACAATTGGTTTGGGGATTGGGACAAACCGGTGATTGTTTCTTAGCACTAAGTACTTCCGGAAATTCCAAAAACATTTTAAATGCCGCTAAAGTAGCTCGAGCAAAAGGAATGTCAGTCATTGGATTAACAGGACAAAATGGAGGTACATTAAAGTCGCTATGTGATTGCTGTATCTGTGTTCCAGAAGAAGAAACTTTTAAAATTCAAGAATTACATTTGCCCATTTATCACAACTTGTGTTTAGGTCTAGAGGAACATTTCTGGGGTAAAAAACCTGAAAATGCTTAACGGCTTCCAACAAAATTTACCTGCACATGTTTTGGATTTTTGTAAGAAAATTCATGAAAATGGCGGAGAAGCTTGGATTGTTGGTGGTTGGGTACGTGATTGTTTTCTGAAAGAGAAATCGGTCTCGGATGTTGATATCGAGGTTTTTGGATTATCTTACGATGCATTAAAAATACTTTGTAAACCCATCTGTAAAACGGAATTTCCAAAATTTGGTATCTTCAAATGTGAAGGTATGGATCTTTCTTTGCCACGAATAGAATACTGCATTGGGAAACGTTATAATAGCTTCAAAACCATTTTGTTACCACATTTATCTTTTCGTAAAGCTGCATTACGTAGAGATTTTACCATCAATACACTTGCTTGGAATCCGATAAGGTATGAATTACGCGACCCATTTCATGGAGTGAATGCCATAAAAACGAAACGATTGTATCCTATCAGCAAACGTTTTACAGAAGATGCTTATCGTGTTTTGCGGGCAGCACAATTGATTGCACGATTTGGATTTGTTCCAACAAAACCATTGATCTACTTGAGTTTAAAGATAAAATCTCCTATTTTGTCACAAGCCCACATAAAGCGTACGCTTGATTGCCTACATACCGCTCCTTATTCAAATACTGCCTGGCAATTCTTGGAACAAATTCATTGGGATAGGTTTTTAAGTTAACTGTACTAAGTACTACATTAAGATGAAAATATCCATAAATACAGTTGTAATACAACTTAACGCATTTCTCTACTCAAATTTCTTAGGGATTTTATTCCAAATAAATACAATCGTAAGGGTGCCAATCGAGCAAATTGGTATGCCAATTTTGAACAGAAGGATGCACCAAATGCGACGTAGCGCTTGAATGAAGTGGCAACAAAGGAACTTCATCCAAAATAAGAGCTTCTGCTTTCTGTAAAGTATGCATACGTTCTGAAACATCGTTCATGTTTGCGGCAGTATCTAACAAATGATCAAATACGTCGTTATGCCAATACGTGTAGTTGTTATAACTATTACTACGCCATAAATCGAGAAAGGTCGTTGGATCATTATAATCGCCAACCCAGCCACCACGTGCAATTTCGAAATTTTTCTCACGACGTCGATTTAAATATACTTTCCATTCCAAATTGATCGTTTCCACATCGATATTAAGTTCTTTTTTCCACATTTCTTGAATTGCAGAAGCAAGATACATTTGTCCTTCAGTTGTGTTAAAAATGAGCGATAATTTAGGGAAATTTTGACCATTCGGATAACCCGCTTCCGCTAATAACTTTCGAGCAAGATCTGCATCTTCTTCAATAGGATTAATACAGTGAAAACCACAACAACCTTCAGGAACCAACTGAAAAGCCGAACGATGTTTAATACAAAAAAGGTCATTCCCCATTAAAGCATCGCGATGCAATGCCAGATTAAGTGCTTTACGAACACGGACATCGTCCAATGGTTTTATTTTTGTATTAAAGATATAATAAAACGTTCCAAGATAAGGATGGATTTTTAACTGTTCATCTTTTTTCTGGTAATATTCCTTTATTTTAGAATAAGGAACATTTTCCGTAATATGCAATTGTCCACGCCTAAAAGCACGCTCCTCAGTAGCATGATCACTAATCGGCTTGAAAACAATACCATTAAGCTTTACGCATGATTCGTTCCAATACAATTTATTTTTAGCAAGCTCAATTTTTTCACCCACTTTCCAGTGTTTAAGCACAAAAGGCCCATTACCAACAAAATCTTGTACACGCGTCCAAGTAGGATCTCGTGTAAATTCTCCATTACAACGTTTTAGCGTCTCACGATGAACCGGATAAGCTGCAGCTTGCATCAAGAGGGAAAGAAAGTAAGCCGTTGGACTTTCCAAAGTAAATTCTAAGGTTAAAGCATCAAGTACTTTAATACCAACCTTGTCAAATGAGAGTTCATTGTTATAAAACTGTTTCGCATTTTTAATCACAAAAAAAGAAGTAGCTCCGGAAGCGCCAACAGCAGGTGTAAGCAAACGCTGAAATGAAAACAAAAAGTCTTCTGCTTCTATTTTATCGCCATTACTCCAAGTAGCATTTGGCCGCAAATAAAATGTATAACGTAAACCATCTGTACTTACTGTCCATCGCTCTGCCACACCTGGTTCTGGTTCCAAAGTCTTTGGATGTGGCTTAACTAAACCTTCAAAAAGAGACCTAAGTACATTTTGTTCGGTAACTCCTGAAATACAATGTGGATCTAGGCCTTCTGGATCAGGGCCTATACCAACAAGCAGGATACCATCACGATAAGCACGTTGAACTTCTGTTTCTTTTTTAGAGCATCCCAAAAGTCCCAAAAGACTTACGAGAACAATGTAAACCAATTTAATTTGCATCTAGTTTCAATAGTTTTACAGCTGCCAATACACGCTCTTTAACTTCATGAAAATTTCCTTTGGCGTCAATGGTTACAAAAGGCATCTTGCCTTTTAAGCTTTGTAATGCTGTGAAAGTTTCTTGCATAAAAATTTGATAACGTTGACGAGCGATTTCTGGATCTAAGTCAGTTTGACGAACCTCTTGCAAAACACCTTGGCCCGACTTGAGAATACGTTCATTATGTTCTTTAGCGCGTTCTCCACGATACAATTGACGACGAACACTTTCATCCTCATCCAAAGTTAACACAATGACAGAAAACAAAGGATGGTAACCTTTTTCCTTCAAAGCACGATAAAGTCGATAAATACTATAAACTTGCTCTTGGGTCCTTGGAAATCCATCAACGACAACACCATCTTTATAAATAGGATCTTGCAAAGCATTGAATACAGAAGAAATGACAGTAGCATCATCCAAAAGCACTCCACGATTAATTTTCTCACGCATCTCTGGAGTATTGAACAAACTACTTGCAATTAATGGATTGGGACATAAATGTCCATATTCAATAATATAACGCTCATTTGTACCTTTTCCTGCGCCTGGTGCTCCACTTAACCAAACAATCTTATTGGGAATGCTTTCCAAGCTAATGGAATCTATTAAAAGAGATTGTTCGGAATTCTCTGAAATACAATGCGGATCTAGACTTTCTGAATCAGCGCCCGTACCTATAAAAAGGATACCATCACGATGAACCTCTTGAATTTTCGCTGCTTTTTTGGAGCATCCCAAAAGTCCCAAAAAGCTTACAAGCACAATATAAACAAGTTTATTTTTCATTTTTCGTCTAATTTCAATAATTTTACAGCTGCCAATACACGCTCTTTAACTTCACGCAAACTTCCATTACTATCAATGGTTATAAAGGGCATCTTACCTTTTAAACTTTGCAATGCAACAAACGTCTCTTGCATAAAAATTTGATAACGTTGACGAGCAATTTCTGGATCTAAATCCGTTGGTCGCACCTCTTTCAAAACCCCTTGTCCGGTCTTACGTATACGTGCATTATATTCTTTAGCACGTTCTCCACGATACAATTGACGACGGACACTTTCTTCCTCATCTAAAGTCAAAACAATCACAGAAAACAAGGGATTGTAACTTTTTTCCTGCATTGCACGATAAAGCCAATAAATGCTATAAGCTTGCCCTTGAGTCCTTGGAAATCCATCAACCACTAATCCATCCTCATAAATTGGATCTTGCAAGCCACTAAATACAGAAGAAATAACGGTAGCATCATCTAGAAGCAGCCCACGATTAATTTTTTCACGCATCTCTGGACTATTGAGCAAACTACTTGCGATCAAAGGACTCGGATATAAATGTCCATACTCAATGATATAACGCTCGTTAGTACCTTTCCCTGCACCCGGTGCTCCGCTTAACCAAACTATCTTATTGGGAATGCTTTCCAACAAATGACCATCCGTGTCTAATTTTTTTAAAAAAGAGTCTAACTGTTGTGCTTCCATAAATCTTTCCTTTCCAAACTAATACATCTAATACAATAAAACGGCACTTTTCTAGAAAAAAATAGGAATTTTTTATAAAAAATAATTTCTTTGACGTTCCGAAATTGGCATTTGCAAAAATTCCATTACCTTCAACATATCTTCCCAAACAATACGTTTTGAAGCATTTGTAGCGTTTCGAAGCAGATAAGATGGATGATAAGTAATCATCAAAGGAACACCATTGAATTCAAACCAATTACCACGACAATCCCGCATACGTCTTTGAGAATCATGTCCAAGTAAGCCACTAACAGCCGTTGCGCCTAAAGCCACAATAACTTTAGGTTTTACAATATTCAATTGCCCTTTCAAATATGGCAAGCAAAACTGCATTTCCTCTTGTGTCGGCGGACGATTTCCAATGTGATTCGGCGTTTCTGGCCGCCAATTCATAATGTTTCCAATATAAACATCAGAACGTTTCAGCCCCATTGCTTCAATGATTTTTGTAAGCAACTGCCCTGCTCTTCCGACAAATACCTCACCTTGCTCTTCTTCGTCCGCTCCAGGCGCTTCTCCACAAAAAAAGATATCTGCATCCAAATTTCCACTGCCAAACACAAGCTTTTTGCCTGGATACAAATGCTTCAAACAATGCGGACAGGTTAAAACACGCTGCTTAAGCCACTTCCATTGTTCTTCTTTTGTCCCTTCGGGTAAAGTAAAAGCTTCAGGTTGTTCCATTTTACTTTCGACTTGCATGACTTCAATTCCTTCCACTTCATGATCTTCCTCTATGTGCGAGGCTTGCAAATACTGCTTTAAAACGTCCGGATTGAGTGGAAAATGGACCTCTCCTAAAGCTTTTTGTGCTTTCAAAATCGTCTTTAACAAATCCTGTATGGGATCCGTCATGCATTCAACAAATGCTTTATAGGACGTTGAGCTTCAACATCTGCATCGTAATCGATACCCGCACATTCAAAGCCAAACAACTGCAAGAAGTTTTCTTGATAACCATCAAAATCACTCAATTGATGCAAATTTTCCGTGTTTATCTTCGCCCAAATCGCTTGTACTTCTTCTTGCACTTCTGGAAGTAGTTCACGATCGTCTAAACGAACACAGGTTTCACGATCTTGCTGCAAAGGAACTTTATGATCAAACAAGCCTGCAAACAAACGATAAATTTGCTCAATACAATCTTCATGCAAGCCCTTCTCTTTCATCACTTTAAACAGGACGGAATTGTATAAAGGAACAACTGGAATGGCAGAACTTGCTTGAGTTACAACCGCCTTATTTACCGAAATAAGCGCACGACCTTGGAGCTTTTCCTGCAGGAATTGATTCAATTTTTCAGCAGTTTGCGCGAGATGTTCCTTAGCACGACCAATCGTTCCCGACTTGTAAATCGGCCAAGTAACTTCAGGACCAATATAAGAATAAGCTATCGTACTTGCTCCTTTTTCCAATAAATTTTCTGCAACCAAAAGCTGGATCCATTCTTCCCAATCTTCACCTCCCATAACCTTGACCGTTTGAAAAACATCGTCTTCGGTAGCCGGTTCTAAAGATGTTTCATAGACTTCACCTTTATCGGTATTAACAGTTTTGCTCGTAAATGTCTGCCCAACTGGTTTTAAAACAGATTTGTACATATTGCCATCTTTATCGGTACGACGCGGTGCTGCCAAACTGTAAATAACACAATCAACGCTTCCCATTTTTTCGCGCAGTTCACGAACAACTTGAGCCTTAAAATCTGCCGAAAAAGCATCACCATTCATCGAATAGGCCTTTAAACCTTGAACCTCAGCAGCTTTTTCAAAAGCAACCGTATTGTACCATCCTGGAGAAGCAGGTTTGGTATCATCCCCTGGTCTCTCAAAAAATACACCAAAAGTATCAGCTTTACCTCCCATTGCACTTACAATACGACTGGCAAGTCCATAACCCGTTGAAGCTCCCAAAATAAGTACGCGCTTCGGCGCCTTTTCAAAAGCTCCTTGTTGCAAAACATACTCCACTTGCTTATTTACTTGAGCTTCACAACCATCTGGATGGGCTGTAATACATATAAATCCTCGAACTCTCGGTTTTATGATCATGATTACAGTGTGACAAGTTCTGCCAGAAGGTCAAAAATTTTCTTATGAAAAATAGAGGTTATGAAAAATGAAAGCCAAAACATTATAAAACATCCTGTAAAACTCGGAGAATAAAAAAGAAAACAAGTGGTGATAGTACTTAAGCTAAGGTATCTGGCCAAGGGAAAGTCCGCGATCATTTAAAAATTTGGGAATGGATGTCGATGTACAATGGTAGCGCACAGCACAAATATGCCATTTTCGAGGTGTGAAAAAGTATGTTTGATTATAAACATCCTGCAAACAAAAGGTAAAAAATTTTCTTCAATTTTTGCAGAATATTCATTTCTTAAGCAAAAAAATCTTTACAGAAGGCTCAAGCTCGTTTAAATTTTAAGTAATAAAAATGAAAGTAAATAAAATTTTACATCTGGTAGGTGGTGCTTGTTTATTTTTACAAGGTTGTGAAACTTTGCATTTCAAAAGCAACGATAAAGAAACAAGTAACTTGAATGAAAAAAGTACGTTAATTGCTTCAGAAGCTGAAGAAACTGAACAAGCGGTTTCTGTTCACGAGTTAGAAGCAACAACGCAATTAAGCAAGCAACACTTTCGTGCTCAACCCCGTCGTCCTATTTTAGAAAAACAAATCGACGAAGTTGTAGAAGACGATTCTCAATCAGATGCAAAAGCCACATCGTATACAGTCCAAAAAGGTGATACCTTATACAAAATTGCTAAAAAATTTAATGTAACTGTTGCAAAATTGGTACAAGTTAACAATTTAAATGACCGGAATCGTTTGTCCATTGGAATGGAATTGATAATCCCTAATGGAACAAACAGTTTCTCCACAACACCTACTCATGTTTATGTGGTTCAAAAAGGTGATACCTTAACCTCTATAGCCAACCGCTTTCAAACAACAATTGCTGCACTTAAGCAAAATAACAAACTGACGAAAGATACGATTTATAGTGGGCAAAAGCTCTACGTTAATGGTACTGCAGAAGCGCAACCTTCTTCAAAAGAATCAAGTTCTAGCTTACCCCCTATAGACACTGAAAAGTATGTTGTAAAAGCAGGTGATGTGCTTTACAATATTGCTAAACGTTGCCGGATGACCGTCCAAGAATTAATGCAAATCAATAACATCCAGGATCCTAAAGCTTTACAAATTGGACAAGTGCTTTATTTAAAGAAAACGATCACACCAGATCCTGTATCACCTATAGAAAATGCGTCCTCATCCCAGATAGAACCTCAACCAGAAGTTGTTTTGGCAGAGCCTACACCTGTTCCACAAAACTCTTCTATGGTTGAAGAAGATAATTTCGAAGATCTTTTTGAAGAAGGAAACGACATTCCAGTTGTTCCTTTAGAAGATATCAAATAAATGACGGCTAATCTACGAGTTTCTTATCGTTTGCTCGTAGCACTTAGCCTTATCTTAACAACCTACGGATTAGTTATTCTTTTCAGCACATCCCAAGCTCTTCAGAATGGGATGTCTTTGCTTTATAAACAATGTATTTGGCTAATAATTTCGCTAGGTGCTTTTTGGGTTTGTGCTCATGTTAATTTAATAAAGCTAAAGCCATTCTCCAATTGGATTGGCGGATTAACGCTTGTCATTCTAACACTTGTACTCATTCCTGGCCTTAGTCGATCTGTAAAAGGTGCCCATCGTTGGCTTGAATTCGGTGGCTTACGCATTCAACCTTCTGAACCTGCTAAAATAGGTTTTATCATCTTTTTTTCCTATTTCCTAACCCATTACATGGATCAAATGGAAGACTTTATAAAAGGCTTTTTAAGACCTTTAGTTGTTGTTGGTATTTTTTGCCTACTTCTTATCTTAGAACCGGATTTTGGAACAACCGCATTATTTGGTACAGTAGCCGTCATTTTACTATTTGTGCGCGGGGTAAAATTGAAATTCATCCTTCCAGCTTCTGTCCTTTGCTTAACACTTTTTGGCCTAGCTATCTTTTTTAATCCAGTACGTATGAATCGGATTATCGCTTTCTTGGACCTCGAAAATAACCGTTTAAGCGGTGCCTATCAACTATGGCAAAGCTTGATTGCATTTTCTTCTGGAGGCTGGATAGGTAAAGGACTTGGACAAGGCCGCCAGCAATTTTTCTTTTTACCAGAAGCACATACAGACTTTATTGGAGCCATTTTAGGCGAAGAACTGGGTATTTTTCACGTTCTTTTTATTCTTTCTTGTTTCGGTCTCATCTGCTTACATAGCTTTCGCATCCTAAAACAATTAGGCGATTCTTTTCTTTTTTACTTAGGTCTTGGCGCAATCAGTTTTTTAACAATGCAAGTCTTTATAAATTTAGGCGTTATAACAGGCCTACTCCCCACAAAGGGGATTGCACTCCCGTTTTTGAGCTATGGAGGCTCCAATTTATTAACAAGCTTCTGCTTAATCGGACTTATTGTAAACCTTTCCAGGCCAATCTATTCCCCCATTAACCTTATTAATACCTCATCATGAGTACCTTTATTATTGCTTGTGGAGGAACAGGCGGCCATCTATCTCCAGGAATTGCTTTGGCCGAAAAATTACGTGAAAATGGACATAAGTGCATCCTAATTACTTCACAAAAACGAGTCGATCAAGAGCTTTGTCAAGCGTATCCAGAATTACCTTTTATACAATTCCCGGGTATTGGCTTCTCAAAAAACATTTTTAAATGGCCGCGTTTCTTCTATCTGCAAATCAAAAACTTTCTGTATTCTATCCATCTTATCAAAACAACACAAACAGATGCGGTGGTTGGGTTTGGAGGCTTTTTAAACGCAGGGGTAATTATTGCAGCTTTTTTACTGAGAAAACATTGTTTTTTACACGAAGCTAATTACATTCCAGGAAAAGCGGTTCGTTTTTTAAGTATTTTCGCTAAAAGAATTTACCTACCTGAAGGCGTACACCTCAAAAATATTTTTACGAAAACAGTTTTAAGTTGTGGTATGCCTATTCGCAAAGAAATTCAAAAAATCAATCAAGAAAAAGCAAAAGCACAACTTAATTTCTCACCTCATCAAAAATTGGTTGTAGTTGTAGGAGGAAGTCAAGGGGCCAGCAGACTCAATAAATGGGTTATTGATCATTTCGAAATCCTTAATAATAAAAACATCAATGTCCTTTGTGTAACAGGATTAAATAAAGGGAAAGCGCATTCAATGGAAAAAACAAATGCAGAAGGTATTCGTACGCAAGTTACCTTTGTCCCCTTTTGCAATCAAATGCATCAACTTTATTCAGCAGCAGATCTTGTAATCAGTCGTGCCGGTGCTGGAACACTTGCAGAACTAGCAAAATGCGAAACACCATCTATCATTATCCCCTATCCACATGCTGCCGAAAATCATCAATTAGCAAATGCTACCCATTTTGAACAACGTGGTTGCTGCCTTATGTTAGAACAAAGCAATATCGATAACCTACTTAATGAAACCTTAAATTTACTGGAAAATCCCAAATTACTCGAAAAACTATCACACAATTTAAAACAACTTAACCAATTAGATGCTACAAACTTTCTCGCAAATGATATCGAAAGCGTTTTAAAAGCATAGTCCATCAAATCTGTATCGCCTTACAAAATAACGACAAAAATGTTTGACATTACAAATAGATTTTCGTTGTATTGTTTTGGAGTGGTGGTTGTAGCTCAATTGGTCAGAGCACTGGATTGTGGTTCCAGGGGTTGCCGGTTCGAGCCCGGTCTACCACCCCAGTTTGTCTTTAATCGCTTTTCATAATAAGCTTATTTTGAAACTGTTACATAATCATTTGACTTTTTTGTCGTTTTTTTATTTAATGAGTATATGAATGTAGTTTCTTCTAGTACACAAACCCCCCTTATTCAAAACAATTCAAGCGTAACAACTCCTAAACAAGGTACATACGGAAAGTATACTCTTTCCTCAGGAAATGCAATGCTTATAAATACGACATCCATGCATCACGATTTTTCAATCACTTCTCTACCAGCTCACGAAATTGCTATCCTACATCGGCAACAAAACTTCTAAAAATTAAAGATTCCTCACTAAGACACGTATAAAAGTGCATTTACAAGGAATCTTCTACGCTATAATTTTTTCAGAACGTTCAGTATTACTGCCTCGGAATAACCGATAAATACAATACATCCATATCGGTATCATTGATAAGTGTATGGGTATGTCCTTGAGGACAATAATGAAGATTACCTGCTGTAATACGTTCTTCAACACCATCACAAATCGCTTTTATACTCCCCTTAAACACATAGAACATTTCACAGTTATCGGTATGAGTATGTTCGCCTATCGACGCACCTGCAGGTAAAGTTCCATACATAATCTTATTCTTATCTTCCAAAACAATTTTAGCAAACACACTCCCCTCCCCTTTGTAGAAATTCTTAAGCTCTTTTACAGGTAATTTTGAAAAATCAATATACATACCAAATCCTTTCTATATTAGCATTTATTTATAAATTTAATTACAAACATCTGCGCCCGCTAAATTAGCCCTGCTATTTATAGGTTGTCAACTTTAAAAATGGTAAATTTAATTATATTTATTAGACCTCCTGCAAAAGTCTGAGAGGCAAGAATGCCAAGGATAAAAAAGGATTGAAATAATAAACCTCCTACTCAAGAAACAGTATTTATGACGGATCAGCGGAGTCAAGTAAGAAAAGTTTTAAAAATGTGTGAGCAGGCTAAAACGGGCTTGGGGAGATGGCACAGAGGCAGAAGCGCGTTGCCAGCCGACGGTATGGAATTGGTGACTTACGGGAACATTTGCTATTGTTGTTGATGTATTATCGGACGTATACGACACATTTGTTTTTAGCGCAAATTTTCAAGGTGGATGAGAAATGCGAAACTGTTCCTGAAATTCGCTTCTCTAGGTTTGCAAGGTCTTGTTGAACTGTTTCCAAAATAGAAATGGTTGATAGTTTATTCAATTTTTTCTCTGTAGATATTAGCAAAAATTAATTGAGCAATTTGTCTATTTATCTGTTATTATCAGGCAAATAGCTGAAAATTGCAAAAGATTATTCGTTGTTTTTAGAACTAACATTCCGTCAAGCATTAAGTAAAAATGACTAAAACCACCATCATTTTTTCAAAATAGGGCATCATTTTAGGTGAAGCTTGAACACTTTGTAAAATGTCAATATTTTTAAAGTATGCTTTAAAAACTCTGCAGAAAAAACTTTTTTACAAAAATTTCTAAAGATTGTTCAAAACACGTCATTATTTTACTAATTATGTCTTATTTTTGTGTTACCAAAGTTGTTTTTTCCTGTACCAGAACGGTCTGTTATCAGTAAATCGGCCTCATAGAGACTATTTTCACTTAGGAGTTGATCTTCCCAAATAAAATTGGGCAATGTTTTTATCTTTTGCTCTAATTGAATTGCTAATACTTTACGACGCTTTAAAAACTCAGGATGCGGTCTAACAATAACACGGTAATCCGTTTTACTTAATTCTTCAATAATGGTTTCAATGCCGTTTTCTAGCAAACTAGCCATGCTCCAAGTCGGCGCAATTAATATCGTTTTTTGTTTAAATTGCTTTTTATACGTTTGAAAATTTCTATATACAATATCCATTCTTGGATAGCCTATTGGCAATAATTTTTTTGAGGCAAATTGTAAACCTGTTCACGTTTTTGTATTTCCTTAACATGATGCGGACCTACACAAAAAATGGTATCATACGCATCAAAAGATTTTTCATTATATTGCAAATGAGTACTTGAAAAAGCATGAAACAAATAGATATATTCTTTCGTATGTTTTGATTTTTCAGATGATACGTATTTAAATCCGGCATTGTAAACACAAAACACCTTGCATCCATTTTATCAAAAACAGATTTTAAGAAAAAATTAAAATAAAAAGGATATAAACGTTCATGGTGGCTTTTTAATATGGGATCATTAATATCTGATGTTATATAACTGCATGTTATAGAAGGATCTTTTAATAATTTCTCCAAAAAAGGACCAAAAGTTTGATAATAAATGCTTCTTTCCGAATAGAAACCCACGGGTAAAACCCGTGGGTTTCTATTGGTTGTATTTATCTAAAACCTTCAGCGCTTAAAATTTTAAAAGAAAATAATTGTTTTTGTGATCAGCTTAATGAACATCGTTTATCGGGCATAGTTGATTGCTTACAACAAAAAGGATTCAAGGTAGCTTCTGTAAACGCTCACGGTTTGTGGACCGAAGTTGACAATCCCATTGATGTTGCACGTTTCGTTTTAACAACGAAAGCTCAAACCTTACATGCACTTAGAACGCATGTTAAAAAATCCAAAATTCTCGACCAAATTCATTTTTCAACCCAGCAATGGTTCAAGAATCAAGATGAAGTAATCCGTACGATAATGGAACATTTTGGCAACAAACCACTTGTTGTGCGAAGCAGTTCTTTACAAGAAGATAGCTTTACTAAAGCCAATGCAGGAAAATTTGAAAGCCTATTAAATGTTTTACCAGAACGTAGTGCCTTGGTTAAAGCTATTACTACGGTTATTCATTCTTATGGGACCAAAAACAATGCTGATTTGGTATTGGTGCAACCTATGTTGCATGATGTCAATGTCAGTGGTGTTGTTTTCACACGAAGCCTTAATTACGGAGCACCTTATTACATTGTCAATTACGACAAAAAAGATACAGCAGCTATCACAAGTTGCGCTAGCAAAACGGATGAAATCTTTTATCATTGGAAGTATGCAAACATTCCTGTGCACGCCCCTGATTTTTACAAAAAATTATTCGAAGCTATCCAAGAAATCGAAAAGTTAACACAATTTGATGCTCTTGATATTGAATTTGCGGTTACAAATGATGGGGAATTGTATATTTTCCAAGTTCGCCCCATTGCATCCCAACATTTGAGAGAGGTTGGCGATCATCGTTTAAATGAATATTTAGAATGTGCTGCAAAACGATTTGAAGATTATCAGCTAGCACAGCCTGATGTACAGGGCAATACTACAATCTTTGGTGTAATGCCTGATTGGAACCCGGCTGAAATTGTTGGAACAAAGCCGCATCGCTTGGCTATTTCTCTTTATCAGCCATTGATTACGAATGATATTTGGGCACAGCAGCGTGCAGAATTTGGTTACAAAGATGTACGCCCTTATCCGCTTATTATTAATTTTGTTGGACATCCATATGTCGATGTACGCGCAAGTATACATTCGTTTTTGCCAAATAGCTTATCTAGCGATACCACTCATAAATTAGTCAATTTTTATGTAAATCGCTTGAGAAATAATTCCGAATGGCATGATAAGTTAGAATTCATGGTAATGCCAACGTGTTACACGGCTGATTTTAAAGATCGTTGGTATGATCTTCTTATAAATGAGGCAAAACTTTCCGCAAATGAATATCAGCAGTATGAAAAAGCTTTATTTGATTTAACGCTATCTGCCTTTGAAAAATGCCAAAAGTGTTACGAAGAAATGGATGCTATCGAGAAACGATTTTCACGTATTTCCGATACGCATCTAAAACCTTTAGATAAAATTTATGTTTTGATGCAAACTTGCAGAAAAGGTACACTTAACTTCTCTCATTTGGCACGTTGTGGTTTTATTGCAAGTTCATTCTTGAAGTCCTTTGTTGCTAAGGGTATCATTTCTGAGGAAGAAAAGATCTCACTTGTGGAAAATATCCAAACGATTACAGGACAATTTTTTGAAAAGACACAGCAAGCTGTTGATAAAGAAGATTGCATCAAAACGTATGGTCATTTGAGACCTGGAACATACGACATTACTTCACCTACCTACCGTTCCGATCCCGATAAATATCTGTTTTGTAATGCCAGTGGTAAAGCTATTGAACCAGAAAAAACTACAAACATTGTCCAAAATTACAATGCATTAGAGAAATACCTTAAACAAACTTTTGATATCTCTTTAAATGGTTTTAAGTTGTTTTTGAAGCAAGCCATCGCGGGACGTGAATATTCCAAGTTTGTTTTCACAAAATATATTTCTTTAATTTTGGATCTCATAGAAGAAATGGGGAAAGCTTACGGTTTTACGGCGAATGATATGGCGCACGTACTGGAATAATCGTATGGAAGATCCGCTTAAAGATGCCGAAACATTTCGTTGGGATCTGGCTTCACGGAAAATTTTTGAATTGGGTAAAAAACCAAAAACCTTGGATGATATTCAAGGTCAATATATTGGTTTGTTTAAAATTTCAGCCCCGTTTATTAAAACATTTAAGCAAATATACGAAACATTTAAAGCTGTTCATCTAAATTATAAAAATGCGTACATGACAGACTTTTTGCAATTCCTCATTGATAAAAACTTTCCTGTATTTGGTGTTCCCGTACGCAATAAATGGGCAGAGTTTGATACCGTTAACGATTTAAATTTGGAACTTGATTGGTTATGAAAAAATCTTTTAAATCTTCATTATTTGTATCTTTATTCCCTTGGGCATTCTTTTGTTTTCAATACAATCAATGCCATGGATATTTTGCAGAAAGTTACGAAGTTTTGTTCAGCTTTTTTTGGCTTATTTAATGGCTTACGGCACTAAGGAAAAGAAATTAGAGAACTTCGATACGTCATGCTTTAGCTTGTGACAGTGTTTTACGAGTGATCATGCCGGATAGAGGACGTTTTTGACGACTGTCACAGTTGTCAAAAAGGAGATAAATACAACAACCGATTGTAGAAATTTCACCGCGGAAAGTTTTCATAACCTGTGCTAAACACAAAGACGAATATTGGGTGTTAGTCATTTGATAGAATCTGTAAGATTCTTTGCAAGTATTCCCTCCCAACCTTAAATTAAAAGCAACATCCAAATCTTACCACACTGGATATATTTTGACAAATTTTTATCTAAAAGGTTGCAACAGAAAGAATAAGTTTATGGCAACGTATAAGGAAAATTTAACCCAAGGTTTTATTGATAAAATTTCTACCCATAAAACCAACGGAAGCAAATCTGCATTCGATAGTTATTATGACACCAAAGAGCGCGGATTGGTTTTGTTGGTAACGACGAATGGCGTAAAAACGTTTTATCTGCTTACGAAAATTCAAGGTCGTACTCGGTGGATAAAGATAGGACGTTTTCCGGAATTGACCGTTACAAATGCCCGTGAGGTAGCTCAATTGTACAAAGCGCAATTGGCTAAGGGGGAAGATCCTGAAGTTAAAAAGAAGCAATTGAAAGCGGAATTAACGTTCGGCGAGCTCTTTAAAATGTTCATGGAACGCTACTCCAAACCGCAGAAACGATCTTGGAAGGAAGATGATCGGACCATCAACAAATACTATCACCATTGGTTCAATCGCAAATTGTCTGCGATTTCCAAATACGATGTTAATTTGTACCACAACCAATTGCGTGCTGAACGCGGAATTTACGTTGCTAATCGAATGCTGGAGCGATTGAAGACCATGTACAACAAAGCGATCGAATGTGGTTGGAACGGCGAAAATCCGGCCATCGGCATTAAAATGTTCAAAAGACCTACTCTTTACTTTGGATAATGAGATTATTACTTCTTACGAAAAGGTACTTGTGGATTTTTTGAAAATCTTAAAAAAAATCAATATAACACACGAAAAAACAAACTTCAAGAATTCCTTAAAGTTGTACAATCAAGTCAATTTGTTAAAATATTAGGAATAATACAAAAGATTCAGATATTTTCTTATGTTTGTTTATGTAAAAAAAATAGCCTAATGGAATTGAGAAAAAATATTTCAGAAGCCAAAGTTGGTCTCGAACAATGTGCCAATGCATTATTAAAAATATGGGAAAAAATCAGACAAGATAAGGATTTTCCCCAAAATCTAGATCTTTGGGAGCCAAAAATAAAAAATTTACTTCAAGTGTTCTATAACACAGCGTCCGATATTTATGCCCTAAATAAGGATTGCGAGACAAAAGATCTTATCTTTAATGCACAAACAGAAAATGTAAAATTGCTGGAATATGAGGATTTTTTAAATAATTCTTGCAGCTATACCGAAACAGAGTTTGGGCTGGTTGATGTAAACTTGCATCAATTTTTTACAAATAACTACAATAGTCCTCATTGGTTATGGATCGCAGAGTTTTTAAACTGTTTATTTGACCGCGCAGAAACAGAAAGTTCAATGAGAAATAATTTAAAAAACCAATTGCAACAAACTGTAGTATTGTTACCACACATCGGTCTTTATTATCTGAAAAAAAAGGATGAAAAGAAAACTTTATAAAACATGCTGAAAAGCAGGTTCCATCTCTTCTTGTTCAGAAGCACTTAAGCCGAAATACTGCGCAATAGATCGCCATTGAGCGACAGCCGAGCGTTGTTTGGTTAGAATAGCGTTGGCTTCTTGCTTCGTAAGACGGAAATACTCAGAAACCGATAGTGCTAAATCGATCGAAGTTGAACTGTCATCTTCTGTGATGTTAAGTTGCAAATGAGAAGTTCTGTCCGGATTGGGATTAACATCGTAAAGTGGCGAAAGTTCGAGCCCATGTGGAGAATTTCTTAAAAATCCATGATTGCGCAAATGATCATCTGTGTTGGAAATAAGAATTGAAAACAGCATTCGGCTCCAGAGTTCTCGCAGGTCGTTTTTTACATGGACACATCGAGTGGTTATAATGTCCGCAAGATTCAAATAGCTGTAATTTCCACTTTCACCATCGTTGGCATTTAACAATGTCATGGCTGAAAAAAATGGAATTCTTTTTTCTCCCTGTCGATCAAAACGTTTTGCCAATAAAACAAGTTTATTGTTAATCGTTACCATACGCCATTGTTGTACGCGCAATCCAGCTTGTTGAGCCAACGTTAGTGCGACAGCTTCCCAATGAACCGCATTATCATTTTGTTTAGGGAATTTGGCTATATATAAATTTTTTCCGTCCACAACAGATGCTTTGGGACGAGACCCACCAAGCGAAGAACCGGGAATGAGTAGTTCTTTTAAGTCGCTAAAAGTTTCGTTATGAGTTAAGACATTTTCTGAAGCCATCAGCAATTTGGATAAGGTCATAATGGACGGAATTTTTTTGCCCGTTTGTGTTAAAAAATCCCCTTTAGGCTCTCTTTTAAACCGCAGTGCTCCTTGACGCGAAAAATCATTCAATTGCGTCAAAAAATCAATTTCTCGGAACTGTCGGCGAGGACGTTTTTCTGCTTGAGCCATTTTTGCTTCGTTTCTCTTAATAAGCAAACGTCCCCAAGAATCTGGTGCACAATCCTCAAATGAAGCAAACAATGCCTTTCGATTGTCCGTATGGAATGTACCCTCTGTTAATGGTAAAAATGGTTCCAGTTCGAAATTATTCAGATACCTTAGCCAAGATTCTTCGTATTTAAAGGAGGCACTTTCTTTTCCATTGTGATAGTACGACCAAAGCCGACCTACCGGGACATCTTGGCCGTCCAAATTGCAATAAACATAAAAAAGTGCTTCACTCATAGAAAATTCCTTTTCGTAACAATTCGTTTAGGCAATGTATCACTTGCCAAAGCTTGCCCAACCTTATCATTCGCAATATCGGCTACCACACTTAGATTTTCCAATAACCCTAAAACATATAGACACGTTGCATAAAACCCAATGGAAACTTGAGAACTCCCTAGTTCAATCGAACGAAGCGTCATTCGAGTTGTTCCAACCCGATCTGCCATCAATTGCGTCGATATCCGCCGCCGAATTCGGGCTTCACGAATGTCATGCCCCAACTTTTTTAACGTCTTTTTTACGTTCATAGGCAAAGATATTTGCGATCTCATATGTATAATATATTATCCGTTATATAAAATAAGGTATGATATATTTATCTTTATGTCAATATTTTTGTTATACCGGGGATAGAGATTCAAAAAAATATTTTTCCATCCCCTGTGTAGCGTAAATCGAAATAAGTTAAACTGGGTGCATGAACGAAAAGATTCGTAAAAATAAGTTATTAAGTATACAAGAAGCTGCGGAATATTTAGGTGTAAAACCGAACACAATCGCGGTATGGTTATCGACGAAACGTTACCCGTTGAAGTCGGTTAAGCTAGGACGTCTGCGGAAATTTCGGCAGGAAGATTTGGATGAATTCATTGCTCAAGCGACGGAAGACACCAAAAATGACTGCAATTTACATAAGAAGGGAGGCTTTTATGTGTAATTTGGCCGAAATATTGATCGAGGATGCCAAGAAATGTGGTTGTTTACAAAAGGAGGAAACTCCAAGTAGCACATTTCCACTGGATTGTTTACCGAAAGATCTGAAAAATTACGTTCAAGAATTGCTTCGCGCCGAGCAAGTACCTGTGGACTTTTCAGCACCGTTGATGTTATTGACAACATCGGCTGTTTGTTTCCGAAAAATTTTTGTACAAATTTTGCCCAACAAAATAACACCGCTCAATCTTTACGGATTATTTGTTGCGCCGAGTGGATTTGGTAAGACAAGTATTTTTAAACGTGTATTGCAGCCTCTTTATGATAAAAATAATGCGTTACATCAAGCATTGAACATTTCTGGAATGTCGGCTGTAATACCCGCCAAAATATTTGTAGAAGATATTACCTCGGAACGCCTCGCAAAAGTTTTAGCAGAAAATAATGAACGTATCTGCTATTTAGCTTCCGAAGGCCGAAAATTTATTGATGTGGTCGTTGGATGTTACAAAGATAAAGCAACTGATGAAACTTTGCTTTTAAAATGTTTTTCGGGAGATTCCTGTGACATTGAACGCAACAATGGCCAACAAATCTATCTGCAGAATCCGCTAATTACAACCATTATTGCGGTACAACCCGATAAAGCAATGCAATTGTTTAAGCACAAAACTTTAAGAGACAGTGGATTACTCCCCAGATTTTTGTGTATTGCTAGTCAAGTCGAACCTCAATTACTACCTGCAGATCCTATCGTCCTGAATTCTGCTATCGAATCCAAGGTTCATAATCGTTGGAAGCTTTTACTGGATGAAGATTTGGCCAGGAAACGACCTGTGATTATTCATGCAAATAATGAAGTTTACACGCTTTATCGTGATTATTATAATACGATCCAGAAAAGATTAGGTGCTCAAGGAGATATTTCATCTCTTGGAGCACCGTTTGCAGGACGTTGGGCTGAAATGGCTATCCGTATGGCGGGAATTTTGCATATATACGAAAATCCTGTCGAAAAACTGTTATCTGCAGATACGTTTCAAAAGGCACTTAAAATACAGGATTCTTTTTTTGTTCAACAGCAAATGAACTTTATTGATTTTATCTACAACAAAGAACAAGACAATGCTTTGAATAAAATTTATGAACTTTTACATAAAAATAACCAAAAGTTGTCTATCCGCGATACCTATCGCCAACTTCATATAGATAAAGCTTCGTTACTGCAACTTGTAGAACAAGATCCGAGTCTACGCTTAGACAATAAATATATTTGTTGTGACAATTGTGACAGTAACTAAAAACGGCTTCTATCCTGCATGAATACTAACAAAACGCTGTCACAAAAGCGAATTGCGACACTTCGTGACACTTGTGACAATTTTTAAGGAATACCATGAGTATATACATACAAAAGCTTTATTCAATCCCAGCTCCGGGTAAGGGTTGCCATACAGCCCTTCTCGGAGTAGCCAACTGCGGACTTTATGCAGGGCTTTCGGAAGTGCAAATTTTTGAAGATATTCGACAACACATCCCCAATGGAACACGCCACGTTCCTGACAGTGAGATTTGGGCTGCCGTCGCAAAAGCAAAAAGCGATTACATCCCTTATCGAAGCGTATTTAAAAAGCCATTTAGAAAATCTGCTTCTTCCAAACCAAAAATTCCTTCAGAATATCGAGATCATCTGCTAGAAAAAGGCAAGGACACAGAAGAAGTCGATTTTTGGGAAGCTTCCCCGGTTCGATTATTGGATTCGCCCGAAAAAGATGCTGAACTTCTTTTGAAAACACTTTACGAACCTGATGATTACTTATTCATTGGAACGCAGTATGATACAAAAGTTCGAACCGTCGCTCAATGGCTAGACTTTTTTAAAAAACATCCATTGTTTCTACCCTTAATTTGTCCAAATCCCGTCGATGGCCAACTGCATCCAACAAAATCCGGGGCCCTATCCTATCGTTGCGATGCTGCTGTTTGCAAATTTAAGTTCGCTGTACTGGAGTTTGATTCACTAAGTCGCACCGAGCAATTTGCCTTTTGGGGCGAAATGCTCAACGTACTACCCGTGGTTGCGCTCATAGATTCCGGCAATAAGAGCCTTCACGCGTGGATTCATGTGCCTGATGTTCATACCCTCGATGAATGGAAAATAAAGATCGAACAAAAATTTTTCGAGCAATGCCTAAAACCTCTCGGCATCGATACCGCCTGCAAAAACCCTTCCCACATGAGCCGCCTCCCCGGCTGTATCCATAAGGAAACAGGACGGTGGCAAAGGCTGTTGTATCTGCATCCGGACGTAAAATGAAAAACCTAAATGTCAAATCCTTTAAATTTCATGCAATAAATTTCTTGATAAAGTTTACTGCAATCTGTTTCTGCACATACTTTGGCCCAAGTATCTAGTGCCGAAGACAAAACATCCTTTAATTCTTTTTCTGTAGAAAAGTTTTCTAAGAAATTTTTTAATCTTTCGATAGTCTCTGGGGTAAACTCTAATACCACAGGGCTTTCTCGAAAATGACCACGGTCTTCCTCTATTCCAATACATGGAAGTTCCACCTTTTCACCAAAAATCGCCTCCATTTTCTCAATATATGACTCAGGATAATTACCCATCAAGGCTTTGTGTAAATTATAACCAGCACCATAAGATCTGGATAACAAAAGCTGCATTGCTCTTGCACATACTACAGAAGCAGGACCACAAAATTCCAGGGATGAAAGTTCCGACAAAGTCCTCATATCACCACCTTTAATAGCACAGGCAACATTTTGCATCATAATAGAACCAATTAGTTTTTTATCAAATTTTTGAGAGGCTTCTGGATCCTCATAAATTTTTCGATAAATATGAGCTAAAAAAGAATACTGCCTTATACCTTTTAATTTTTTTGCTCGATCTGAACACTTTTTTTGCAAATCCGTTAGACTAGGTAACTCCCTTAATCTTTCGATATCAAAATCACCACCGAAACATTTTAATCCGACACATATTAAGGATAAAAATAATACTTTTTTCATCTTTTACCTCTTTCTTTTTCGCTTCATTATTTTTCAATGTTTAAATAAGTCAAGTATTTATTTGGAAATTGTTATGGTTTCCTCTTCGTTTAAATCGGTTAAAATTTGTTTTAGAAGAGTTAAAGGTTCAATTATATCACCATCCTGTGTCTCGAACATTTGTAATTCGCTATTTATTTCCAAATTAAGGCCTTCAAAATCAGTTTCTGTTTCGTAAAAAACCCTTATAGGAATATTATCCAATATTCTAAACATTAACTCTGAAACATGGTCAGGAACACTATCTTCGGAAGTTGAATTCTTTACGGAACGGACTCCCCAAATTGTATATAAATCATCATATAGCCCCCAAAAATCTTCACCACCATATTTATCGTGATCAAGTTTATTAGGACTGTTTTCTCCCGTTGCTTTATTTTCGAGACTATGCATCAAATGTATAAGTTCATGCACTAAACCTAAATAAAAAGGCCTCTTGTGTTCAGCAAAGCGTATTGGTGTTTTTACTTCTGTACTTTCCTTTTCATACACATATACATCTTCTCCTTTCTTGGCTTCCTTAAAGCCAAAAGAAAGTTGATTATTTGCTTTCGCTGTATTTCCATCAAATTCTATTTTTGGAATTTGTATTTCATATAAATCATTTTTGGAAATAACGTATTGAAATGCAAAAAATCCAATATTAAACAAGATCATTTTATCCCCAATTTTATCTAAAATCCTGCTAATAAGAGCACATCCTATTGGATTATCTACAATATGGTACATTATCACACGAATGGCACTCAACGTGTTTATATCTTTTGTCGAAAAACGAACATGAGCTAGAAATGCATTAACAAAAGTTTCTGTATCTATAAATCGTGTTCGATGAGCTAAATTTTCTGGATGCAATTTTTTATCTAATGTTTTAGGAATAATGCGAAAACAATCACGTCCATTTATCTTCTCTTGCAAGATGTTAGCTTCATTCAAAAGGATCGATATTTTGCTTAAATCTGTTTTTTGACGCTTTTTTGCTGGGATATCCTGAATTGTTTCATTTTCTAAATTATAATAGTTTACTTCTCCATCATAACTAACCAAGCTGGATACATCAATGAAATCTCCATAGGCGACAAAATTTAATAACGTAAAAATTAACAATGTATGTAGTTTATTCATATCACTTTAATATATCGGCCATTTTTTAAAAAACTTTAGTGTTTTTTTAATTTTTTTGAAAAATTTTATGAAAAAAGCCTAAAATCTTCAAAATTCATATGCGGAGGAGCGTAATTAAGGAATACCTCACATCCACTAAGAAAACTTAGTCAATTATCTTTTCTTAGTAAATTTCACTAAGAAAACTTAATTTACCAAACAAACCCAAAACTCATCTGCCCATATCCTTGTAAAGAGCGTAACAAACGGAGATTCTTCTCGATAGAGCGTTGTAAGTGTGTTTCGTAGCGGATGACCTTGTCGGTGTTTTCTGCGGATGGCAATTGCGCAACAGATTCGTAAATGGAGTGCTTGTGATCGAATTCTTGGAGATTATTCTCGTAATAATTCGGCATATTGCTACCCGAGCGTAGTTTGTTTTCAATGCGATCTAATAAATCCTGCTTAAATGTTTCAATTTCAATATCATTTTGTTCGCAAAAATCACGCAGATTTTCGCATTCATGCAAGTAATCAATCTCTACTTTCTCATAAATTTCTGGAAAACGCTGTTTCACTCTTTGAATTACTTCAAATAACAGTTCATAAATTTCACCCGAAAGTTCCGATAAATTATCAAGAGTACCATTATTTATCAAATTTTTGAGTTGATTCAAATTTTCCAGCTCAGACTTGTAGCTTTCAAGATGACCGACAAGTACTTCTCGCCTACTCAAGTCTACCGGTGAATCTGATGTGTCCAGATTCAACATCTCCAATTGACTTGCGCCTTGTTCAAATGCAAGCACTTTCCGTAACCGCCAAACATCAACTGAGATTTTCTCGCACAAAACCGATTGCATCGCATCCTTCGGCTTCAAACTTTCAACTAATCCCAATTTTAGAACCTCAAAATTTTGCAATTCTTCAGCAGAAACATTTTTTATCAATTCCTTCGCGAAAATCCCATGTTTTACAGCATTTAAAGCTGATTTCCCCTTTCCTAACGCCGTCTTCGGTCCAGTCGACAACTGCGCATTTTTTCGGTTCGCCGATAATTTCTGCAATGATAAGTCTCCCATATATCTATTATCATCCAAATGAGCCGGAAAGGCAAAAATTATTCGATATTTTGCTTAAAAACTATTACTTAAAAACCTGCCATTGGAAGCAGGTTTAATGTTTTATAAAGCTATGAATACAAAGGATTAAGCTTTTTGGATCAGCTTATTGTTATCCTTATTAGGGATAAGGAGCTGGATGATAGCGTTATCCTCTTGAGAAATAAGTTCCAACTTGCCCTTCCATTTAGCGACAATATCTTGGAATTCAGGGAAGCTGATGCCGAGTTCGACTTCGTCACCCAATTTCTGATCCTCGATAAACATACTGTTGAGGGCTTTTTGGGAAAAACCACCATTGGCAGCTTGCAAGAGGATTTGGGTATTGCCGAGCGGATCGTTGTCGATGGCAATTACGATCGTGTTGCAACCGTTCGGTAAAGCATGCCGGCAAACATTAACAAGGTTATTGATAATTCTGCGCAATAGTACCGCATCTACGCGTGCAAAAAACGTCTCTTTCGCTTGCAATTGAATATTGAAGTTGGGTTGCAAAATCGTTTGCTTTTCAATGCAGCTGAGGACGCATTGATTCAGATCTTCGAGCTTTAACTGTGACTGCTCTTTTAAACCTCCGACAATAAAGTCATTGATGTAATTTTCCATTTCTGATATAATATTTTGGTGGAGCTGACATTCCTTTTCATCGAATTCATTTAATTTTTTTTGAGAACTCAATAAATGCAATGCCATCAACGGGGACATTAAGTCATGCGATAAACTCCGTGCCATCATGTAGCGTTCACGATATTTTTCTTGTTCTTTTTCTATTTCTTTTATTTGCTGCAATGTATTTAAGTTGGAACGTAATAAAAATAAGACAGTTACATATCCAACCACATAAAAACTATGTTGCCAAGCAAAGGTTTCGGGCCAACAAAGCTGACAATTATTATAAAAATAAAGGATAAGCGTCAAAAATGCCGTCAAAAAGCATGCAATTCCAATAGGAGCTTCGTGTTTCTTTTCAGCACTGGACAACATGACAATGAAAGAAACAAGCAATGTTAATGCATGCAAACCATTTTCTGCAGAACTCAAAAAGAGATAAGCAGATGTAATCGGCAAGCAGAAAAACAATGTCGTTAATTTAAGCCATTGAAACCGTTTTTCTTTAGCAAAAAGCTCTAAAGATCCGCCAAAAATGAGCAGTATGGCCATGGTCCCATTTACAAGCGTTAACATTAATTTTGAATACGTTAACGAGTTCGTATTAAACATTAATGGCATAAACTGCAAAAAAACAAGGCATAAACCTAAAATCGTATTATTACGCATTTGCAAGTCGCGTACACTTGGACGCTTCTTGGTTTGTACAGCTTCTGCTCGACGCATCTTTTCCAATTCTTCCTTCGAAAATACTTTCTGACGACCGCCAAGAAAGTAAAAGAAAAGGACTGTTATTACGTTTGCGAAAAATCCTGGAAACAACCCGTCAATCTTTGTACTGGGTTTGATGTTTATGTTCCATAGAATGCATGTTGTGAGTCCTATTGTTGCACTCATAAATAAGCCTTTTAATGGAATTTTCATATTGAAAAGGAGGAAATATAAGGGAGATAAGATAACAGCTTGCCAGAAAGTACTGATTATAATTCTCGTCTCAAATATACTGGTACACTGACTTGCAAAAATTAATGCACAAATACCAATAAATATAGAAGTTATACGAACTAATTTTAATTTCGTATTTTCAGATAGATCTCGTTTTACAAAAGGTAATATAAGATCATTTACTAATACAATACTTCCACTGTTTAATACAGAATCAGCAGAAGACATTAAAACTGCCAAAATACCAACAATAGCTATTCCAAAAATTCCTACAGGTAAACAATTAGTTATTAAAGCAAAAAGTGCTTGATCAGATCGCTGCAAGCTGGGTAGTAGTACTTTGGCTGCTAATCCTAAAAATAAGCTTAAAATAACAACAAACAAGAAAGAACAAGTTAAATAATAGTAAGCTTTTACACCCTGTGCACGATTTTTCGTCATTAATAAGCGTTGAGCATGATGCGGTGCTAATGATGGCAACATAACAGGTAATATTAAGAACAAATAACGACGTAAATTTTCATCACTAATTGTTAGATGGGACTGTGGCAGCTGTAATACAAGTTCATGAATACCACCTATTTTTTTTAGTACAACGATTAAAAGAATAGGAATAGCCAAAATAAGCACCATAAATTGTAAAACATCTGTAAATGTTACGGCACGTACTCCTCCTCTTCCTGTATAAATAAGAACAATTCCTGCAGAAATAAGAAGACTTGTTTGATAAGAAAACCCAGTTAAAACACTAATCGCAGTTCCCATAGCCATAAATTGTACTCCAACAGCTAATAATTCATAGATAAATCCTGCAATTCCAGCCAATGTTTTACCTGTCAAACCATAAGATTTGTAAAACATATCTCCCAAAGAATAACATTCATAATAATTACTAAAGCGTCGTGCTAAAAATATAGCAACAATAGCAAAAGAAAGAGAAAAACCTATTTGGGCAATAAATTGTGCTATACCAATATTGTAAACTTTCCCAACATTTCCCATGGTTGTCGTACCACCAATACATGTTGCCGCAACCGTACAATACATAGCAAAATCAGAAAAATTTCTATTGCCAATTGCATAATCACTGAACGTTTTTATCTTTTTGCCGGAGCTAAACCCTATATACAGCGTTGCAATAAGAAAGGCTACAATGATTAAAATGTCAACAATATGCATGACTTCTTATTAGTTAGATTTCAATAAAATGTCCAGCTTTTGATTACGTTTTTTTATTAAAAATGATGCGAAAATCATTAGTCATATTAGCGAAATACTATTATATTCGATAGCGAGATCTGCAGCAGCATCGGCGGCAGAAATATCCATACGGCCGACGAAGGCAGTACCGGCAGCTGCAAGGCGGCCGATACGTTGGATCTGATCTGCCTGTTCTGCTTCTAAGTGTTCTAGATAGGTCAGGCGAATAAGGGCTTCCGCATCCTGAACGGGAGGCAATGTACCGTAAGTATCTCTAAAATCCTCTAGTTGCTCAAGGACGTCCGCACGGGTTTGCTCGAGGGCACGAGCGATCATGGCGTCTGCAACGACTTCTCCAATCGTGGCGCCTATGGCACCGGCTAAGGGATCTTCGCCGCGCAAAGCTGCTGATCCACCACCGAGCACGAAGTGGCACACTTTATGGGTTAGCCAAGACATATCACCAGTGCCATTACGGTATGCTCGACCAATCTCTTGCGCTATACTCGCCGCACCGGCATCAACCATCGCTCCTGCAGCGGCGGATAAAACATTTCTTCCGACTTTACCGCCATTGGCTGCGGTGGAAGTAGCAGTATGGATAGCAGCTTTTTTCAAGTTGCGGGCGGCGTGCGCAGAAAATGGCAGTTTTTTATCCGTATCCGGAACAAACTTCGACACCAGGCCGGCGGATACGGCAGAAGCGACAAGGTTTTTTAGATAATTGCTATTAGAAATTTCCTTAAAGACTTTGCCTAAATCGCCAGCATTGGCTAAGGTGGAAACGGAAAGGGTATTGGTGATCCC
>JBKSMP010000022.1:0-68328 GCA_046881885.1 Opitutales bacterium
AACAAACTTCGACACCAGGCCGGCGGATACGGCAGAAGCGACAAGGTTTTTTAGATAATTGCTATTAGAAATTTCCTTAAAGACTTTGCCTAAATCGCCAGCATTGGCTAAGGTGGAAACGGAAAGGGTATTGGTGATCCCTTCCAATGCAGCTCCGGCACCTTTTGCAATTGCGGTGGACGTACTTGCCCAGTGCGTTGCGACATATTCCGCACCCCAGCCAGCCGTACAAATCGCCAACCCTACCATTAGGAAGGTTCTTAAGGGAGTGCTCATGGTGGTCGTATGCTCCCGCCATTGCTCATGTTGCTCCAAAACTTCCCGTAAATCTACCTCGTATACGTGGCATAAATCCACCACCCATGGGGCCAATTGGCCTTTTTTCACTTCCGCCATCAGCCGGCCGACCACGCGAACATCATCGTATACCAGGATCGGCTCGATAACCTCTAGGTGATTGTAGCCTTCGTCATGGTTCGTTGTCGTAATCCAGCCACTAGTACGATACTGCTCTTGCCGCATCGATCGCTCGCGGCCTGCTCCGAGTTTGACTTGACCACGTGTGCTTTCCAAATGCATTGTTCGGGTTCGAGCCTCCATGGCTACGGTTTCCAGGTCATCGTGGGCCTTTAAGGTCAGCTTTCGTCCAGCTTGTATTTTTGGCCGCTCGACCTTTTCCTTCATTTCCGTTTTTTGACCATCACTCGATCCCCAAAAATCGCTGCTATACCAGGTATAATGCGCATAGTCCATCTCAATAAACGGATGGATTTGCATAAGACCATGGGAGGATTTTACCGAAACCTCCTCAATGCCATAAATTGTTGGAGCCACTAAAGTAAGCTTATTGCGGCTTTGCAGCTCAATGTTGCGCCCTGTTAATGCTGGATAAATACCGCTACGATGATGAATAAGGTGCGAACTATCAGCTTCATGCGCCTCGTCATGGTATTCCAAAACGGCCGGCATAACTTGCAGTACGTCTCCTGAGCTTAAGGTAATATCCCCATCCGCAGCGATTTGACTACCCGTAACAACAAGCTGTTCCTTCGCATCCAAGCGAATGTCTCCACCGCTACGAATTTCCGCTTCGCCCCCTGTTATCGAATGAAATTGCTGATTACTGCCTTCACGACCGACTTGCGTCTCGCTCATAATCAGCGGTGCTTGCATGGCTACCCCTGTAGCCCCTTGGATCAAACCATTCGTATTGGCAATACCTACTCCTGAACTTAAATTAACCGCTCCCGTGCGACTCAAAATACCACCGCCCTGATTGAGCAGCATCCCACCTGGAACTTGGATGTTTACATCTCCTCGCGTGGCTTCCATAAGCCCTTGATTCGCCCAATTGCTATCCGCTGTGAGATTGAAACTGCCTGCAATCACCATCGCAGGATTGACATATAAAGACTTCATCGTCTCTTGGCACAAATACAGACGAATCGCATAGGTTTTTTGACCATCACAATTAAATTCTACCATCCAAACAATGTCTTTTTTCAGCTTACATTGCTCGCCCCAATTTAAATGCCGGCCGATATCCAACACAACACCGTCTTCCACACGTAGCCGATGATGTTCTTCAACCGTATTTAAGAAAAACTGCCATAATTGATCCGATTCATCCGTAAATTGCGGTAATAAGCGTCGTCCTGCCAAACGATGCATTTCACTGCGAATAATGAGAATCTCTTCATCTGGGCTAAATAACGGCAAATCTTGCCCTTCTTGCTTGTATTTTTGGACCAACTCTCGGCAAACATTTCGTTGCTTAATGAGTTCTTTTTTTGCTTTTAATTCCGCAAGCTGACAACGCCCGTTAACAATCAATTGTCCCTTAGTTGATGCTACTCCTGGTATAGTGCTGCAATCCCGTTCGCCATTCGTAAAAACCGCTCTCGGAGCTAAACAATCGTTATCACAAATAACCGTTCCGTAGTTTCTAACACTTGTAAGCTCAGGTAACTGTATTGTCCCAACTTGCATCCGACTTCTGTGATAGGTTAATAGTTCCGGCAAGGTTCCCATGAAACTTCCAGAAACCCTTAACGTGCTATCCTTGTCTAACGAGAAAATAGGAAAATTGACCGTAAGATCTCCGTTAATAACCACCTCTCCACGTGCCGACAACGAAACAATAGCTTTGGCAGGTTTTGTCTTATTACTGGCAACAATGTTACCATTCAAAATAAGGCCTGCATCATGTCCTAAAATAACTCTATTGGCATGTATAGTTAAATTATCGTCACTTTGTCCACTTATTACAACTCCATCCAGACGCCAATCATCACGCATCCAGACTTGCAAATTCCCAAGTCGTATCCCTAAACCACCTGCTACGCTTCTGTCCAAAGGTGCCCAAGGCGCTTCCTTCCCTTGAAAATATAACGAGGTCTGCTTTAATTTATCTGTTTTCTTAAAAAAGGTATATCGGACATTACCAACTTCTACTCCAACAGGATTAAAACGCTTGATTTGCAAAACATACTGATTGCTTGTCTTATTTAAATCAATATCATACGTATCTGCTAAAAGCTTACTGCTCGCAAAACTTGCTAATACTGCTATTAACCAGAAAACCTTCTTCATGTCCTTTATTCCTTTCAATACAATTTTTATTTCTTTGTAAATGTTTTTCTCTTCTTTTTAGCGGAGGTATCCTCTCCGCTAATACTTTTATTATTGTTCTGGTGTTAACGACCGTGAAGGTGCTCCGGATGGCGCTGCCGATCGTGCTTGTCGCAATTCTTGTTGCCGTACCATCGTCTGAAATACAGGATTTACTTTCATAGCCTGCAAATTCTCTTCATATTCCGCTTCATCTACTAACAACATTAACGGTATTCCTCTTTCATCTGCTAATCTTTCAAGCGCATTTTTATGCTGCTCATACTTCGCTTCTGTCGCTTTTATCACTACGGCCTGTGTCGTGTCCGCTTTGCCATTAATGAATGTTTCGATCTTTCCGGTACTCGTTCCTAATAACTCTAAGGTTGAAGGAATTTTTTCGTGAATAGATGTTTGGGTATTCGCATGAACAAAAGAATCCCAATATACAGTACGACCTCCTCCACCAAAAACATTGCCTTTAAAATATGCAGACCTTGTATTTAAAACATATGACATAATTTGCTGATGGGTTGCATAAGCTTTTATGTTTATTGTACTTTGTACTCTCAAAGCATTACCGATAAAAAGATGACTGCAAATAACTTGAGAGCTTTGATTTAATCCCAAGGATCCCAAAACACAAAAATTGGATGGCCTCCCTTGTCTTTGTGTGAAACTTTGGATGTTTGTGATTACCCTTTTACAGTTTAAACAACGATCTCGAAAACCCCACTCATAGCCGCTTGGATTACGAGTACCTTTAGGATCAAATTGTAATTCTCCATTCCAATTTAATAAAAAACTTCTATTGTCCGTTACAAGGTTTCCTGAAGTATCTTGTAGCACCCTTTTGCTTTCTTTAAAAGCTCCAATTTGGGGTTCAAACTCACTCTTATTATTTAAGGCTTTTAACGTACAATTACCTCCGACTTGGACCTGACCGCCTGCTATATTATTAAAGGTACAGGGCTCGCCTTTCCAATCCAAAACACAAGCGATATTTCCTCGATTGTTAACTTCCGTTGCTGGTGATACAAGATCTGCACGTTGCATTGCAAAATTCCCATTTACCTCATTGGTGAATTTCTGCAAAGCCATCACTTGCCATCCTTGTCCAACAACAATCGTTCCTTTGTTCTGAATAGCTGTTAGCAAACAGGTCCAATCTTGACCAATCCTTAATTCCCCTTCATTTTCAAACAAAATGCTCTTATTGAGAAACAAACTTTCTGTAACTTCTAAACGGCTACCTTTTGCAATCTTACAAGCCCCTTCATGTTCAAAGTACAAGCTTCCATCCCAATTCCCAGCTAAATAAAAACCACCTGAAGTTAGGTTTAGATTCAATCCATCGATCGAAAATCGAACGCCTTTTTCTGGTTGCGTTATATCGACTTGTGTCCGATAATCTCCTGGAATAGCTTCGGCCACTTGCCAATTCGCCCCAACTTTTTGAACTTTGATCGCTTCTGTATTTTCACTCCCAGCAAAATGAACCGTCAATGTCGTAACACTTCCAGAGGTTTTGCTTGTGATTTGTACCATTTCCGCATGCGTTAAGCATATAGAGCCGACTAAATTGCCAGCTAATACTATCGTTTTGTTTATCTTTATCATCTTGGATAAAAAAAGTACTAACTAAGCCTAGGATTCTTCCCATGATCTGCTCAAAAATATTTATGAAAATTTCAACAAATTCACTGCTCGCACCAAAAAAACACTCTCTAAGTCTTGGTACTAACTTTAGACAACCTACTGCCCCTCTTAAATGACCAAAATGACCACAATCTTTTCTTAAAATAAAATCTCTAAATCTTGTAAAACTTAAAAACCAAAAGAAAATCCATAACAAGATGCTTTTCATTCGAACTTTTTTACTTTACCCCAGACCTTCTACTAGAGAAGTAAAAAAGCTTCAAAATCTTTGTCAAGCGCTTTTTCGTAAAAATGTAACGTTTTTATATTTATACAAATGTTTCTAGTTTTTTAAAACATAATCTTTGTTTTTGTCACAACTGTCACAAGCTGTCACATTTCGATGTTGTGACAATATTTCGCAGTATTTATGCAGACTTGAGGACGTTTTTGATATCTGTCACATTTGTCACAGAGGGGGAAATCGTAATAACCGATCGTAAACTTCCACCGCGGAAAATTTTAAGAATACTCATTTAACCCAAAAACAGATATTATGGAGGAAACATTTGCTGGGATCTGCAACATTATTCATATGCCCTCAGTAAAAAATTCTACCCTATAACAAAAGCAACACAAAAACCTTATCTCACTAGATATATTTTGATAAAATTTTATCTGAAAGGTTGCAATAGGGTTGCAACAGAAATAATACGCACAAAAGCCAACTTACGCTATCCCGCATAAACATTGGGTGCAGGGCTTGGATTTGAACCAAGGACCTTCAGGTTATGAGCCTGACGAGCTACCAGACTGCTCCACCCTGCAATAAGCAATGATTTAATAAGAAGAGATTTTTTATCGCTTGTCAAGAAATTTATATATTTTTAGCTTTTCACTTTGAAAGATTTTTGGCTAAATAGCTTTATGTTTGAAGTATTATCGGATCGTTTTACAAAGATTTTTTCGAAATTATCAAAGAAACGCAATTTGACTGAGAGTAACATTGCGGAAACATTAGAAGACATAAAAAAGGCCTTATTAGCTTCAGACGTTAATTTTGAAGTTGTACAAAAATTCATTGGGGAAATCAAAGAGGAGTGCATTGGGCAACGCGTTTTTAAAAATGTAAAACCAGGCCAACAAGTTGTTAAGATTGTTTATGATAAATTAAGGGAAATTTTAAGTAATGAACAATCCGAGATCGATTCTAAAAGACCATTACGGATCATGATGGTTGGCTTGCATGGTGCTGGAAAAACGACCACAAGTGCCAAATTAGCCAAATGGCTTAAAAAGCAAGGCGAACAACCGGCTTTGGTTGCATGCGATATCCATAGGCCAGCGGCTATAGATCAGTTAAAAACCTTAGGTGAGCAAATTGAAGTGCCTGTTTTAGCTTATGGCCAGATTTCCGTTGAAGAAATTGCGGCTAAAGCTTTAGAAGAAACAAAGAAAAACACGGTTACGATTTTTGATACCGCAGGTCGCTTACAAATGGATGAAGCACTTATTCAAGAGGCTAAGCTTCTTAAAGAAAAAGTCCAACCTCATGAGGTTTTTCTGGTCATCGATAGCGCTTTAGGGCAAGAAGCCGTAAATATTGCCAAAGCTTTTAACGAAGCACTCGGACTCACAGGTGTTATTTTAACCAAATTGGATGGAGACACCAAAGGTGGTGCGGCTTTATCTATGAAATACGCCGTTCAATTGCCTATAAAGTTTTCTGGTATTGGAGAAAAGCTCGAAGATTTTGAAAAGTTTTATCCAGATCGCATGGCCAGCCGTATTTTGGGTATGGGAGACGTTATTTCGTTAGTTGAAAAAGCTCAGGAGGAGATTGCTAGCGATACCGTTGAAACGATTACCAAACGTTTGTTTGATGGAGAATTCAATTTAGAAGATTTTCTTTCACAAGTTCAACAAATGAAAAAATTAGGTAGCCATGGTCTAGGAAAATGGTTGCCATCTCTGCCTGCCTTTCAAAACATGGACCAACAAAACGAAGAAATTAAGCAGTTTGAAACCTTGATTTTATCCATGACACCACAAGAACGTCGGCAACCAAATTTGTTGATCTCTTCTTATCGAAAAATGCGAATTGTTAAGGGGGCCGGAATGACAATCGCCGACTTTAATAAGTTAATAAAGCGCTTTCAATTGATGAAAAAAATGTCTCAAAAAATAAGAAAATCGGATCCCAGCAAATTAAGACAAATGTTTGAACGGTTTTCCAACGGAACATCTTTTCTTAGCGACCACAAATTTTTCAAATGATTAAATCTCTGTTTGCTTTTATTCCATCACGTTGGATTCTCAATGCAGCTACTTTGGGAAAAATAGGTTTTTTGGGGAAAATGCCTGGTACCAACGGAAGTTTTGTGGGACTTATTTATTATACGCTTTTTTTTCACACGTTATCCCCCTTAGCGTATTTACTATGGGCAGGAATAACGACCTATATCGCTTGTGTCATCTGCACACGGGCTGAACTCCTTCTGGGGAAAAAAGATCCTAGCTGCGTGATTTTAGACGAAATGGTTGCTATACCTTTTTGTTTCCTAGGTCTTCAATTTCAAATGCAAATCTATCCTGTTTGGGCTTTTATGTTGCTGGGATTTCTTTTATTCCGGTTTTTTGATATCGTAAAACCCTTTGGTATAAAAAAACTCCAGCAATTAGATGGCGGTTTGGGGGTTGTTATTGATGATGTTGCTGCCGCTTTAGCAAGCTGTTGTTGCCTTCACCTTATTCTGATAGTTCTTGCATGACCGTAGATTTAAAAGTATTGGGAAGTAGTAGTTCCGGCAATTGCGGTCTTGTGGTCCATCAAGGAAGTTATTACCTCATTGACGCTGGATTTTCTGGTAAAAAGATTGCTGAAAAGTTGGCACCATTTGGCATTTCTTTGGACGATTTATCGGGTATTTTTATTACCCATGAACATCAAGATCACATCTTAGGCTTAAAGCGACTCAGTAAGCTAAAACACTTGAAATTTTACGCTAATTATAAAACCGCTCAGGCGATTGAAGATCGTTTGCAATTAAATGCGCATTGGACCATTTTTGAAACTGGAGAGATTTTCGCGGTTGATGGGTTATCGGTGATTGGTTTTGGTATTCCACATGATGCTAAAGACCCTGTAGGCTATTTTTTCAAGTCAGAAACCGATAGCTGTGTTTGGGCAACGGATATTGGACATATTACACCAAAGCTCTCTCAATTGCTCGTAAAAGCACGCAAATTAGTCTTAGAATCGAACCATGAAATACAATTACTTTGGAATCATCCGACACGGCCTCAATATCTTAAAGAACGTATTGCAGGTCCCTATGGGCATTTATCCAATCAAGAAGTCTTTCACTTTATAAAAAACACACCGCATACCTGGAAATCGATTTGCTTGGCCCATATTAGCAAAGATTGTAACTCTGTTGCGCATATGCAAAAACTGTTCCAACCGCTTGCAGAAGAACAACAATTTGAATTGGAGATTGTCGATCCTGTATTTTAATCCTTTCTTACTTTACATTTTATAATTATTTACTAAAGCTTATTAAACATACATCATGAAAGTTGCATCCGTTTTTTTAGGACTTGGAATTCTTTTTTTTACACATATAGGAAGCAGGCCATTGGCAAATCCCGACGAAGGACGGTATGCGAGCATGGGGTTAGAAATGGTACAGACGAATGACTGGATTGTACCACGACTCAATGGTCTTATCTATTTTGAAAAACCACCGTTAGCTTATTGGTCGATCGCCTTAGGGCAAAAACTTTTTGGTGAAACCTTGTTGGGATCTCGCTTTTTCAATGCACTTTTTTCATTATTAACCTGCCTTTCGCTTTATTTATTTTGCAATAAATTCTTATCAAAAAAAGTAGCCTTATGGGCCGCCTTTATTTACGGAAGCTCTGCCCTACCCTTCGGCATGAGTCAAATGCTAACACTCGATAATGCACTTACGTTCTTTTTAACGGCAACATTATTGCTTTTCGCAAGCGGTTTTTTAACAGAAGACCCCAAACAATCTAAACATTTGTTCTTATGGGCGTATGCATTTATGGCCTTTACGGTACTTACCAAAGGGCTCATTGGCATTGTTTTCCCAGGACTTATTGGCGGGATATGGCTTTGTTATACGGGCCATATTCGAAAACTTCCAAAAGCACATCTCGTAAAAGGCCTTTTACTCTTTTTCCTCATTGCAGCACCTTGGCATTTGCTCGTACAACAACGCCATAACTGCTTTTTCAATTTCTACTTTTGGCATGAACATTTCGAACGTTATTTGACTTCGGTCCATAATCGCACAAAACCGCTTTATTTTCTACCTTTATCCTTTTTAATTGGTCTTATTCCCTGGCTTTTCTTTTTACCAAGAACTCTACATGCTTCTTTGAAACAATCTAAAACCACACTTGAAAAACACGTAATTTCATTTTCGCTTATTTGGACGATTTGCATCTTAGGCTTTTTCACCTACTCCAAATCACAATTAATTCCCTACATTTTACCTGCAATTTCTGGGGTTACCATTCTAATGGCTTTCGGAATTACCAAGCTAGATCTTAAAAAAACAAAAATAGAATCTATTTTATGGGCAATAAGTTTTATTGTTGCAGCTTGCGTTTTATCCAAAGTGCTTGCGAAAAAAGCATTGGTACCTGTACCCAGTTATCTCATATTACTAGCACAAACCATCATCATAAGTGGTTCTTTAATCGCTTTATGCCATATAAAAAACAAACCTTTACGCTCTTTCTATTCATTACTCGGAACGACTTTATTAATTTACATATTACTACCAATCTATTTACCCTATTGCCAGCGTTTATGCGGACAAAACATTTGCGAATACATTCGTAAACAATCTTCAGAAAAGGTAGATGTTTTTTGTGCTTATAATTATTTCAACGACCTACCTTTTTACTTAAAGCAAACCGTAGGAACGATTGACTGTGTACCTGAAGAACACGAATTAGGTTACAAGGAACAACATCCGAAGGCGTACATGTCATCGCACGATTTTCGTAAACGTTTACAAGCATCTGAACGGTGTTATGCGGTCGTAAAACGTGGCCAAGAAGCTTACTTTGAATCCGTAATGTCAAATTATCCGATTTATAAATTGACGCAAGACCCTTATTTTAGTTTATACTCTAATCAGCCATGAATTTGGAAGAAACGAAAAATCCGGAATTATCGGTTGTTGTCCCTGCATACAACGAAGAACCCAATATCGACGAATTATGTTCGCGCCTCCTTACGATTTTAAAAAACACAGGACGAACATTTGAAATTGTTATTGTAAATGATGGCAGTCGAGATGAATCTTTGCTTAAGCTGTTAGAATGGTACCATAAATATCCCAATTATTTTCGAATTCTCGATTTTAATAGCAATTTTGGTCATCATAATGCACTTTGGGCCGGTTTCGAACATGTACGTGGAGACATTGTTATCACCATGGATGCCGATTTACAAAATCCTCCCGAAGAACTTCCAAAATTACTTGAAAAAATAGACGAAGGTTATGATTATGTCGGAAGTTATCGACTTGGCAAACGTCAGGATGCTAAATGGCGCGATTGGGCTTCCAAATTAAACAACAAGTTTAGAGAAAAGATTACAGACATTCGTATGTCCGATCAAGGCTGTATGCTTCGGGCTTACAAACGTTCTGTTGTAGATGCAATCGTTGGCTGTGGTGATTATACAGCATTCATTCCTGCACTTGCTTTTAAATTTGCCTCTAAATACACCGAAATTGGGATGCGTCACGCACCTCGTTTTAAAGGCGAAACGAAATATGGCCTCTATTATTTGTTGAGAACGCATTTCGATTTAATGACGGGATTCTCGCTTGTTCCCCTTCAATTATTCACTTTATTTGGATTCACACTTTCGGGTGGAAGCTTTTTATTGGTCCTTTATCTTTTGGCTCGACGCATCTTTATCGGCCCAGAAGCAGAAGGCGTATTTACCTTGTTTGCAATTTTGTTCTTCATGGTAAGTGTTGCGATCGTAGGCATTGGCTTGATTGGCGAATATGTCGGTAGAACCTATCAAATTGTCCAAAAACGCCCACGATATATTTTAAAAACCATCTATGAGGCAAAAAAAAGTAAAGAAGATAAAAAATAAGATTGACCCGATAACAAATATATCAAATTGTTTATAGTATTATGCAACCAACTTATTCACCATCTAAATTAAAGAGAGCTAGAATGTGCGGTTTTTTTGCAAGAAAAGCCACTAAAGGAGGACGTGGTGTTTTAGCCGCTCGTCGCCGCAAAGGACGCAGAAAGTTATGCGCTTAATGTGAGTGTAGGCAAAAAGCAGAGATTGTGTAAAACAAATGATTTTCAGGCTTTATATCAGTCTGGGATGAAGTTTTATGGAAACGGTTTGGTTTTTTATTGTAAGCCATCTGTCAAAATGTACCATCGTATAGGCATTATCGCCTCAAGAAAAGTAGGAGGAGCTGTTGTACGCAATACATTTAAGCGTCGCATGCGGGAATTATTACCTACTTTCTTAGCGGGCTTTCAAAAGCCTTACGATTGCGTCCTTATCGCTACACAAGCTCAAGTTGCTTCTGCCAATTTTTCTATATTGCAAAAAAGCTTAAAAACGATTTTTGAAAAAGTTTCTCACGTTCAACATGAGCAAGCAGCCTAAAAATCTTTTGAAAAGTACGTGTACACAAGGCATTTGTTGGGCATTGGTACTTTATAAAAGATTTGTGTCGCCGTTTCAATACGTTCTGAAGGTTTGCTTCGGTCTTTCATGTGAATGTCGTTTTTATCCGACCTGTTCGGACTATGCTCAGCAATGCTTTCAACGTTATTCCTTTTTTAAAGCCAGTTGGCTTACAATGAAACGGCTTTGTCGTTGCCACCCTTTGTGTGCAGGAGGCTATGACCCCGTTCCTTAACAATTTTTATTATGGATAAGAAAAATTTTATCATCGGTATCATCTGTTTATTTGCTGCTTTTTCATTATTTGTGCGGCAAGAAAAGCAATTGCGCCAACAAGCGCCGCAGCAACCTGTAGCAGTCGTTCAAAATGAGTCTCCTACTCCCCAACCAGAACCTGCCTTGGTTTTGCCACAACAAGACCTAACGACTTCTCAAATTTACACACTTGAAAATGAGGCTGTTAAAGTTCATTTTACGACACATGGTGGCGCCATCCACTCTATTGAACTCAAGCGTTATCCGGCAGAATTAAAAGGTGAACAAGCTTATATTTTCAATCAAACCTCAAAAATTCCTGCACTTGGTCTTGCCTGGGATAAAAATCATCTCATTCTTAACAATTTTGTTCTTTCTGCACAGACGAACGATTTTATCCAGTTTTCATGCACTTTAAACGATGGTACACAAATAATTCGCGGCTATCGTTTGGCAAATTCTAACGATGAAAATCCGTATCGTATTCAAAACGAATTTTTAATCCAACAACCGGAATTTAAACACGAAAGCGTTTGGGTACATTTGGGTACCATGCCCGATACACCAGGCGATAAGTATCTCGAATATTTGAATTTTTGCACTTTTGATGGGAAAACGGCGGATTTCAAACGTATCGCCGATTTTGAAGCCAGTAACGGTTTCCTTGGAATGGGAAAAAAAGCTGCATCCAATTATTTAGAAGCAAACGCAAACTTCACTTGGTGTGCGCTTAAAAATCAGTTTTTTGCAGCCATTTTTACACCGAAAACATCGATTAATGGCTATCTTACCTTTCCGAGAAAAGGTACTTCTGCAAACGAATCTCACCTCATTGAAGGCCTGATAAAGTTTGATTTAAACAGTGCTCAATCGAAAGTTACCGCAGAATACTATGTGGGACCTAAGGATTTCTTATTGCTCAACAAAATGGGACAAGAACAAGATCAACTCATGCAATTTGGCTTTTTCGGGGCCGTCAGCAAAATCTTGTTAATGGCCATGAAGGCTATTTATTCGGTTATTCCCAATTGGGGCTGGACGATCATTGTCCTAACATTTATTATTAAGTTACTAATGTGGCCTATTACACAAGCTCAATTACGAAGCTCTAAGAAAATGGCCAGCATTCAAGCTCCTTTGCAACAAATTCGTGAAAAATACAAAAACAATCCGCAAAAACTGCAGATGGAAACCATGAAATTGTTCAAAGAAAATCGCGTCAATCCAGCAGCAGGTTGTTTGCCAATTTTCCTTCAAATTCCTATTTTTATCGGCTTATATTACATGTTACGCACCTCTTCGGAAATTCGCTTTCAATCTTTCTTGTGGATTCAAGACTTGTCGATTCCGGATACCGTTGCAAGCTTAGGGTCATTCCCAATAAACATTTTGCCACTTATTATGGGGGTTACCATGTTTATTCAGATGCGCATCACACCAACACCTTCTGTCGACAACATGCAGCAAAAAATCATCATGTGGATGCCTTTTATATTCCTCATTTTCTGTTATAATTTTCCAGCTGCACTTGTTTTATACTGGACGGTTCAAAATATTTTTACTATTTTACAACAGTGGCTGACCAATCGTAAAAAAGAATTGGATCAACCTGCACCTAAACATTCTTAAAGTATCATGTCAGGACATAGTAAGTGGTCTACAATTAAACGTCACAAAGCGCTTGTTGATGCGAAACGTGGCAAAATTTTCAGTATTATTGGCAAGGAAATTACGCTTGCGGTTAAGTCAGGCGGTAAAAACCCAGATTTTAACCCTCAATTGCGTACCTTATTGGCTAAAGCCAAATCGGCCAATATGCCCAATGACAACATTCAGAAGGCAATTCAAAAAGGTACGGGCGAGCTTCCAGGAATGCAAATTGAAGAGCTCCTCTATGAAGGTTATGGGCCAGGCGGTGTCGGCTTTATCGTTGAAGTAACTACGGATAATAAGAATCGTGCAGTTTCCGAAGTTCGTAGTGCATTTTCAAAATGTGGCGGTAATTTAGCCAATTCCGGTGCTTTAGCGTTTACATTCCAACGTAAAGGGCAATTTCTCATTTCAAAAGAGAAAATTGACGAAGATAAGTTACTCGAAGTTGCCTTAGAAGCTGGCGCAGAAGATGTTGTAACCGAAGAGGATCACTTTGAAGTTTTAAGTTCGGTTGCTGATTTTTATACGGTTTCAAAAGCTTTTGAAGAAGCACAGATCGAACCTGATTCTTCCGAACTTGTCTATTTGCCTGTAACAACGATTCCCGTTAACGACGCTGAATTAGCCACTAAGTTGCTCAAACTTGTTGAACGTTTAGAAGAATCGGATGATGTCAAAGATGTCTACACCAATTACGAATTCGATCCTTCCCTCAACATGGAAGGATAAAGGCATTATTGCCGAAACAAACGACTGGATCGCCTGCCATAAACCGGCAGGTAAGTCGGTTGCAGAAGCGACGCACTTCCTTAAACAAGCAGGTGTTAAGTTTTCTTCTGTTTATGGATTAGATATGGAAATTGCGGGCCCTATTCTTCTAGCAAAAACCTTAGAAGCGCGTAATTTCTTAAAAAATTTGTACGGCTCTGACGGTTTTTCGTTTACTTTTTATGCATGGGGAATCCCACATAAACCTTGTCCAGATGAATGGACTTGTGATTTATCCATTGCATGGGATGAACACAAACAGCGATCCTATCCCTCATTAAAAAAAGGGAAAAAAGCTGTAACAAGATTTCAAAAAGTCCAGACCTTAGGCTCTTATCATCTATTTAAGTGTTCTACGCATTATTTACGGACTCAACAATTGCAAATCCATGCGCACTTTTCATATTTTGATATCTTAGGCGATACACTTTGGACAACCGATAACCATCTTGTTTATCTAGAGCAGTTAAAGCAAAATATTAAAAATCCATCTTCAAAACCCATTACGGAAGGTCTTCATTTAGCGCTTACAGAAGTTCACTTTACTTTTAATGAAAAGTCCATAAAATTAGAAGTGCCTTTACCGCAAACCTTTGAAGTTTTTAGCAAAACCCTTGCTCGTTATTTACCAGAAGGCTAAAAATTTACTGAAGTAAATTTAAAACCTTTTTTATAGTTTCTTCTTCTAAATCAGGACGTTTTTCTTTTATAAACCCTAATAAATTCGATTTATCTATCCTTGCTTTTTGCACAATTTCAGCAGCAAGATCGTAGCCAATAAGCGGCACTAAAGCTGTTAGTTGCGCACATGAAGCCGTAAGATGTTCTTTAATTTTAGTGTAATTCGCTTGAAGACCTTCCAATACAAATTTTGTAAACAAATTAAGGGATTTAGCAAGCGTACGAATACTGTCTAAAACCGCATAAATAAGCAGCATAGAGGTTGTATTAAGCTGAAACTGACCCCCGATAACTGCACAACGTCGAATACTATCGCAATGACTTTGGACATAAACACAAGCTTGCAAAAGCGTTTCACAAACAACGGGATTAACTTTCCCAGGCATACAAGAAGATCCAGCGTGCGTTTTCTGTAAAATAAGCTCATTAAGACCTCCGGCCGGTCCTGAACCATACCAACGAATATCATTGGCTATTTTAATTAAACTCGTCGCTAACGTATCCAATAAACCTGCGAAAAACACATAATCGTCCCGTGAAGATTGCTGTTCAAAACGATTTTTCGAAGAAATGTAACTCTCTTGCAATTCTTGATTCAACACGTGTATAACTTGTGATCCGAAATCCGGATAACTATTTAAACCATTGCCAACTGCAGTCCCTCCTATCGGCAATTCTAGAAAACGCCCTAAATTATGCTGAAGACTTTCTATATTTTTTTCTAATTGCCGACGATAGCCCGAAAAAATTTGTCCTAAAGTCATTGGAACCGCATCCATTGTATGCGTACGCCCTAAAATAGCAAGGTCACTCCACTCGTTTTCTTTTCCTTCTAAAACCTTTTTACAAGCTTCTAATGCTGGCAAAAGACCTTGTTTTACGCATTCACGAATGGCTATGTTTAATGTCGTTGGAATAACATCGTTGGTCGATTGGCCATAATTACAGTCGTCATTGGGATGAATATCTGTAGCCTTATACTTCTTTGCAATCCCAGAAATAACCTCATTTAAATTCATATGGGTTGGCGTACATCCCCCAGATTGAAAAATCTCTAAAGGAAAGCTTTCAGCCCATTTACCTTGATAAATTTCCAGAGCTATCGCTTGTATTAGCTCCGCTTTCTCTTGAGAAATACAGCTCAAAGAACCATTGGCTTTTGCACAAGCATACTTAACTAAGGCCATTATTCTTAGAAATTCTTGAGGAATTTTCGGCGCACCGATACTAGAACAGTTCATGGCTTGCTGAGTCACTTCTCCATACAAAACATCTTCCGTAGCTTCCTTCATAGCTTCATCCCACAAATTTCTCACATCCATAACAAAAATCTACGCCAAAAGCATTCTTTTTTCAAGAAAAATATGGTTTTTTCGATCCTATAGGTATTCCAAAAATCCGATAGTATTCTAATCCATCCCTTTTTATATATTTTATCTCGCCAAAACCATAAAAACTGTTTTATAAACTAGGCACAATATGCAACAGGTCTGTTTGTTTTGGGTGTTTTTTTGTTTTATTTTTGGGCTTATATCGCTCATTCGATATTTGCTGAGAAAAGAAAACACGTCCTTATGTTTATGTCCACTTGATATAAGTGGTTGTAAAGTTCTTTTTTCGTTTCTTTGTTTCTTAGCGTTTCCATTTTTTATCCAACAAATAGGAGGTTTGCTTTTTAGAAAAGTAACAACAATTTCGCACTTAGATTTAAGTTTGTTTTTAGCTTTTGTCAGCGAAATTGCCTTAGGTGTTTTTCTCTATTTTTTACTTAAAAAGAATCCATTAATCCGTGAAAATTTATGTCCCCATTTTTACAAAAATAATTGGTTTAAATGGGCTTGGATAGGGTATTGCGAAAGTCTTCCTTTGTTGTTTTTAGTAACTGTTTTTTGGTATTATGGAATGCTCTTAATGGTTTATTATGGCTTGCCTATTGTTATAGAAACGCAACCTATTATTCGCTTATTGACCGAGAACGAAACTTTATTTCTTACAAAAGTATTTATGGGGATAAGTATCATCGTTCTTGCACCTATTTGTGAAGAATTGTTTTTTAGAGGTATACTTTTGCGCTTTCTAAATGCACACATGTCTCTACGGAAAGCGTTATGGGTAAGTGCGTTTGTTTTTGCGGCAAGCCATCAACATTTTGCTTCGTTTTTACCTCTGCTTTTTTTGGGGTATTGGTTGGGGTATTATTACATAAAAACAGGAGATTTACGGACAAACATTGGCCTACATGCCCTTTTTAATGGTACTAATTTTATACTTATTTTTGTAGCAAAATTATGAAAGATATCCCTTTAGATTATATAGCAAAAACCGAAACCGATTTTTTAAATTACGCCCAAGAATTTGCTAAGCAATGTCCAAGGGAGTACTCGATAGCATTGCATGGGACATTAGGAGCCGGTAAAACGACCTTTACACGTGGGTTAGGGAAAGCTTGGCATATTGACACCGTGAAAAGTCCATCTTTTAGTATTTTGGATGTACATAGGGGTGATCGAACACTTATTCATATTGATGCTTATCGGCTAAAACCGGATATAAAAAATCCATTTGATTGGGATGATCTTTGTGTCCCACCGTTTTGCATTGTTGTTGAATGGCCAGAATGCTTAAATCTTCCTATTGGTTTTGATGCCCATATTACGCTCGAAATTTTGCCTGAAAATTTCCGTAGAATTCACGTTGTATTCTCCTGAAATTTACAATGTTTTAATTAAGCGATTACAAAACCATCAAGAAGAAATTGTTTGTTAAAAATCCTTTCTTGAGGTTAAATTAAGTGATCCTTAAGATCTGATAATATGTTGATTCTTTTCATTAGGCAAAAGCATTTGAATTGTAGCTTCATTGCCATCGGAGGAAATTTCTAATTTCCCATGCCAAGTTTTAACAACCTCTTGAAGCTCTTGAAAGCCTATGCCAAATTGTAATTCATCGCTCAATCTTTGATTTTGGTTCAAGACTCTAAAAAGTTTTTTGGTGGAAAAGCTACCTAAATCATTTTTGAATAAGATTTGCTTGTTACCGAATTGATCTTGGCCAACAGATATAACAACTGTATTGCTGGCTTCCGGCAAAGCCTCCATACAAATGCCGATCAAATTATTCAGGGTTCTCCGTAACAATTGACCATCTACGCGAGCAAATACATTTTCTTTTGCTTGCATTTGAATCGTTATGGTTTTGTACAAAATTTTATTTTTTTCAATACAACTGAGGATAGCTTGATTGATACTTTCTAGCGTTAGTTGGTCATAACCTTTTAGGCTTCCAGGGATAAAAGCGTCCAAACAGGCAGCCATTTCCTCAAGCGTACTGGTTACAAGTTTACATTCTTTTTCATCCAATTTATTGGGACTCTTATCAGCAAGCAGCAGGCGCAAAACCATTAACGGCGTAATGATGTCATGCGATAAACTACGCGCAATATTGTAACGCTCTAAATAAATAGCTAATTCTTTTTCTTTTTGTAGTGTATTTAGATTGGAACGTAGCAAAAATAGAACAGCAAGGTAACCTAATATATAGAACGTATGTTGCCAGCTAAAGGTTTCTGGCCAACAAAACGTACAATTCGCTTTCGTGTAAATAACGGTTGTTATCAATGCGGTTACTAAACAGGCGAAAATGATTTTACCTTCATGTTGCTTTTCAACGCTCAACAACATGACTACGAAAGACAATAATAAGGTTATTATATTTAGGCCATTTTCAGCGGACGTCAAAAAGAGATAGGCGGAGGTAACCGGCAAACAGAAGAATAATGTTGTTAATTTCAACCATTTTAAGCGATTCTGTTTTGCAAATATTTCTAAAGAATTTCCAAAAATAAGCAATATTGCCATAGTAGCATTGATGAGTATTAACAAAAGCTTTGAGTAGGTCAAACTTTTGGGCTCAAGTACTAAAGGCATGAGTTGCAAAAATACAAGACAAAAACCTAAGAATGCATTATTGTTTCCTTGTATTTCTTGAAGGCTTGGACGTTTTTTAGTCCGCTTTTCTTCAACAAAACGCAAATGTTCCAATTCTTTTTTTGTAAAAATCTTTTGTCTTCCCGTACGAAAATAAGAGAATAAAAATAGTATTACATTGGTGAAAAAACCAGGAAACACACCGTCTATTTTAACGATAGGCTTTGCATAAGTATCCCATAATATAAAGGTAAGAAATCCAATTATTGCATTAAAAAGGAAGTGTTTGAAGGGAATCTTCATGTTAAAAAGAAGGAAATATAATGGTGCCAATATCGTAGGGAACCAAAATCCTTCCACCAAAACCGCTAAATCAAATAAGCCAATGCGTAAACTTGCAAAAATGATGGCTCCGGAGCCTATGAATAAAGCAAATCGACGAGCCCACTTAAGTTTTTCTGCATCTGAAAATTCTCTATTCTTACGTTTATTGTAGGGTATCATAACATCGTTGACTAACATGATACTTCCAATATTTAAGTAGGAATCTGCTGTAGACATTAAAACTGCCAAAATACCAATAACTGCTATGCCAAAAACACCTGCAGGTAAGTAACCTGTAATCAATGTGAGTAATGCTTCATCACCATGTTCTAACACAGGCAACAAAACTCTTGCAGCCAAACCCAAAAATATTGCTACAACTGCTAAGAATAGGCAGATGAATGTCGTGTTTCGATAAGCTTTTACTGCTTGGTTACCATTTCGCATCATAAGTAAGCGTTGGATATGATGAGGTGCAAGTGTTGGCAGTATAAACAAGGTTAAGAATAAATATCGAGGAAGATGCTCATTTGCAAATGTCATATGAGATTTTGGCAAACGCTCCATTAAGGTGTTCAAGCCGCCAATATCTCCAACAACTGAAATTAAAAGAATAGGGAAGGCAACAATTAAAACGATTAATTGTAAAACATCCGTAAACGTTACTGCGCGTATTCCTCCACGTCCCGTATAAATAAGGATGATGCCGGCAGAAATTAATAAACTTTTTATGTATGAAAGTCCGGTTAATACACTGATAGCTGTTCCCATTGCAGTAAACTGTAAGCTTACTAAAAGTATTTCATAAAAACTACCTGCAATTCCTGCCAAAACTTTTCCAGATGTTCCATAAGATTTGTAAAAAACGTCACCGATAGAATGACAACCGTAATAATTGCTAAAACGACGGGCAAAAAATAGTCCCACCACTAAATAGGCTAGTACCCCTCCGATTTTTCCTACAAATTGTATGATGCCTACTTCATATGCTTTTCCGACTGCACCCATGGTTGAGCTACCACCAATAACGGTCGCTGCTACGGTACAGCAAATGGCAAAATCGGAAAACTTACGATTGCCAATTGTGTAATTGTCGAAGGTTTTAATTTTTTTTCCAGATACTAATCCTATATATAAAACCGCAACTAAAAACACAATAATGATTGAAACATCTAAAATATGCATGGCTTATAATTAGTAACGAATTTTTTAGAAGTCAAATGTTTTTAAGCTTTATTTTTCTTGGGTGCATTATTGCTGGTTTTTTGTTAAAACTATGCATTCTTTGATAGGGTGTTGCGCTTCTAAGTAAACATTAAAAAGGCAAGGATTGAAATTTTCATAAAAATTTTACAAAAAAGAATAAAAAATATTGTAGGATTTTAAGAAAAGAATCATGAACGATTTATTGAACCAGTAAACGAATTGCGAGAGAAAGGTTTTTAGAAAAATTTTTAAAAAAAGTATTGCAATTGTATTAGGAGTATTGCCATTCTAAAGTCATGCAAGAGTTTGCCGAAAGGTACATGGGGATTAGCGTTAATGGAGGAAAAATTTTAGGAGAGGTCTTTTGTTATCAAAAAGATTCCTTAGGTGTTCCTCGTTATAAAATTTCCCAAGAAAGCGTAGATGCCGAATGGAAACGTTATCAATCTGCGTTAGACTTGACCAAGGTACAACTATTAGAATATAAAAAAAATATAGAAGAAAAGTTAGGAGAAAACGAAGCCGAAGTTTTTGAAATACAATTGGCTTTGTTGGAGGATGATTATTTGTCAAAGGCTTTATACAAAGAGTTGCAAACAACGCTTTACAATGTAGAATTTTGTTTAAAAAATGTTATTGAGGCCTGTATGCAACAATTTAAGGGACATGCAATGTTGCATGTTCGTGAAAGTTGTTTAGACTTTAATGATGTAACTTCACGTATTCTGAAAAATTTGCTTTCTATTTCTCCGGTAGCTCCGTTAAAAGTAAATTTGCAAGGTAAGATTATTGTTGCAGACAATCTTGAGCCTTCAGATGTTGTAGATTTGGCCGACAAAGGAATTGCGGCTATTGTTTTGGCGGATGCTTGCTTGAATTCGCATGCAATCATTGTAGCGCGCGGTTTAAATATTCCTATTGTTGCTGGGGTGGAGGCTGTTCATTTAAAAGTTGCTTCAAATGATGTTTTGCTGGTCGATGGTTCTGAGGGTAAAATTTTTGTAAATCCTTCAAAAGCTTTTTCAGATCATTATTTAACTAAAACGGAAAACAAAAAGAAGCTAGCGATAGCGAAAAAAAGTGTTTTAGATGTAGATTTTTGGCTTTCTTATGATTCGAATTTAACAAAAGAATTCATGGATTCAAATCAGGTAAAGGGGATCGGTTTGTTGCGATCGGAATCCATTTTTCTTGCAAAGGATGAATTACCTAAAGAAGAAGAGCAGTTTTTGTTTTATAAGTCTGTTGTTGAAAAGTTTGCTCCCTATCCAGTTGTTTTACGCGTGTTAGATGTGGGTGGTGACAAAATCGCAAAAGGTTCTGTTCAAAGGGAACCAAATCCTTTTTTAGGGGTTCGCGGTATAAGATATTGTTTGCATAATAGTGGACTTTTTAAGCATCAATTACGTGCGATGTTGCGTGCAAGTGCGTTTGGAAAGGTCCAGATTTTGTATCCGATGATTACGGGTTCGGAAGATTTATTGCAGGCGAATGCCTTATTGGAAGAATGTAAGTCGGAATTAAGGGATGAGAAAATTGCTTACGACGATTCTATTCCTATAGGTTCTATGATTGAGATTCCAAGTGCGGTTTTGTTAATGGATCATTTAAGTAATTTTTGTCAGTTTTTTAGCTTAGGAACGAATGATTTGGTGCAATATACTTTGGCGGCTGATCGTACAAATAATTTAGTGGCTAAACGTTATGGGGACTTGCATCCTTCGATTTTAAGAATGTTAAAAATGGTTTTTGAAAATGCGCAAACGATACATACGCCCATTACGGTTTGCGGTGAGATGGCAAGTTCTGTTAAAGGTTTTTTGGTTGGCTTAGCGCTTGGTTTTCGTTCTTTTTGTGTTTATGATAAACAAGTAGACTGCTTAAAGTCTATTTTGTATAATTTGAGTAAAGAAGATTTGGCTTTTATTGCCGATAAAATGTGGAGTTTCAGCAACTCGCAAGAAATTTCTCGTTTTTTTGAAAAATTTTTGAACAAAATTTGAAAGCCTTAGTCTAAAAAGGCTTGACAAAATTTCTGTAATTTTTTCTAATAATTTATGTTAGCTAATTTTGGCTAGCAAAATAGAAAGATAAAATAAAATGAATAAAAAAGTATTATTAGGTGGCTTCAGCTTAGTTGCTGGTAGCTTGTTCGCAGCAGAAAATGCAGTTTCTTCCTTCAACCCATATGTTGCAGTTAAAGGTGGATACTCGATCTTGACCAAAAAAGATAGCATCAAGTACAAAAATGGTTTCAATGGTGCTGTTGAATTTGGTGTTTCTTATGACGCATGGCGCTTAGGTTTGGAAGTTTCTTATCGTCAAAACAAGATCAAGAACTCCACAAATGCTGCTGTTCCTGTTGCTACATACAATAAAGTTAATGCTTTGGCAGGTATGATCAACGTTTACTATGACTATGCTTTGACCGAAGAATGCTCCTTGTATGTTGGTGCCGGTTTGGGTATGGCCAAATTCAACTTTGTTGCAGTAAACACCAAAATTGAAACTGGAAAGTGCGTTTTCGCATGGCAAGTATTGGCTGGTGTTGCTTATGACATCAACGAAAACTGGACTGTTGAAGCAGGTTATCGTTTGTTCGGAACCAGCAAAGTTAAGGTTAGCAACACTGCTAAAATCAAGACTCCTTTGCAAAACAGCTTAGAGCTTGGTTTGCGTTACAACTTCTAATTGTTGTTACAAACTTTAGAAAAAAGCACACCTTCGGGTGTGTTTTTTGTTTTATGGAATTTTTGTGAAAAATAAGACTTGCTTTGTTTTATATTTTGCTACACATTTAATTTAATAGTTTTGCCCTGTTCGTCTAGTTGGTCCAGGACATCGGGTTCTCATCTCGACAACAGGAGTTCGAATCTCCTACAGGGTGCCATTTAGTGGTGAGATAAGATTTTTTGAGAGGTTTTTTATTTTTAGAAATTAAAAAAATTTTTCTTTTAACCTAGTAATTACTTTTTCTTCAAAAGGCTTGACGTTGTGAATGAAGTAGTCAAAGATTTCTAGAGTAACTTCTTTAAACTGATATGAAAAAAAATCGATTCATTGTTTTGGGAGCAGCTTTGTTTGCTCTGAGTGGTTTATCTTCAATTGCTGATTATGTTGCTCAAGACTTTATAAGTCCTCGCACGGGCAAATCAACTGTTTTCTGGGGAGATGCTTCTAAAGGTAAGGATGCTTATGTCTTGGAGTATGATGAAGCTACCGATCATTATTATTTCAAAAAAGTAGAAAAGAATTTTCCAACAAAACCAGCTGCTCATGCCAAAACGGCACAAAAAGCTGTAAGTGAAAATAAGTAAGTTCGATCAACATGCTTGCGTGGTTTACAAAATTGGGTCGTTGGTTAGAAAAGGAGAACTTTGGTCTGCTTTTGATCCGGTTTTTCTTCGGAGTATGTTTGATTATTTATAGTATTGTTTGCTTTAGGGATGTTTTTCTCTTAAAGCATTTGGGACGTGCAGCTACAACTCTGCACTTCCCATTTTCGGATATTTTCTGGGGGATTTTTACGGCATTTACCTTTATTTGGACAGGGTTATTTATCGTTTTGGGATTTTATTTTCGATTGGCAACAGTTGCCTTGTTTATAATCGGGTTAGTAGGCGCTTGGCCAGCCTTGTCATGGAAATTTTTATTTTTACCGCCGTATACACCTTTAAATTTTTTAATTATTTTGAGTTTGGCCTTTTCATTTATAGGCCCTGGAGCATTTAGTGTGAAAAAATAGAACAAAGGAATTTTGTGAAAACACATATTGAATCTATTAATACAGTATCTAAAAAAGTAACAGTCACATTTGAAAAGGACATGTGTAAGGATGTTCGTTTGACTGTTTTGAAAAAAGCGCAGAAAGATGCAGCTTTGCCTGGTTTTAGAAAGGGCAAAGTGCCTTTAGAACTGTTAGAACAACGTTATGCTGAAGCTCTTTTGCAAGAATTTCGTCAAGAATTAGTTGTAAAAGCCTTGGAGCATTTAAAGCAATCCGATAAGATGGATGTAGTTGCTGTTGTGAAGTCGGATTTTAGCGACAAGGATAAAGGGCAAGAATTGCATTTAGAAGTAGAATTAGCTCCAGAAATTGCCTTGCCAGATTACAAAAGTTTTCAGCTAGACAAAGCGGATTTTGAGGTTTCTGAAGCCGAAGTAAACGATTTTATTGAACGTCTTCAAAAGCAACAAGCCTCTTACGAAGTTGTAGAACGTGAGGCGCAATCTAAGGATTATGTAAAGTTGTCCTACGAAGGTTTTGTAGATGACCAGCCAATCGATTCTTATCAGGGTTTGCCGCATCTTTGGGCCAAGCAAAAAATGACTTGGGAAGAAGTTGATGCACAAGAAACACCTGGAATTCCTGAGATTGTAAAAGGTATTAAAGGGTTGAAGGCAGGCGATAAGAAAGAGATCAAAGTACAATTGCCAGCGACCTTTGCCGTTAAAGAATTGCAGAAAAAGAAGGCCGTTTATAAAGTAGAAATTCTTGAGGTTCGTGAAGTTAAATTGCCGGCCTTAGATGAAGAATTTTTCAAAAAATTGCAGGTAAAAGATAAGGCAGAATTGGAAACTTTTGCCAAGAAAACCTTGTCTAATCGTAAAGAACAAGAATATGCAGCTCAGCAAAAACAACGCATTTCGGAGTTCTTAATCCAATCGGTTACCTGTGAAATGCCTTCTTCTTGGGTACGTTCTGAAACCAATAAAGTTTTGCAAGAAATGGTGAATTTGTTCTCGTCACACGGCATTAAACAAGGTATGTTAGAAGAACAAAAAGAGGCCTTGGTAGAACGTGCAAGAACTGTTGCCTGTGATCGTATCAAGCTAAACTTGTGTTTTGAGAAGATTTTTAGTGCAGAAAAATTGAAGGTAGATGCGCGTGATATCGAGTTGGTTTTGGTTCAAGAAGCGGCTCAGCGTCATATAACCCCGCAAAAATTGCTACAGCTTGTTCAGAAGGATGAACGTGAGCGCAATGCGATTCAAAACAAGGCCTTTCAGGCCAAGATGATTAATTGGTTGTTTGATACATTACGCGAAACTTCTAAGAAATAAGCTATGACCTACTTACCTTTACCTTATGTTTATGAGCGTGATGGTCGCGGCGAAAAGGCTTGGGATATTTACAGTCGTTTGCTGAAAGATCGTATTGTTTTTGTCGGTACTCCGATTGATGATTTTGTCGCAAATGCCGTTATTGCTCAGTTGTTGTTTTTGCAGATGGAAGATCCTAAAAAGGATGTTCATATGTATATCAATTGCCCTGGAGGGAGTGTAACTGCTGGTATGGCGATTTACGATACGATGAATTTCTTGCATTGTGATATCGTGACGTATTGTGTTGGCCAAGCAGCAAGTATGGCGACAGTTTTATTAGCAGCAGGTACGCGCGGTAAGCGTTATGCCTTGCCTCACAGTCGGGTTATGATCCATCAACCTTCAGGTGGGGTAACCGGTCAAGCATCCGATATTTCGATCGCGGCCAAAGAAATTTTACGTTGGCGTTCAACGATAAATTCTATCTTGGCGCAACATAGCGCAAAATCGGTTGAACAAATCGAAAAGGATTCAGATCGTGACTTTTTCTTGTCGGCAAATGAGGCAAAAGAATACGGATTGGTGGATCATGTGATTGTCAATAATCCGGAAAAGACACAAGCATCGAATGACTAAGGATACTTTGTTTTGTTCGTTTTGCGGTCGACACGCAAGCCAAGTAAAAAATTTGGTAACCTCACCTAATGGAACGGCAGCTATTTGTACCGATTGTTTAAGCATTTGTCGTTCTATGTTGGAGCCATCAAATGGGAAAGATTTGAGGCCAACAGAAAGTGATACCTTAGATGTACAAGAAGCTTTACCTAAAGAAGTTTCAACCGAAATTCCACGTTTGAAAGTTTTGCCGCCTCATGTCATTAAAGCCGAACTAGATCGTTTTATTGTAGGTCAGGAACATGCTAAAAAGACCTTGGCAGTAGCTGTTTATAATCACTACAAGCGTTTGGTACTTCAAAAAGGCTTAGATTTGTTGGAAGAAAACAATGAGTTAAGTTTTACAGCAGAGTTGTCAGAGGATTTGCAAAATGTAGAAGTTGACAAAAGCAATATCCTGTTTGTGGGGCCTACAGGAAGCGGAAAAACTTTGCTCGCACGTACTTTGGCGCGTTTATTGAATGTACCATTTGCCATTGCAGATGCGACCACATTGACCGAAGCAGGTTATGTAGGTGAGGATGTGGAGAATATTGTTCTTCGACTTTTGCAAGCCGCTGATTACGATGTAAAGCGCGCAGAAATGGGTATTATTTATGTCGATGAAATTGATAAAATCGGTCGAAAGACTGATAATGTTTCCATTTCGCGCGATGTGTCTGGTGAAGGCGTCCAACAAGCTTTATTAAAGATTTTGGAAGGTACGGAGTGTAATATTCCGCCTAAAGGAGGACGTAAGCATCCCGACCAGGAATATATTCGAATTAACACGGCGAATATTTTGTTCATTTGCGGTGGTGCTTTTGTGGGGTTGGACAAAATTGTATCGCATCGTGTAGGCCATCAAGTGTTGGGATTCAATAAAGATGTTTCTAAAAATCTGGAAAGTGCAGAATTGATTGAGGCCCACGTACAGCCAGAAGACTTGATAAAGTTTGGTATGATTCCGGAATTTGTGGGGCGTTTGCCAGTGGTTTCTGTATTGCGGGAATTAACGAAGGAAGATTTAATTTTTATTCTCACAAAGACTCAAAACGCAATTCTTAAACAATACGAAAAGCTCTTTGCGATGGAATCTGTGCATTTGGAATTTACGGAAAGCGCGATCGATGCCATTGTTCAGCAAGCTTTAGAATTAAAAACGGGCGCACGTGCCTTGCGGTCTATTATCGAGCGTTTCATGTTAGATATCTTTTTTGTAGTTTCTAAAGATAAATCTATTCGATCGGTAACGGTTACCGAAGAGGTTGTGCAAAAAGGCGCACATCCGTTGATGCAATGAAGCAAACCTGGCATTATCCTTGGGTATTTGCTTCAAATTTGTCAGAATGTACAGATGTTCTTCCTTTGTCTGAGGAAGAATTTCGGCATGTAGCGTTCGTTTTGCGCTGCAAAAATGATGAGTCTTTAGTGGCTTTTGATGGAAACGGTGGAGTACGTTTAGGAAAATTAGCTTTGACTTCAAAGCAAGGTTTCATCCAGTTTAAAGAGGGGTTTGAGAAAATTCCTCAACCACCCAAACAGTATAATTTGGTCCAATTTTTGCCCAATAATGTAGCCACTTTTGAAATCGTTTTACGAAAATGTTGCGAGTTGGGTATTCAGGCTATTTATACTGTTTTGGGCGAACGTTCAGAACGTAAGCAGTGGGTTCCTGAAGTTTGGAAAAAACGGGCCGATCGTTTTCAACGCATCTTAATTGAATCATGTAAGCAAGCTAAGAATCCTTATTTACCGCAAATTCTCCCTCCGGAAACGATTTCAAGTATAAATTGGCAAGCATTGGGATGTTGTTTTTATGGTAGTTTGTATGGAAAGTCGTATCAGGGAATACAAGAAAGTTCAACCAATCTTTATTCGATTGTGGTTGGTCCTGAAGGCGGTTTTTCTGAAAATGAAGAATACTTTTTAAGTAAAGTTTCAACTGGAATTCATCTACCAACTTGCGTCTTACGTACCGAAACCGCTGTTGTTAGCTTAATTACAGCAGTCAAGTTAGGATAGAGACTTTTGCAACCTTGCAATTTAAAACAAAAAAGTCCACAATACAAATACAGCATATATAAACTTAAAAAGCGAACACTATTTTTCTTCTCTAAAAAAGGTTTAAAAACCTTTTGAAAATAAACATCCTTCAAAAGTCTAAAATGGTTGTAAAGTGGAGCCGTAGTGAGGATTTTTAGAAATATTAGAATTCAATTTTTTTCTAAAACTTTTCTAACTTTTTTAATTTTCTTTAAAAACAATTTCCCATAAAAATTTTTAGGTTTTCGACTTTTGCAGGATGTTTAATATTATCCAATGTCATTTTAACAATAAAAAATTAATTAAAAACTGGACATTTTATTAAAATCCAACTAATAAAAAGTCATGCATGTCATCGATATTTCAATTATTATAAGTTTCCTTATAGCAACATTATATGTAGGTTTAAAATCTGGTAAAAATATAAAAACATTTAGCGATTATGCTATCGGTAATAGAAATTTTTCTGATTTTGCTATTTTTTGTACAGTAGCAGCTACTATTATCGGAGGAACGGTAACAATAGGAAATGTTGGGAAATTTTATGATGTTGGAATTAGTCAAATATTAGTACAAATTGGAGAACCTATTGCTTATATTTTGGTTGGCTTATTTTTGGCACGTCGTTTTGGAAATTATTATGGTTGTTGTTCTTTAGGCGATATGTTCCATAGATCCTATGGAATGCCAGGGAAAATTTTAATAGGCATCATAGGAAGCCTGTACGAAATACTTGGTGTGGGATTACAATTTATAGCGATGGGGACAGGTATCAGCGTTTTAACAGGCCTTTCTTATATAAATAGCCTTTTAATTGCAGGTGGTATTATTCTCATTTATACGGGTCGTGGGGGCATACGTTCTGTAACATTTACAGATGTTTTGCAGTTTATAGTACTTATTGTAGCTATTCCTATTCTTTTGATAACAGTAATTACAAAAATTGGGGGCATACAAGTATTAATGGAGCAATTACCGCGATCGCATGTAACCATTACAGGTGAAAATTTTCGACGATATATATTTTTAATGTTTCCTATGATGTTAATAACATTTTCACCGCATCATGTCCAACGTTTGTTAATGACTAAAAACTATGAGCAAGGAGCAAAGGCTTTTTTTAATTTAAGTTGGGTTTTTTCATTTGTAGTTATTATGGCCTTGTTTTTAGGTTTTTCAGCAAAAATTTTATTTCCCGGATTAACACGTCCTGATCAAGCTTTGCTTGTCTTAATGACAAATTATTTACCTGCAGGAATTTTTGGAATAGCTATGATTGGTATTTTAGCTGTTTTAATGTCTACGGCAGACTCAAATATAAATAGTGGAAGTATTGTATTGGTTAACGATTTAATTATTCCTTATAAAAAATACATACAAAAAAAAGAATTATCAGAAGCTGAAAAATTAAAATATGCTCGTATTATTTCAGTATTTATAGGTTTTGCGGCTTTTATTTTTGCAAGTCAATGCACAAGTATATTTGAAACGAGAATTTTTATTCGTACCATATGGTTTTCTATTATTTTATCCCCGTTATATTTCCTTCTTTTTAATGTAAAAATTTCTGTTAAAGGACTTATGTTAAGTGCTTTAATCGGCTTGTTTACATTTTCTTTTTGGAATGCAAATCTCAAACCAATTACACAAATTGATGGCCTATTCCCGGGATTTTTCGCAAACATCATAACGGTACTTTTCTTTTATTTTTGGGGAGGTCGGCAGAAGGTATTTTCGAAGGAGGAATTAGCAAAGATGCGTCAAGCAGAGGCGTTGCAAATCAAGAAGAAGCCGAGTGTACGTGATTTACAAATGCGCAATCATGTATTTTTAGGTTTATGTCTTGTATTTCTTCAATTGGTACCCTTGGTTTTTGAATTAAATGCATTAACTTATTCAAAGTTAATGTTAACACTTATAAACGGAATTTTAGCCATATTACTTATTTTTGGAGGATCCTTGGAGATTTTTGCAGCATCTAAGCACTTTCAATGGCTAAAGTTGACGATCTTATTCTTTTGCTTACCAGTTACGTCAGCTTATTTAGTGATAACATCTGCCGAAAATGGCCTGCATGTGTTAACTTTGTTGTTATCATTTGTTATAATGATTTTAAGCGTTAAGAAGAGGCAAGAAAGTAAAATTGCTTGGGTATGCGCGCTAACTGGTTTTATCACGGTTATTACTTATTTTAAAATGGGATGCGAAATTTATTGGCCACATAGTTTTTCTATTCATCATTTGCTTTATTTGTTCGGATTTGTAGCTGTTTTATTGTTGCTAAGATCTAACATGAATATGTTGCGTATGGCTATTTATCAAGAACGTTACAACATGGCACGGAGCTTATCGCATGATTTGATGTCACCTTTGATGGCATTTCACATGCTTGTTGGGAACAAAAAGAAGATAGAATTGGATGAAAAAGAAAGTCAGCTCCTCAAAAATATTGCCAATGAAATGGGCAGTTACATTGATGATTTTATTGTCGGCAGCTTAAAAGATCAGTCACAATTAAAGCTCGAAGACCTGAATCAATGTGTCCTCAGCTGCATCGAAAAACAAACGATTTTGAATAAAAATCTAGAAATTCAATTGCAAGCGAAGGAGACAATTTTTGCACGCGTAGATGCGGTTCTTTTGCGCCGAATCATCAATAATCTCGTCAACGTTTGCCGGCATGCATTACCGAACGGTTGCAACACGATCGTAATTGCCATCGACAACGATCCGCTCGGCAATACCCAAATCCTCTTGCAAGCTGCCAATGGTGATTTTTCCGCAAAAGCTCTTAAGGGGATGTTTATCGAGGATCAAAAATTAGGCGACGAAGTTGAACTCGGCATCAGCTTCCCTGAATTCCAAGATATTGTCGCTAAATGGAACGGCAAGTTGGAACTTATTTCTCAAGATAATAACGCTATTATCCAAATCCTTCTCCCTAATAAGGATAACGATAAGCTGATCCAAAAAGCGTAATCCTTTGTATTCATAGCCTTTTGAACCTTAAAAACCTGCTTCTAATGGCAGGTTTTTAAGTAATAGTTTTTAAGCAAAATATCGAATAATTTTTGCCTATTCCACTCAATTGAGAGATAATTGATATATGGGAACATTATCTTTGTAAAAAATATCGACAATGCGCAGTAATAGTTTAACGCCTAGAAACAAACAGCAAAGATTTTCAAAAAACAGGCCCATGATGTGCAAGTTTTGGATCAAGTCTTGCGGTCCAAGTCCCAGCGCAGTAGTACCGATCTACGGATCTGTAAAATAGCGCGTACTACTAGTCCTTATGGCCGTTTTGAGCGAAAATTGGGATTTCACGCAGTCACTTCATCGATAAAAAATCTGTTTCAATACGGAAATATAAGTAGTAACTGTGTAATCCGAGAACATTTTTAATTCATGGCTTGCTAGATCTCGACCGATTGACCGTAAATTCATTTGTGAGGCAATCGCTCGACGCAATTTCTTACTTCCCGTGTTGTATTCACGGTTGAAGTTGCAGGCATTTTTGAAAAAATCTTGAGAAGTTTTTGAGTCTGATTTCATCAAAACCTAATGTAAGCTTTTAAACGTGGCTGGGCCTTCATGTCCGGCAGTTTTTACATAGCATTGAGAAATCGGATCACGAACATATTTACTAAACCCATGTTGTTCAATGTTTTTGTCCGAAAGAAGTTTTTTCGTATGTCCTTCCGAATACCCTTTGGAAAGATTGGGGGCCGTATAAATACGTTCTAATTTGTAACCTGTTTTGGGATCCCTCTCCAAACTTTCCTTGTAGCTATGCTGAACTTCAATGACAGGACAATCTTTTCGAGCAGTTTCTGGGATACAAACACGATATTGATAAATAGGCATACTTTTTATTTTAATCAAAAATCAACCAATAGCAAGAGAAGACTTATTTGATTTCATGTTAGTTTTGTTGTAAATTCTTGGACAAAAAAATCAAAAATGCTTGATATTGAAAAAATATTTTATTTTTTTAGGCATACACTTGTTTCTTGACAAAATGATTTAGGTTTTATAAAATGATTAGGAGTGGGATTTATTCCAAAGGTTGGGAATGATAATCGTGCCGTTAGTTATTCTCAAGCCTTTAATGCTCTTAGAAAAAGGGCACACGGCAAAAGAAATGTAGCAGTAAGTAAACGAACAGGTAGTATAACATCAAAAACAAAAATAAGTAGTAGAAGTTTTTCAAGTAAAGCAACATTGCGATCGCAAAGGAAAGTAGACACAAGAACTCCAAGTCAATTAAAAACGATTGTTAACCTTAGTGAAAGTCAACAAGTTTTCCATTCTTTGATTAGGCGTGGAACTATATCTACAGAAGCTAAAGCTGTTTATTCAGCAGCATTGGTTATACTTAGTGAAGTTAGTAGGTGTAAAGATTTTTCTGCTGCTAATATACAAAAGGCTATAAAGATTGGATTAAAGCAAGCAGCAACTACAACAGGCCTTAAGGGGTCAGTTGATTTTTTTAAGGAATGTGAAGATGGGGGAGCCTATAATTATAATGACAAAGGTCAGAAAAAAACCACTAATGGATTTCCAAAACCTAACAGAGAGGAATGTTACCTTATATGTAATAACTTAGGATTTAAAACAAATGAAGAAGTTAAGCATCCCCAAAATCTAGGTGAATTAAAAATCGATTTGGAATCTTGTCAAGAAGCTAATACAGAAAAAACATATAAATTCAAGGATGGTAATGGAAAAGAAGTACCCAATTTAAAAATTACTTGTCCTAAAGATTTTAACATTGAAAGCTATTCAGGACAGTTACAGCGTGAAATAGATACGTTTAATGGTAATGTTACTATTTATAAATTGAAACCGGGAACTGTTTTAACACGAGTGTTTGGTCAAGACCAAAGTATAATGTCTTCTTGTTGGTGCAATTCTATTCATCCAGATTCTGTAGTTACTCAAGCAAAAGATTTATATCAAAATTTAGCTGTAATGCCTCATTGGAATGGCGACAGTAATTTAGGTTTTCTAATTGTACCTAATGATATTGAAATCTATGTTACTGAAGGAACTATTGCTAGTCAAACAACAAATTACTCGAATTTTTCGACAAATACAAATGGAAAGGAAATAAAAACGGACCATACTTATGTTTTTCAAGGAGGTAGTATTCAATTAAATATCCTTACTCCCAATAACAATAGTCACTTTGCTGGTGTCGAAAATAACGAAATTTTTACACAAATTATGTTTACTTTTAGAAATGATAAAATAGTAAATCCAATCGAACTCGCCAAACCTAAAGAACAAAAATAAAAAGAAAGGAAATGATATATGTGTTTAATCCCAGAAAACTTATTACAAGAACAAATTATGATTCAAACAATAGATACAAAAGAAAATCTTATACAACAAATAAAAAATCAATGTGAAGTATCAATGGAACTGTCTTTCAAGGAACAGCATGAAAGAGTCGGTAATTATGGTTGTGATTTGATTGGTAGGGCCATTTTTTTAGATCTTTGCAATACCAAAAACTATAAAGAAATTTTTAAATTTCAACTTATGGAATTATCACTAGACGGCTGTAAAGATTGTCTTGTGCCGCGAGCTATTGATGATGTTGACTTTATGCAATATCACATCAAAGATGAAATGATTTATAAATTGCAAGACCTTATTAAAGAACCTGGTATTGGTGAGGATGGAATTTATATCAAAAAATGTGAATCTGTAGCAGAATGTCCAAGAATAATGAAAGCAATATATCAGCTTCTAGCTATCGATCCAAGCTTTCCAGAACCGGAGTTTACAAATTTCGATCGTGTACCAAAGGATATTCCTATTCGCCTAGCAGATGGGAAGCCAAATCCAGAGTTTTTTAAAACTTGGTTTGAAAATACAAAAAAATTCTTCGAAAGGGAAGGTTTATAAATTTGATATTTTTCGCAAAGTTCTAATTATATTTTCTTGTAAGCTCGTAGATTTAGTCTGCGAGCTTCAGGTTGTATAAAAGATGAAAATTTTATAACCAAAGGAAAACAAATATGATACCAACCAATATACCACCAGACCTTAATCGACCTGTACAGGTTGAGAGGTTAGAAAACATACAATTAAGAGGATTAATATCTAAATTAGATAGCAGCCTTAGAACTTACAGAGGTACAAAAATAGGCTATGGCAAAGAAAACATGATTCAACGGGCTCTATTTTTAGATCTCTTAAGAACTAAAAATCGTGAACGATTACTTCAATTTAACTTTGTAAAGAAATTTTTGCCTTCTGCCAATACATTTTGTTCACGAGCCGTTGAAGAATTGCAGATTTACATAAAAGGGTATTCTATAGACGAAGTTATTGCTGCACTTGATCTTAGTTTTTATACCAATGTTTTAGATAAGCTTTGTGGAGATTTAAAAATGAAATCAGTGGGGGGAGAAAATGTAGATTTATCACCTGATTGGGATAAGGATAACAGATTCTATCGTTTGCCAGAATGTATTCAATATTTAATATCTGCGCTCAGATTACAGAATTTTCCGGAACCTGAGTTTACAGATTTTACACGTGTTCCTCAAGGAGTTGCTATGCGTCTTGAAACAGGAGAACCTAATTATCAATTCTTTAAACAGTGGTATGATAATTGTGTAAACTATGTAGACGGAAAGTAAAATTTTTTTAATAAAAATCACACAAAAGAGCTTAGTCCTGCTGATCGTAGGATTAAGCTCTGTAAATGTATTTTGTATACTGCAACGAAACAATTAGAATGGGCCTTTAAAACGCTTCTTTGTTAAAAACTTGAGGCAATGATTGACAAATGTCGCTAAAAAGTTTTTTTATTATAGTAATCCTATGAGAAGCGAATTATTATCTGTCCTAGAATACATGGAGAAGGAAAAAGGCATCAGTCGTGATGTCATGATTGCGTCCATTGCTGCTGCGGTGAGCAATGCGGCTAAAAAGAGTTTGAATTCAGGGCAAGACGTACGCGTTGAAATCGATCCACGTACGGGAAGTTTGAAGGCTTGGGCACAATTAAAAGTTGTTGATTCGGTAAGCGACTCCGTTAATGAAATCAATATTACAACAGCAAGACAGTCCGATCCCAATGTAGAATTAGGAAGCATCTTTGAAAAAGAGATAGATCCTTCTTATTTGGGCCGTATCGCAGCCCAAACGGCACGTCAGTCGATTATGCAGCAAATTCGTCGCTTCGAAAAAGAACACATCTATGAACAATATCAAGATCGTGTAGGTACCATTATTTCAGGGATTGTTCGCTATAAAGACAAAGGTGATTTGACCATTGATTTTGGTAAAGCCGAAGCGGTTTTACACCGAAAAGATGCGATTTGGAGCGATGATTATGTACCCGGAGAACGTATTTGTTGCTTACTTCAAGAAATTAAGAATACGCCTAGAGGACCAGAATTAATTATTACACGTAGTCATGTTGATTTCGTTCGTAAATTGCTAGAAAATGAAGTTTTGGAATTAGCGGAAGGAACGATTGTTATTCGTGCTATTGTGCGTGATCCTGGTTATCGAACAAAGATTTGCATTGATACAAAAGACAGCAAAATCGATCCTGTTGGAGCTTGTGTGGGTACACGCGGTTCCCGTATTAAGAATGTTTTAAAGGAGTTAGGGCAAGAAAAAATAGACGTCATTCGTTATTCGAGCGATATTTTAGTTTTATTGCGTGAAGCAGTGCGTCCTGCAACTCCATTGTCCATTTCTGTTGACGAAGATAATCACATTATTCGTTTCGAGTTAGAGGAAAAAGATTTTGCAATTTTTGTAGGCAAGAAAGGGCAGAATTTACGTTTAACGTCGCGTTTGTTGAATTGGCAAATTGAAGTTAATCGTTTGCAGAGAATTGAGTTTGGGTTTGAAGAAAAGAAGGTTCATGCCATGCAAGTCCTTTCGCAATTGCCTTCGATTACCAGTCAAACTGCGGCTCAATTGGTGGAAATGGGTATTACCAGTTTGGAAGCTTTTGAAGGGGTAACAGAAGGCGATTTGGTGGCCTGTGGTATTACAACTGAAGAAGCAAGCGCTATTTTGAAGGAAGCAAAAGAAGTTTTAAATAAGTAATAGTAAGTTGGTGTAATTATGAGTGTAAGGATTTATCAGTTGGCGCGTCAGCTCAATATGGAAAACAAAAAAGTCCTTGAGCTACTTCAAAAAAGAGGAATGGATGTCAAAAGTCCTTCCAGTACCATACCTAATCTTTACGCTGAAGAATTCTTAAAGGAATTTCAAAATCAAGGACAGAAAGCTTCTGAGGCGCCTATTACGGAGAAAAAGTCTGCCGAAAAAGTGTCCGTTACCAAACCGGTATCTACTACTGTTAAAGCTGCGCCTGCACTTCCTAAAAAGCCAAATACCTTAATAGTAGCAAATGCAAGTTCAGTTGCACCGCGTGAGCCTGTTAGCCCAAAAACTGAAAAAAAATTAGATTTGGCGACTAAATTGGAGATGCCAAAATTGCCTCCTAAAAATTCGGTTGTTTTGCCAAAAGTAAATTTGTTGATGCCAAAGCCGCCGATTATGCGAGCCCCTCAAATTCAACCAAGAGCTAACTTACAAGCTAAGACTGAAGTAAAGACAGATGAGCCTCAAGAAGTTCGTCAAATAACCTTGAAGCCTCCGATCGTAGTTCGTGATTTTGCAAATTTATTGAATATAAAGCCTTTTCGTTTGATTTCAGAGTTAATGGAACAAGGTATTTTTGCTTCCATGAATCAAACTATTGATGAGACAATTGCTCAAAAAATTGCCAATAAGTATAAGGTTGAACTCATTTTAAAGCATCGTACACCAACCGTAGACAATCCTCAACAAAAGAAGGTAGATGAGGAAAAAAAGCGACAAGAAGATGAGCTTAAGTATCTAGAACCACGTCCACCGATTGTTTGTATTTTAGGGCACGTAGACCACGGAAAAACAACCTTATTAGATTATATTCGCAAGGCCCATGTTGCAGCCAAAGAAGCGGGAGGTATTACTCAGCACGTGGGTGCCTATCAGGTGGAGCATGAAGGTAAGAAAATTACATTCTTGGATACACCAGGGCATGCTGCTTTTTCGAAAATTCGTCAACGAGGTGCCACCGTTACCGATATTGCTATTCTTGTGGTAGCAGCTGACGATGGTTTTATGCCTCAAACGGAAGAAGCTTTGCAATTCGCCCAAAAGGAGAATGTTCCGGTCATTGTTGCGATCAATAAGATGGATGCCAAAGGTGCTAACGAGGACAAGATCAAGCAACAAATGCAAAAACATGGCATTACTTCGGAAGATTGGGGAGGTGAAACACTTTGTACAGGTATTTCTGCGCTTAAAGGGACGAATATTTCTAAGTTGTTGGAGTTAGTGCTTTTGCAAGCTGAAATGATGGAATTGAAGGCCAATCCGAAAGGTTCTGCAGAAGGTGTTATTATTGAGTCTCGGATTGAGGTAGGCCGCGGAGCAACAGCTACAGTAATCGTCAATAAAGGTACTTTGAAACCTGGGGATGTGCTTGTTTGTGGGCCTCATTTTTGTAAAGTTCGTGCGCTTTTGAATGAAAATGGCGAAAAAATGAAAGAAGCTACGCCAGCAACACCTGTTCAAATTTTAGGTTGGTCGGGTGCACCGGATGCGGGAGCTAATTTCCGTGTTGTTAAAAACGAGAAAGAAGCACGTCGTGAAGCCGAAGAAGTAGCACGTCAGTTGAAGCAGGAAGAAGCCAATAATACGCACAAAGTCAAGAATGTTGAGGAGTTGATGGCCGCTATTCAATCAACCGAAAAGAAGGTTTTGAAGGTAATTCTTCGCGCAGATGTACATGGCAGTGTTGAGGCTTTGTCGGATTGCTTGATGGCAATTCAAAGCCAAAAGGTTTCCTTGGAAATTGTGGATGCACAAGTGGGCCAAATTAATTTAAATGATGTAAATTTAGCTCATGCTGCTCAAGCCATTGTTGTTGGGTTTAACACGCGTCTTGAAAATGGCGTTCAAGCGGCTGCAAAACATCATCAAATTCGCATTTTACAGCATAATATCATTTACGAGCTAATTGATCAGGTTAAGGATGCTATGCGCGAATTATTGGATCCAGAATGGTCTGAAAATAAGTTGGGATCCGCTGAGGTTCGTAAAGTTTTTGCGCTTTCGAAGAATCAAATTGCGGGTTGTATGGTGGTTGCAGGTCGTATGATTCGCGATGGAGCTGCACGACTGATTCGTTCTGGCAAGGTTCTTGCAGATACGCATATTCAAATGTTGAAGCGCTTTAAGGATGATGTTACAGAAGTTAAATCTGGCTACGAATGCGGTATTGAGTTGAGTAATTTAGCAGAAACCTTCCAAGAAGGTGACGTGATTGAATGCTATGAAATGGTATCGCGACAACCGGATCTGTAATTATGGAAAACTTTAGAATTATTCGCGTTAATGAGCTTTTGAAGCGTGCCATTAGTGATTATTTACATCAAAATTTTACAGCAGAGGCCGTAAGCATTACGATTACTCAAGTAAAAGCAACAGCAGATTTAAAAGCGGCGGATGTTTATTTTTCTGTATTTAGTCCCGAGGAAAAGAAAAAATCTTTCGAATTTTTGAAAAAAATACGTAAGGCTATTCAATACCGTGTGGCTAAAATGGTACGTTTAAAGCACATGCCGCAGTTGTTTTTTGTTTGGGATGCTGCTTTGGATAAGGCTCATCGAACGTTTCAATTGCTAAACGAGATTGACGAAGAATTGAGAGAGCGTGACGCACAAGAAATGTATTAACGATTACAATTAAATTCGTTTTGGAAAAACAATTAGAACATTTTTTGTCGTATTTGTCTCAAGATCAAAAAGTGTGCTTTCAGAAGTCATTTGAAGAAAAAACACCTGAAGATTGGTCTACTTATTTGCAGGCCTTAAATCGGTCAAAGCCTGGTCTTTTAAGGAATGAACAAGCGTGGACATGTCCTCATTGTTTCGATAAAAATCATTTAAATGAGGCCTTACGGACTCAAGGCGAACAATGCTTTAAAAATGGCGAAGTTGCTTTTTTAACGGTTGCTGGAGGGTTAGGAACGCGTCTGAATTTTGATGGCCCTAAGGGCTTATTTCCCGTAACTCCCCTAAAAAGAAAACCTTTATTTCAAGTATTTGCCGAAAAATTGATTGCATTACAACGGTGTTATGGAAGACCTTTTAACTGGTTGATTATGACGAGTGAGGATACGCATGAGGCTACCGTTGCAGCTTTTCAACAAAACAATTGGTATAATTTGAAGTACGTTCATTTTTTTAAGCAAGGAACGGTTCCTGCTTTTGATAGCCAAAACCGTTATTTAATCCAAAGAAATGGGTCTGTACGTTATTTCCCTGATGGTCACGGAGGAGTCTTTAATGCGCTGAAAAGAAGTGGTTTATTGGATGCTTTAGAAGATTGGGGTGTAAAAACGATTAGTTACTTTCAAGTCGACAATCCGCTTGTTATTTTAGGAGATACCTTATTTTTGGGTTTGCATCTTTCAGAAAACTCAGATTTTTCGACAAAAGTTATTGCCAAGAGAAACCCAGAAGAGCGTGTAGGAGTGTTTGTTCAAGAAGGTAATGGATTGCGTTTAGTAGAATACACTGAATTGCCAGATGAATTGGCCAAAAAACAGGATAGCTCGGGACAACTTGTTTTTCGGTATGGCAACACTGCTATACATCTTTTATCTTTGGCCTTTATTAAAAAAGCTACAGAAATAAAATTACCTTATCATGCTGTTGAAAAACAAATGGAAGCTTGGAATCCGGATTCTCAAGAGGAATGTAAGCAGCTTGTTTACAAGTTAGAGAGTTTTATTTTTGATGCCTTGCCTTATGCCCATAAGCCCTTGCTGCTTGAAGTTGCACGTGAAGATGAATTTAGTCCGGTAAAAAATGCGACCGGAAATGATACTCCTGAAACCTGCTTAAGAGATCAAACGCGTTGCTGGTTACGTTGGTTGAGAGAAAAGTGCATTTTTGATGAGAAAAAGCTTGCAGAAAAGTGCATTCAGCTTAACAATAGGCTCTTAGAGGTAAGTCCATTATTTGCTGAAGATGCTCGTGAATTTTCTAAAAAATGGGACTGTATGCCTCGTAAGTACGAAGAATTAGAAGGATTGTATTTGGAGGAGGATCATGAAGACACTCATAGAACGTTTGGAAAAGGCTTTTAATGGAGATCTATTATTAAAATCAACACTTGAGAATATTCTTGAATTTATTCGTACAGAAAACTTGCCTGAATTTGCCGTAAAAAGTGTCCAAGAACTCGTTGAAAAAGAAGCTTGGGAAGAGTTAAATAATCGCTTTTTTAAACGTATTGATTTTGGTACAGCAGGAATGCGTGGGCGTATCATCGGTACGATGCCCACACGCGCTGAATACGATGCTGAAGAACAATTATATTTAAGGGCGGCCGTAGGATGCAATTGCATGAACGATTTTAATGTGATTGCTGCCACATTGGGATTATTTAATTACTGCAAGTCTTACCTAGAAACTTCTTGTGAATATCAACGTCGTCCTGGGTTGGTAGTAGCTCATGATTCACGTTATTTTTCAAAACATTTTTCTGAATTAGTTGCTTCTACATGGAGTGTTTTGGGGGGCGATGTTTATGTTTTTGATGGACCTCGATCTACACCACAACTTAGTTTTTCCGTCCGTTATTTAAAGACAACGGCTGGTGTTATGATTACTGCAAGCCACAATCCTTTTTTTGATAACGGTTTTAAGGTGTATTTTGAAGATGGGGCTCAGATTAATGAAACCCATGCCCATGGTATTACGCGTCAAATTCAACAGATTAATTATGCTGAGGTTTTGGATTTTTTGGAAAAAGATTTTCGTTACATGTTCCATTTGTCGCCATTAATTGATGAAGCTTATTTGGAATGTGTACAAGATGCATTATTGGATCGTCTTTTATTTAAAAAATTGAGGGGTACAAAAGTTGTTTATACACCAATGCACGGAACAGGATCCGTTTGCATTGTACCGCTCATGAAAAACTTCGAATGGGATTTGTTGCCTGTCGAAGAGCAAATGAAAATGGATGGAGGTTTTCCGACGGTTAAATTGCCCAATCCTGACAATAAAGAATCCTTAGCATTAGCGATAGAAACCGCCGATAAATGTGATGCAGATGTGATCGTTGCGACAGATCCAGATGGAGACCGGATGTCGGCCTGTTTACGCGATCATAACGGAGAATGGTGTTTGTTAAATGGCAATACGATCGCTATTATGTTAGCTGAATATCGGCTGCAAACCTTGTTACGCTTGGAATTAATAATCGAAAAGGATCTTCCCAAACTGGTGGTTATGAAGTCTTTGGTAACTACACCTTTATTAAAATCTTTTGCCACTAAAAATGGCTTAAAACTCATTGAAACCCATACCGGCTTTAAATGGATGGGAGAAAAGTTGCATGACTATGAACAATCACTTACGGAACGCTTAGTCCGTTCAAAAGGATTGAAACTCGATTACACGCGCTGTTCTTACCAAACACGCAAAGATTTCATGCTTAAAAATGGATCTTTTTTACTCTTGGCGGCAGAAGAAAGTTGTGGTTTTTTGGCAAATGATGCGGTTCGAGATAAGGATGCGAATGCAGCTACCTTTATGTTTTGCGAATTAATTGCTTATTTCCGAGCAAAAGAAATTCGTTTCAAAGATTACCTCGATGAGATTTACTGCAAATACGGATATTTTAATGAGGATCTGCTAAGCTTTACTTTTGAAGGTGCAGAAGGGGTCCAGAAGATTCAGCGTCTTATGGCTTCTTACCGAAAGAATACACCTAAACGCATTGCAGAAAGTCGTGTATTATCCGTTCAAGATTTTAAAGATAAAAGTCTTTTTGAAGATGCTGATGGCAAAGCAATACCGCAAGCAGATTTCATGATTATGCGCATGCTTAATGGTTGTAGTGTTGCTATTCGTCCAAGCGGTACAGAACCCAAATTAAAGATGTATTTGTATGTACATGCTGAGATTGAAGAAGGTGATGCTTTGGCTCAAGTTAAGCAGGAAGCTAATGAAAAGTTGGCAGCTTTAAAAGCTTGGTTACAAAAGGATGTTGCAGAACGTACACGATAAAGGTTGCAAAAAATTTGAAAATGTATTTAAAGTAAATTATGAGTTGGGAAACATTTAAAAAGTATTTTGTTTATTTGCATCCATTGAAGCTTTCATTGGATACAAGTAAGGTGTTTTTTAAGGATAATTTCTTGCATTCTATGCAGTCTAAGATTGTTCGCGCTTTCAATGAAATGGAAGCTTTGGAAGCAGGACATTTGTCGAATCCAGACGAAAAACGTATGGTGGGACACTATTGGTTGCGTAATTTCCAATTGGCCCCTAAACAAGCGATTAATATTGTTTTACATGATAATTGGCTGAAGGTAAGAGCGTTTGCTGATAAAATTATCAATCAGGAAGTACAAGGCAGTTCTGGACCGTTTAAAACCTTGCTTTGTATTGGTATTGGAGGTTCGGCATTGGGCCCCCAATTACTTTCCGAAGCTTTAGAGCGTAAACCGAAGGGGCTACATGCGATTTTTATCGATAATACCGACCCGGATGGTATCCATCGTGTTCTTAAAAAGCTAAATAAGCATTTAGGGCAAACCCTTGTATTAACGACATCAAAGTCAGGAGGTACTCCAGAGCCTCGTAATGGTTTGATGGAAGTACGAGCTGCATTTGAGAAGCAAAAAATTCCTTTCAATAAGCACGCTGTTGCGATTACATGCGAAGGTAGCGAATTGGATCAATTGGCGCAGAAAGAAGAATGGTTGGCACGTTTCCCTATGTGGGATTGGGTTGGTGGACGAACAAGTTTGTTTAGCAATGTTGGTTTATTGCCTTGTGCTTTGCAAAATATGGATATCAGTGCGCTGGTACAAGGTGCAACCGAAATGGATATTTTGACACGCAATACGGAGGTTCTAAATAATCCTGCGATGATGTTAGCTTTATCCTGGTATTCCTGTACAGAAGGTTGTGGTAAGAAGAACATGGTTGTTATACCTTATAAAGATTCTTTGGCCTTATTTCCGAAATACTTGCAACAGCTGATTATGGAATCCTTGGGGAAAAAATTGTCACTGGATGGACGTAAAGTATTCCAAGGCTTAACGGTCTATGGTAACAAAGGTTCTACCGATCAACATGCTTATGTACAACAATTACGGGATGGATTGGATGATAGCTTTGTAACCTTTATTGAAGTCCAAGTATCGCGTAATGCATCTCATGTAAAAGTTGAAGGTGAGCTTACAAGCGGTGATTTCCTCGAAGGATTCTTTTTAGGTACCCGTGAAGCTTTAACGGAGGTTAATCGGCCTTCGATTACCTTAACAATGAAGCATCTTAATGCACAAAGTTTAGGAGCCTTGATTGCTTTATTTGAACGCGCTGTTGGTTTCTATGCAAGTTTTGTGCGCATTAATGCTTATCATCAACCTGGTGTTGAAGCAGGTAAAAAGGCTGCTAAGAAATTTCTCACTATTCAGCAACAAATCGTACACTTTTTAAGCGAGCGAGCAGGCTATTATTTTAGTCCCGAAGAAGTTGCTAATGCTCTAAATTTAACTTCAGACGTAGAAAATGTTTTCAAGATTTTAGAGTATTTAGCGGCCAACAAACGCATTTTTAGAAATAAATTGTTGCCTTTGACCAAAAGTACCTATTGCATAAAGAAAAAACAATGAGACCTTTTTATTGTTTAGCAGTTGTTGTCTTAGGTTTGCTTGGAGGTTGTTCGCAAACCGTGGAAAGTACCGAAGCATTGGATGATTCTCGTTTGCCTTGGGGAAGACCGGCCGATTGGGAAAAGTCCATGCCGATTGCTCCAGGAGTTCGTTATTGATGACGACGAAGATTATCTCTTGGAATGTTAATGGCTTACGTTCCATTTTAGGTAAAAATTTTAACCAGTTCGTTGAAGAGCATCAACCCGATATTTTGTGCCTACAGGAAACAAAAGTTTATGGTGATGTTTGCCCTGAAGTTTCTGGTTTTTCGCATAAGTATTTTAATCATTGCGAAGTAAAAAAAGGGTATTCGGGTACAGCGATTTTGACCAATAAGGAGCCTATACAGGTACGCCTTTTGGATGTGGATCCGAAGCATCCTGAGGGACGTATCATTGTAGCCGAATTTGAGACGTTTTATCTTGTTAATACCTATGTTCCTAATGCCCAAAGCGAGTTACAGCGGCTACCTTATCGTGTTGGTATTTGGGATGTCAATTTTAGAAAATTACTTATCGATTTGCAGGTAAAAAAGCCAATTTTATGGTGTGGTGATTTGAATGTTGCACATTATCCTATTGATCTTGAAAATCCAGAAGCACACCATTTTCATGCCGGTTTTACCGATCAAGAACGTCAATCGTTTACTCAAACACTGGATTGTGCTCTTGTCGATGTTTTCAGGGATCTGCACCCGGATTTACCTAAACAGTATTCTTGGTGGTCTTATCGTGCAAGAGCTCGCGAACGTAATGTGGGGTGGCGTATTGACTATTTTGTTGCTTCAAAAAGTTTAATGCCTCGCGTCGATTCGTGCGAAATCTTGGCAGATGTTATGGGTTCCGACCACGCCCCCGTTCAGCTGATCTTACAAGGGATGTTGTGAAGTTAATTAAGAGAATTTTTTGTGAAAAATCCTCTCAAACTCTCCTTAAAACTTTTTACTTATTTTGCAACACTGTTGCAAAATGAATAAAGTTTTTGAGGATGGTTTTAGGAAGGAACTTTTTTCAAAAAGTTTTTTCCTAATAAATTTTTGAAAAAGAATTGCTTTAAGGATGTAGATCTTATACAACTAAGAACATGATGAGATCTAAAGAGATTCGTGAAAGTTTTTTAAAGTTTTTTGAAGGCAAGGGGCACAGCATTGTTCCATCGAGTTCGCTGTTGCCGGAAGCTCCCAATTTACTTTTTACGAATGCTGGCATGAATCCTTTTGTTCCTTATTTTTTAGGTGAACGGAAGCCCAATGCATTGCGGGTAGCTGATACGCAGAAATGCATTCGTGCAGGTGGCAAGCACAATGATTTAGAGGAAGTTGGCTTTGATACCTATCATCATACTTTTTTTGAAATGTTAGGAAATTGGTCCTTTGGTGATTTTTTCAAAAAAGAAGCCATTCGTTGGGCTTGGGAGCTCTTAACGCAAGTTTGGAAGATGCCTAAAGAGCGTCTTTATGCGACTGTTTATAAGCCAGAATCGGGTGAACCTGCAGCATTTGATGAGGAAGCCTATGGCATTTGGGAGGAGATTTTCCGCCAAGAAGGGCTTGATCCATCGATACATATTGTTTTTGGCCATAAAAAGGACAATTTTTGGATGATGGGCGATACGGGACCTTGTGGACCCTGTTCCGAAATTCATATCGATTTGACGCCAAATGGCGATTCTAAGGGGCGTTTAGTTAATCAAGGAGATGTCCGTTGTATTGAAATTTGGAATTTGGTTTTCATGCAATACAATGCGTTACCGGATGGCAGTTTTGAATTGTTAAAAGATAAATTTGTCGATACCGGAATGGGATTTGAGCGTATTGCCGGTATTTTTGCGACAACACGCAATTTTACAGATTTTTCGAAGACGCCATCCAATTACGACAGTGATCTTTTTACAGCTATTTTTGATTGGTTACAACAGCGTTCTGGTCACCCGTATGAAGGTCGTATTCCGTTAAATGAAGATGGTACAAATCATCCAGAAGTATTGAAGGATTGCGCTTTTAGGATTATCGCGGATCATATTCGAACCTTGTCGTTTGCCATTGCGGATGGTATTTTGCCTGGCAATGAAGGTCGTAATTATGTGCTTAGACGTATTATTCGACGTGCTATTCTCTTTGGGCAAAAGCTCCAATTGCCTGTCGGCTTTTTCTCGGAATTATCAGCAGTGATTGTTGAACAATTGGGAGATTTTTTCCCAGAATTACGACAACAAGCGGATACGATAAAAAAAGTTTTATTAAAAGAGGAACAAAACTTTCAGCTTACTCTGGATCGTGGTTTGCGTTTATTTGATCGTTGGGCCTCAGAAAACCTAACAATTTTGTCAGGAGAAAAGGTTTTTCAATTGTATGATACCTATGGATTCCCGGTCGATTTGACGCAATTAATCGCTAAAGAACGTGGAATAAAGGTGGATACGGAAGGCTTTGAAGCCGCTATGATCGAGCAAAAAGAACGTTCAAAAGCTGCTACCAAAAAGTCGGTAGTTGCTTTAGCTCAAGAAACGGATAAAAAAACCGAATTTATTGGGTATGATCGTGAAAAGATTCGCGATTGGAGTTCTTTGGTTGAAGCTGTTACGACAGAAAACGGAAAGATTTATGTAACAGTTGAGGCAAGTCCTTTTTATGGAGAAAAAGGTGGGCAAATTGGCGATACAGGTATGATTATCTTTGAAGATGGTCGTAAGTGTTCTGTTGTGAATACTGTATGGAATGGTAGTGTTCTGTTGCATGTTATCGAAGGTATGGCTTTTAAAGATGTACAGCAATTCATTGGCAAACCTGTACGCTTAATTGTCGATTACGAGCGTCGCCTTCAAATTGCGCGGCATCATACTGCAACCCACTTGTTACATTGGGCTCTACGAAAGGTTTTAGGGGAACATGTTCATCAAGCTGGTTCGTTGGTTACAGATCAATCTTTGCGTTTTGATTTTTCGCATTTCGAGAAATTGTCGGATGTACAATTAGAAACCATAGAGCGTTTGTGCAATGAGAAAATTTTAGAAAATGTGCCAGTCGTTACCGAAGAAATGGATTTCGACAAACGTCCTGAAAATTGTTTGGCCTTTTTCGAAGATAAATATGGCGATCGTGTTCGTGTTGTAAAACTAGGAGATTTTTCAACGGAATTATGTGGTGGAACGCATGCGCAATTTACAGGTGAATTAGGGCTTTTGAAGATTGTCCAAGAAAGTTCAATTGCGTCTGGTGTGCGACGTATCGAAGCGATTGCCGGTCGAGTTGCTTACGATGCTACTGTGCAGTTGTTGCAAGCAGTGAAACAGTTGGAAAATCAAATGGAATGCACTTTGGAGGGCGTTTTTGATAAATATCAACGCTTAAATGAGCAAAAGCAAGATTTAGAAGCCAAATACCGCCAGCTCCTTCAAAAAAATGTGGGGAGTACGATTGAACAAGCAGCTGATGTTAATGGGTTGCAATGCGTACAATTTCAAATTCAATCGGCCGATATGCAGCTTTTAAGGAGTTTAGGGAAGAGCTACTTTTCGCAAAATAAAACGGATATTTTATTAGCCGCAGGAGAATTCGATAATAAGGGTATCGTACTTGTTTTTTGCTCAGAACAAGCGATTAAGCAAGGATATTTGGCTGGAGCTCTTATACAAAAGTTCTTGAAGCCTTTAGGGGCAAATGGTGGTGGAAAGCCTGATTTTGCAACCGGTGGTATTAAGGAAATCAATCAATTGCGTACGGCTTGGAAAGCTTTTAACTGGAATACCTTTCTCTCATGAACCTTGTTGAAGCTTTAGCAGAATCCGCCCGTCAACAACCTGATACAATTGGTTTAAAGCTTCCTATACGGGAAGGTAAGCAACTGTCTTACAAAGATCGTTCGTTTGCAGCAATGCACCATGAAGTTGATTTGTTGGCTACGTATTTGTTTTCCAAAAAATTTTCGCGTGGGAAAAAGGTGCTGATTTTATTACCGCCAGGAGAAGATCTTCTCATTGCAGTTTTTGCATTGTTGCGCTTAGGGGCAATACCGGTTGTTATCGATCCAGGTATGGGCCTCAAAAATTTTGTTGCATGTACGCGCAAGACGCAACCTGATTTTTTATTGGCAAGTCCTAAAGCCCGTTTGCCGCTTTTTTTATTAAAAGGATGGATACGGTTTAAAAAGGTTATTTTTATTACCAGTAAACTCAAGCAAAAGCTGAAGAAGCAAAACTTTGTGTGTCATTTGCAGCAAGAAAATGATTTAGAAGCAACCGCAGCTGTATTGTTTACTTCGGGGTCAACAGGGGCCCCAAAAGGCGCTGTTTATACCTATCAAGATTTCAATGCGCAAATCGAAGCTTTGCAGCAGTTATTTAAAATACAAGCAGGCGAGGTGGATTTGCCACTATTGCCAGTTTTTTCGCTTTATAATCCGGCTTTTGGTATGACAACTGTCGTACCTGAAATGAATCCCTCGCATCCCAGTCGTCTGAATCCGGCTTATATTGCGGAGGCTCTACAAACTTGTTCGGTTACGCATAGCTTCGGATCACCTCGTTTATGGACGAAGATTGTGGAGTATTGCGAAAGGAAAAATCTATCTTTTCCTGCATTAAAGCGTGTCTTTTTGGCAGGAGCACCGGTACATCCGCATTTATTAAAACGCGTACAAGATTTGTTACCAAATGGTACGGCTTATACGCCTTATGGGGCTACAGAGGCCTTGCCAATTGCTTGTATTTCTGCACGAGAAGTTTTGGAAGAGACTTATCAGCAGACACTTGCTGGCAAAGGGACCTGCGTTGGAAAGCTTGTCGAAGGGGTTGAAGTGCGTATTGTGCCAATTTCGGATGAAGCAGTGGATGTTTTACCCTCTGAATTACCGCAAGGAGAAATCGGTGAAATCGTTGTTTGTGCGCCGTATATCAGCAAATCTTACTTAAACAATCCGGAAGCCACCCAGAAGGCGAAGATTCGTTTCAATGGGAAAATCTGGCATCGTATGGGCGACTTGGGCTACAAAGATGCCCAAGGAAGATTGTGGTTCTGTGGACGCAAAGTAGAACGGGTTGTTACTCCTCAAAAAACCTACTATACGGATTGCTGTGAGGCTATTTTTAATGCACATAAAGAAGTGTTTCGATCGGCATTGATTGCGTTTAAACACAAGGAAGTAGTGGTTCCTGCGATGGTTATTGAGCCTAAAAAGAACGTATCTAAAGCGGATAGAGTTGCTTTATTGGAAGCCTTACGTTTGCACGCTAAAACTTGTTCAGAAACCACACCGATTCAACACTTTGCGATTTTCAAAAACTTTCCGGTTGATGTTCGTCATAATGCCAAAATTCATCGTTTGACCTTGATGAAGTATTTTGCAAAAAATCCTAAAAAAATGATGCATTTGGGTTAAAGGGAAGCGTACATGTCGGATGCCCTACAACGAGCCTTATTTTGTAAATCTATTAATCAGGATTTTTCCTTAATTGCTCCGGCAGGTGTTGGAAAAACCTATTCGATTGTCGAACGTATTTTTACCTTAGCTCAAGAGAAGCCAGAAGAATTGCCTGCCTTGTGTGTAATTACTTATACGCGAAAAGCTGCAGAAACATTGAAGGTGCGTACATTTGAGCGATTAAAACAATCTCCTAATTTTAAAGCCATTTTGCCCTTATTAGAGCAAAGTTTTTTTGGAACCATTCACAGTTTATGTTGGCAACATATTCAGCAATTTTATCCACAAAAACCTTTTGAAATTTTGCAAGATGAGGCGGTTTTACGAGAACAATTTTTGTCACAATTTGAGGTAAAAACCGAGTTAGGTAACTATGTTTTGCGTTTTGTTGACGAAGAAGTTTTGTTGGATTTAGCGAATGATTTGTCACCTAATGAGATGGCTTCGGATGTGTTGGAATCTTTGCCTATAATGGATCTAAGTCCGATTTATGATTATCTGCCAGAATCTCGTAATCGTGTGCAAATTGAACGGATGAAACGCCTTGTGGAACAATGGGAAAAGACTTATCGAGAAGATGAAACTGGGTTTTTGCCGGAATGTTCGGTAGGTGGCGAAGGCTTTAAGCAGTGTTTTTACGAAGCTTTTCGTCCTTTTTATGGACATTTAGGGAAGGCTACCTTACGCTATGCTCAAATTTTAGCGAAAGATTATTTTGAGTTTCGTGTAAGAAAAGGCTATTTGAGGCATTCGGATTTGGTACATTTGGCGCAAAATTGTTTGCAAAAGGAGGCAGGCCAGGCATTTTTTAAAGAAAAAAAGCTGCATGTGTTGTTGGATGAAGCGCAGGATACGGATGTAGATCAATTTAAGTATTTGTTAAGCTTGGTTGAAATGCGTTCAGATAATCGATTTTCGATGGTTGGGGATCCGCAGCAATCGATTTATGGATCACGATCAAACATTGCGTTTTACTTAAAAATCCATGAAGAGCGTATCCGCAAAGGTCATTGGCAGGAACTCGTTTTTACCGATACCTATCGTTGTCCTAAGGCTATTGTAGATGCTTTAAATGAACACTTTCCAAAAATTTTGAATAAGGCCAAGGATCCGCAGCAAGTCGATTATGTACCTTTAAGGGCCGCACGTACAGATTGGGAAGGTTGCTTTAGAGGTATTGAACTTCCTGAAAATACCACAGAACTGTCTAATGAAGCCTTTGAAATTCATTATTTGGCAGAATTTATCCAGAAGTTTTTGAAAGAAAACAAGGTAAAACCTTCGAGTATTTGTGTTTTGGCCCCCCGTAATGATTGGTTGCAAGCTATTGCAGAAGGTTTTAAGTCTCATGGGCTTCAGCTTCAACTCCATTCTAAGAAAGCAACGGGGCGTCAGAATGCTTTATTTTGTGCGGTTTTAGCCTTTATTCATTTGCTCAATTTCCCGGATGATACCTTTGAATTAGCGGGAATATTGTACGGACTTTTTGATGTAGATGCGTACACATTGACGAAACATTCATTGAGTTTGCAAATTGAGCAAACCGCCCAAGGCAAAGGAAGTATTGACAGTATTTTGGAGCAGTTGCGACAGCTGCGAAAATCAACGCTTGCTTTGAATCTCTATTTAGGTACGCAACAATTAATTACATTTTTTCAAGATGTTTGTCTGTCTAATGATACCGATGAAACTGTTATCGAAATTTTGTTGGAAAAAGCATTTGAAGCTGTTCAAGAACATCGATCTTGGGCCTACCTCGAAGCGCAACTACGAACTTACCTAGATACAACCTTGGATGTTGATGTGGCAGTAGACCCAAACGCAATACAAGGGTTTTCATGCCATAAGGCAAAAGGCTTGGAATGGGAAACGGTCATTTTGCCCTTTATTCATCGTCCTATTCGCCCAAAACCCGTACGTTATCCCTATATCCATAAAGACCGCCTTTTTTTGCATAAATACAACAAAGATAGCACCTTATCCGCCGATTACCACCGAGAACTCCAACGTCTGCTCTACGTTGCCTGTACTCGCTCTCAGAAAAACTTTTTTTACTTCAATGATGCCGTATTGTGGGATAAAAATGGAGATAACTGTTTGTTTGGAAAAATTTTTTATTAACTTTATCTGAGACTTAGCAAGGAGTAAAGTGGAATAGTTAGGGAGTTTATACATTGTCTTATGATGCAGTTTGGTACAAGAATATCGACGAACGATTTTGAATCAGGTTACTTGTTTACTTCGTTAGCAACATTGGCATCGATAAATCGATTGTCATAACCTACATTATGTATGGAGGTATAAGGCCGTCTTTGGCGGCCGTATCTACACGTTGATCTCTATCGTTTGGAAATGATTTAATATAAGTGAAAACACCCAGAAAAACCCAATTAGATACTATTTAAATAACAAAACTTACATCAAATTTTAACGGATACTTTACCAATTACAATGCTGCTCAACAAATTTTACGCTTCGATTTTGAAACTTATCCTTCTTAGTAAGGCAAAGGAAATTTTTCACATAAAGCTTCGACGGACTTACGGATTTCATCGCTACCTTTTGGATTTGCAGCCAACAAGGTTTGATGCATTAAATCGGCAATAAGATCCATCTCTTTCAAACCCATTCCGCGAGACGTTAAAGCGGCTGTACCGACACGCAAACCGCTTGTTTGGAAAGGACTACGTGTTTCACCTGGAATGGTATTACGATTAACGGTAATCTTATTCGCTTCTAGAAGCTCTTGGGCTTGTTTTCCTGTCATTTCTGGAAGCGATGGACGCAAATCGACTAAGAATAAATGATTATCGGTTCCTCCGCTAACAATCGTATAACCTTTGGCTTGAAACGCTTCGGCTAAACGCTTCGAATTAGCAATCACTTGCTGTTGATAAACCTTAAAGCCTTCTGTAAGAGCTTGCTTGAAACAGACCGCTTTTCCGGCAATCACATGCATTAAAGGCCCACCTTGAGTCCCTGGAAACAAAATAGAATCAACGGCTTTAGCATATTTTTCTTTGCACAAAATCAAGCCACCACGTGGACCACGCAAAGTTTTATGGGTTGTTGTGGTAACAAAATCGGCATAAGGCACAGGTGAAGGATGCAAGCCAGCTGCAACCAAACCGGCAATATGAGCAATATCCGCCAACAAATAAGCACCACATTTTTGTGCAATTTGTCCCATGCGTTCAAAATCGATGATGCGTGGATAAGCCGATGCTCCAACAGTAATCATGTTGGGCTTTTCACGCATCGCAACTTCCTCTAAAGCCTCATAATCAATGCGTCCAGTTGTCAAATCGACGCCATAATGGACAACGTTAAAGAGCATGCCACTGATATTTTTTGAATAACCATGAGAAAGATGTCCGCCGCAATCGAGTTGCATCGTAAGCAACTTATCGCCAGGTTTTAACACGGACAAATAAACGGCCACGTTCGCTTGAGTTCCTGAATGCGGTTGCACATTGGCGTGCTCTGCACCAAAAACTTCTTTTGCGCGATCAATTGCTAACTGCTCAATACCATCGACGTGTTCACAACCCCCATAATAACGTTTTTGTGGATAACCTTCGGCATATTTATTCGTTAAAATACTTCCAACCGCTTCCATAATGCCGGGCAAGGTAAAATTCTCCGAAGCAATTAACTCCAGTCCCTTCTCTTGGCGACATTTTTCTTTACGAATCAATTCCGCAATTTCTGGATCCAATAAATCAAGCGATTGTGCAGGTATACTCATGATCTTATAACAACTCTTCTGCTAAAAATTTGCAAGGTTTTAATGCCTCTATTTTACCTAAAAACCTCCTGAGTTTTTTGAATCAGCGGTTGCAACAATTCGCGAGAATGCTTCATTAAACTGCCATTAATCCAAATCGGTAAATCTTTTTTGGGGGCATGAATACTTTTTAAAGTTGTTATCAATAAAGCGGGTCCACCATTTCCGTGTAGTAAAATTTGCGGTGAGCTATGTTGATCTAATGGTACATAATAATGTCGAGTACGCTGTGGTTGCGACGAAATTGTATCGAACAAGTTATTAGGATTGGTAGCATATAAATAATTATGTCCTATATAATCTTGTTTTTTTCTAAAATCCCCATTGAAACGTAACTGTTTGGATGGTAGTTGCTTCAAAGGTACACCCAACAAACGCATTCTAAAACATTGTTCTAAAATCCATGAATCATTTTCTTTCAAACTTGGATCGAAATGATTTTCAACATAAGAAAAATACGCCAGACATTGTTGTTGGATGGATGGACGATCTAGTAAATAATCCAACAAATCGGGTTGTGAAAACGTAATTCTCGGATTAATGAAGGTTGTAAGCGCTAACAATTCGTCATAAAGATCTTTTTGTTTCAAGTGCTTTAGTACATCCAATAATTGAACATAAGCAAAGGAATGATGCGGCAAAATAGTAATAGCCTTACAAAAATAATGAATCGCTTGAGCGGTATTTTTTAAAGATATATGCAAGGCACCTAAGCTTTCCAAAACTTCTGGTTGATGCGCATTTACTTGCAAAGAACGCTCATAGTAATCTGCTGATTTTTGCATCAATTCCTTAGATTTTAAATAACCCTTACAGGAGAAATAATAGCCTCCGTGATTCAAATAATATAAATTATGCGGATCATACTGCAAGGCTTTATCGAGCGACTGTACACACTCAAAACTTGGCTTTTGAGCTTTGATGAGAAAGTCTCTGAAATAATATCGTCCGAGGACATCATGAATGCTGGTAATGGTTAAAACAATAAAAATTAAGGTATAAATACCTCGAAGGCCCCAATAGGCAACAGATTGAGCAGGTTGAAAATCGCAATATTTTACGTAAAGGAAAACGATAAAGCCAGCAACAAGGCACATAAAACTCGAAATAACAAACATATCCCATGAAGATTCGCTTACAAAAGCGAGATACGCAACACAACTGAGTAAACAGCCCAATAAGGGGTAACGATAGTCTTTAGGCAATTTCGAACTTTTTAATACCCTAATACCTGCATAGAGAATAAAAATAATAATCGACAAAAAACTTAGGCCACCGATAAGACCAAACTCGATTAAAAATTGTACTAAGGGTACATGGAGTTGCCAGCAGTGATGGACGACGTCCGGATACGATTCTAAGTAATGCAAGGGAGTTGTCGTAATACCATGGCCCCATAAAGGCTTTTGTGAAAAAATTTTAAAGCCATCTTGGGCCGCATACCATCGTGTGGCAGCAAAACCTTTAATGTCACCACTCGCCAATCGCGTAATAATACTTTGTAATTTAGGCGTTTTATAGCAAACAATACAAAAAAGACTCAAAGCACTTATACCGATTATCCAACGTAGCTTTTTCGAAAGCTTAATTTTTGCTCTTAAAAACAGGATAAAACTTACGCATAAAACACAACCAAAACTTAAATAAGCGCCTCTACACTTTGAAGCAACTAATAATACGCCTGCATAGATACTTCCTAAAAACCAAAAACTACGTTTTAATTTCGATTTCTCCGACAAAACTAATCCAGCTAAAAAAGGGAATACCAATACTGCAAACAACCCAGCGTAATTGATATAACTAAAAGGATGGGCTACTGTTAATTTGGGCAATTGGATAAATTGCAAAAGCGCAATCGCATTAAAGAAATAATGTGTCAATAAATAACTAAAAGGATAAGTATGTCCGCAATTGAGTTGATGGCAGGCAAGCATCAAACAAAGTGCAAAGTGTAAAAACAAAACAACGGCGTATCCTAAATACTGTATGCGTTTTAATGGAGAATTTTCTTTTAAAGTCCAATACAAAAAACTGAGTGCACAGGCCGCCAACAAAATATCGAGTTCGCTGCCTGCACGTACTGTATAGTTACTATTTAGAACAGATCCTATAAGTGCCAATCCAAAGACAAACAAGCCTCCCGAAAACCATTTAGATATGTGTAATTTTTCAAAACACAATTTCCATAAAGCAACGCCTGCAAGACCTAAATAAAAACTCTTAAATATCCATATGTATTCAAATGCAAAACGACGCGTAGGAGCTATGCTACTTACAACAAAAAAAATTAATAGTAAAAAAAAGCTTTTGTTCACTCTCATTATTTATTATAATAAACCCAGTTTGGAAAAAGAAAAGTATTTTTCTTTACAAACTCAGAATCATTTAAATCATATACTAAAATAATAAATCGAAAGGAAAATTATATGTTAAATGTAAGTAAATTATTAAAAATGGCAAGTATTGCTGCAGGAACGTTAGGTACAACTTGGCTAGTTGCTGGTTGGTGCAATCATTGTAACCGACTTCATAACGGTAATCGCTGTCCAGCAGAAACAATTGGAGCAGCAAATCATCCTTATGCGTGCAACGATCAAGCTTACGGTTGTGGTTATGATAATCCTTACGCAAATGGCTACGATCAAGGTCGCATGCAAGGCTACAATGAAGCCTATAGAAACTTCAATTGCCTCCAATGGTTTAATGAATGGGAGTGTGAAGGCTGGGATAGCGATGATGAAGAAGAATATGTACGACAAGCAGAAGAACGTGCACGCGAATTAAGACGTCGCAGAAATCGTCACCATGCCCAATCTGAAGCTCGCAGACGCCAACAAGCAGTCGATAATATTTATCAAATGCATTCTCTAGATGATTTACAAACGATATTACAAGCTCTTCAATATCGTGCGCAAAATTTAGGTTTCCAAATCAGAGATAATCAAATTGTACGTCCAGGGTTTAATTGTGGCGGCTACAATCCTTATGGTTGTAACGAAATGAATCACTACGGTTACAATTGCCACAATGATTATGGCTATCATTGCAATCCATATTATAATTATGGTTGTGGGTACGGTTGCAATTGGTAACTCATAAATTAGCATTCTTTTAAAATCTCCCTGTTGGGAGATTTTTTTATTTTTTGTGATTGCATTTTCCACAAAATAAGTTTCTTATAGGTATGAAGAGCTTGAGTGGCGGAATGGTAGACGCTGAGGACTTAAAATCCTCTGATCGAAAGATCGTGCGGGTTCAAGTCCCGCCTCGAGCACCACGTTAGGATGCTAGTGTAAAAAAGTTCTTATTTCTAATCGTTTTTATTTAACATTTGCAGAATCCAGCGTTTATGAGGCCCGCTTAAGGCACGAGCAGGAAGCTGCTCCAAAGGAATGGCAATACAGCCCTGAAAAGGCTCAAATTGTGGTAATTTATGTATTGCTAAAACCCTCTCAGGCTGGAAGACTTCCTCTGTATAACTTACTGTACCAATGCTACGTTTGCCTTTAAAAAAAAATTCTATTTTTCCGAGAAAATTTTTACGGTCCTGAGTTAAAAACGGTAATTCTAGCAATTTACTCCTACCACCAATCGCAGACGGCTCCAAAAGCAAGCAATTTTCATTCAGCAGCCAAATTCTTTCTCGTTTGGCAAACGATCGCTGCAATTGGACAAATTTTGGACATTCCGCAACCGTATCGGCTTTAAATGCCTCACACAAAGACCTTAATGGACATTCTAGGCAAGTAGGATTTTGTTTCGTACAGCAAACTGCACCTAATTCCATCAAGGCTTCGTTAAACTTACCAGGCTGTGTTTTATCCAGCAAATTTTGAGCTTTATTTCTAAAAAATTGAACTGCTAAACTTTTAGTAGAAAAGGCTTCTGTATGGTTAAAAATTCGCGCCAACACACGAACAACATTTCCGTCAACTACAGCAACAGGCTCATTAAAAGAAATACTTGCAATCGCGGCTGCGGTATAATCCCCAATACCGTTCACTTGTTTTAACTCTGAAAAAGAAGTAATTGGGTTTTCGCAATATTTTTTGGCAAAAGCGTGAAGATTGCGAGCTCTCGAATAATATCCTAAGCCTGCCCAATCACGCATAATTTCTGCTTCATCAGCATCTGCAAGGACTTGAAAATTAGGATAATGTGCCATCCATCGCTCAAAATAAGGCAATACCGTTTTAACTTGAGTTTGCTGTAGCATAAACTCAGAAACAACTGTTTTATAGAGATTGGGCTTTAAGCGCCAAGGTAATTGCCGTGCATTTTTCGCAAACCATTGTAATAGGTTTTGACGGAAAAGAGTCTCCATTTTCACCAAACCTGATGCTTTGTATCGTACGCATGTAAGTTTTTAGGAACCGCATCCTTAATATTAGATACAACCACACCTGTTTTGAAATGAACAAGTTGCTCTTTCAAGTTTTTATAAAACTCCACATGACCATCCATATAAGCCACTAAACCACCTTGTTTACCGTATAAACTATCTTCTTCCCATTCACCTGTTTCAACGTTTAAACCTTTTGAATAGAGCAATGGCGTCGTTTCAAGAGGGGCATTAGTAGGAATTCCTCGAATCACAACCCAACTCAGCTGTAAGTCTCTAAAATCCGCCAACATATCTTGATTAGGACCTACAATTCTCTTTGGAATCATCTGCGTATCCTGAGTACACACATAACAATTAGGGTCGTTAATCCCCCCATTATTAGCTAAAACCGCAGCCCATCTTTGAAAATTAGAAGCCGTATTCAATTCTCGAAAAACGCTCGTATCCTGCGCACAGCTTAAATAGGATAAAGCTATTTGGCGCAAATTATGGATATCTTTTGCAATTTGGGATTTAAACACCATTTTACGTCCTAGCGGAAATAAAAAACTCATAAAAACACTTATGATCGTTATAACCGCTAACAACTCAATAAGCGTAAATCCTTTTTCTTTCTTATCCATTTACTAATTTTTAAAAACTTCCTCCCAAGTAAGCTGAGACAACTTTTGTACTTGAGTAAAAAATCGCCAAACGATACATAACAATCCTAAAGTTGCAGGAACCGCAATAATGGCAAAACTCCATCCAGTTAGAAGTCCTAATTCATGATTAAACTCAATACTTCCAGCTGGATGCACAACAAGGTATTTGGCTAAAAGATAGTTTAAGGTTGCACTAAAAAAGAAAAGTCCCGATAAAATCCATTCGTATAGGATTACATGCTGATTAAGTACTGGAAGGGTTTTATTTTGCTCCAAACGTTCTAAAATAAATTTCGTATTACATATCTGATCATTTAGAAGAAATTTTATCAAAAACGGCGGTTTTCTTAACAATCGCATAATGACCAACCCTACTCCAAAAATCGTTGGCACCAGCATTTCATTAATCGCTAACAATTGATTTGAACCTTCAAATAATCCCACACTTCCCTTTACAACAATGCTAATAAGACCTAAAAACGCAATCCAATTAAAGTGCGCTTCTTTTACCCAATCTAAGATTCCATAAGATAAAGGGCAAGAAATTGCTAAGGCCAAAGCAACTTTAGCTGAAACATGTAAAAATGAATGTCCATGCATCAACAAAACTGTTGGTAAACAGAGATTAAAAAAAAGTTCCCATAATAAAGATTTGCCCTGATTTTCAGATTGAGCCTCTTTTTTTTCGCTTGTCATAAGTCTATATTGATATTTAAAGTAAATTGTATATTCGTTATGGTCAAGGTGTTTTTACGTGAATCCGCAAGTGCTTGCCTAGAGCAATTAAAAGCTCTTTGTAGTTCGTTAACACACGCTTGTATTTTGGTTCCCAATTGTACTTATCAAAAAAATTGCATAAAATTCCATACTTCAAACGTACCTATTTTTACTCCATCGCAATGGATGGAAATATTAGGATTAAAACCGTTAAAAATTGAAGAAAGTCTCTTCTTAAACATTTACGATCCTTTTAATGATCCTGCTATCAATAGTATAAATTTATTGCAAACGTATCCAGACTCGTTTCGACAAACCTGGTTAAATTGGATGAAAGAAAATGGAATACATCATTTTTCAGACAGTACCCAAACTCGTATAAAAAATTTTCCTTTTAATTCCGTTATTTTGTATGGCCACTTTGAAACCAACCATCGTAATGTCATAACAAAAGTCTTACAAAATTTAAACGTAAATTGCTATCAAATTTTATATGCCACCTCCCCTAATTCTCGAGAAAATAAAAATCTAAAATTCGTAGAAAATTCCGAATGTTTTCAGTCTATTTCTACAAAAAATACTACAGTCGAACGATATTTTGTACAAAAATTTCTAGAAGAAAATCCAGATACTGTATGTGTAGAATTACCTGGATTATCCTATGAATTTTTAATCCAAACCCCAACAAACAAAATCCTAGAAGCCTGGTTAGATTGGCAAGAAAAAGGTGATTTAAGTCATTTTCTTATTTATCTAAAAAATCATTTAGAAAACGATTTGGAAGCATTCAAGGAAGCAAAATTAAAGCTCGAACAAGCTTTTTCCGCCTGTTTAACGGATGATTTTACGCTTTTACAAGCTTCTATTTTAAAAAAAGAAAAGTATTGGATTGAAAACTTCAAACAAGGTCATTGGCCCATAGAAGCTTCATTTATAAGCTTTATCCAAATTTTACAAAAAGTTACGCCCGACAATTTTAAGCCATTTTTCTTAAAACTTCCATCGTTTCCATTCATCATAACTAAAGAAGAATTTTTTACTTATTTACGACGCCTCATAAACAATCAAGAAAAAGCTCTAAAATCTGTTAAGCGACTGGAAGAAGTTCTGTACTTTCCTTTTTCCGCATATCTTATTCCACATTGTATTAAATCGAATAGAGAACAAATCTATCAACACATTTGCTCTTTTATTGCTTCTGCAGTTCTAGACGGCAAAAAAGTTACTGTATGTGCCCCGCAAACAGATGACAAGAAGGAAGCTTTACAAAACCTCTACCTAAGTCAAAAAATTTTTGAAATTCCATTAAAATCCAAAGCTACTTCGGAAACAAAAACAAATTTATCGTTACCCACTAAATTACTGCAAAATTTGTCCTGCAAAAACTGGGAACGGTTTTATTTATGCCCATTGCAAACCTGGATAGAAAATATCTTAAAAACACAAAAATCTCCTCTGCATTACTTTCGAATAAAAACCAAAATCATTGGAGAATGGGTTCACGAAAATTTACAATTCGACAAAACCCCTACCGCATTTGAAAATTGGCTCCAAATTATTCAAAAAAACGCTGATGTACGTTGGCGGGTTTTGAAACAAAGCTTTGAAGAAAATGATCAAAATATGCCACAAGTTCTTAAAACTTGGCATAAAAAAAGTTTATTTTGGGCTCAACAAATGGCATCCGCCTGTCAAGATCTCTTACGTTATGAATTATATTCCGAATGGACACTTCCAACCGACGCACCTTTTAAGGGTCGTATAGATCTCCTAGCCATCAAACAAAATGAAGCTATCGTTGTCGATTATAAGACGGCTCTTCATTACCTTTTTACCCCTAAACAAATTAACAAAGGTCATGGTCTGCAACTGTGGCTCTATGGAACTTATCTACAATCTATCGGGAAATCAGTATACTTAAGAATCATCGACCGTTTTGGAAAATCAACTCAGCTCGATTTTGATTCAACAAAATCCGAAGTTGCAGATATCGAATCTTGGCTCAATTCTATTCAAAAATCCGGTACTTATTCCAATTTACCGGAAGAAAAGAAAGATACATTACCACTGTGCTTATAAACTACTTAAAAAGCGCTTAAAATATCATGATTTTATCTGCCACAAAACAAATAAAAAACTAGACAACGACACCCACACTTTTCTCTACTGTTTAAACTCAGGAATAAATTCTTTAATGAACTGGAGGCTAGCTTCATTGGAAGTCAATTTTTTAATTTCCTCCAGATAGGTTTGAACAGGTTTCATCGTCTGTAAAAAGGATTTATCGCTCTTAAATAAGCCAATTAATTTGTTATCCGTTGGCAAAATTTCATTTGGATCAAAGACTAAATCTTCATGCAATTTTTCACCTGGACGAATACCGGTATAAACAATTTCGATATCGCTTCCGACTCGCAAATTGTTAAGTTCTATCATGCGTCGAGCCAAATCGACAATCTTAACAGGTTTACCCATATCAAGAACATAAATATTTCCTGCAATATTTTTAAAACTGAAAGCTTCTAAAATTAAGCCCACAGCTTCTGGAATCGTCATGAAAAAACGCGTCATGTTCGGATGGGTAACCGTAACAGGACCACCTCGTAAAATTTGCTCACGAAACGTAGGTAAAACACTTCCGGCAGATCCCAAAACATTTCCAAAGCGCACAGCCATAAACTGAGTTTTATTATTCGCTTGTTCTTGAATAGCCATACAAAGCATTTCACAAATACGCTTTGTTGCCCCCATATTATTAACAGGATTTATGGCCTTATCCGTTGATATAAGCACAAATTTATCAACTCCCAATTCGCTTGCACATTGTGCCAAAATCCCTGTTCCTAAAACATTATTGCGTACAGCTACAAGCGGTTGTCCTTCCAACAAAGGCACATGTTTGTAAGCAGCCGCGTGAAAAATAATCGATGGACGATAGGTTTGTAAACAAGCTCGCGTCGCTTCTTCATTCGAAATATTAAGTAAAACCGGTACGCAACCAATTCCTTTCTGTAATAAATCTTGCTCTATTTTGAATAAATTATATTCGGAATGATCGATTAAAATCAGCTTTTGCGGACCTTTTAGAGCAATTTGACGTACTAATTCACTGCCAATAGAACCTCCTGCACCCGTTATGCAAACAACTTTATTGGAAATAGCTTGCGTACTTTGATCAAGATTTAGATGAATAGGATCACGTTCTAAAAAATCTTCAACATCCAAAGGTCTCATCCGTGTTGTAAACGCACGTCCTTCAAAAAAATCTTCAAACGAAGGAATTGTAAATGTCTTTAAATTCAAATTTTTAGCTAATTCCGACAATTCCCAAATACGCTTTTGAGATAGCGCACGTGCAATAAAAACAACACCACCAATACTATCTTTTTGGGCCAAATCCGAAAGCAAATCAGGCGAACCTAAAATCGGAACACCATGTAAACGTCTGCCATAATATTTAGGCTCGTCATCCAAAATGGCCACCGGAAATACTCCATAAAAGTGTTTTGTTTTTAATTCAGAAATAATTTGTGAACTAAATTCATCTGTTCCAATAACAACTACTTTTAATGCATTAGGACGTTGTTGAGCATGTTCCGAATCTAAACGTCCATTAATAATTCGCAAACTTGTCCTGAAAAACAAAATAAATAAAATAGAAAATAATAAATCAGATAAAATAACTTCCCTTGTGGGAATTACTGCTTGAAATTCTGTAAATCTTAAAAGTAAAAGTGCAAAAGCAAATACACTAAAAACGGAAACAATTTTTACCAAATCCGGTAAACGAAAATAGGCAAAAATGCCCTTAAATTCACCTAAGGTAATCAATAAAAGCAACTTTATAGGAACTAAAATCCCAATCTGTTGCCACATAATTTCCTGTACGCAAACAGGAATTGAAAATGCATATTTTAGCGCATAAGCAAGAAATAAACTTGCTGCTAAGCAAAAAAAATAAGTACCTACCTTAAGCGTTAATGTAAATAATTTTTTCATAAAACCAAGGTGGACCTCCATAAGGATCCACCTTAAATGAATATTAGTCTAAGCGCTTGGCTTGAGTTGCTTGGTCAAGCAAATCACCCAAGTTTGTAAGATCTTGATTAGCAGAAATCGTATCGTAATTTTTGATTTCTTCAGCTAACTGAGATTCATCGTAAGCAGCTGCCTTAATAGACAAACCTAAACGACGTTCTTCCTTGTCAATCTTAATAACACGGGCTTCAACCGTATCACCTACTTTGTAGAGATTCTTCAAGGTTTCTATATGGTCTTCACTGACTTGACTAATATGAACTAAACCATCAATATCGTTTTGCAATTCAACAAACAAGCCATAAGAAGTAATCTTTGCGATCTTTCCTGAAACAACATCTCCGATTTTGTAAACCGTATCAATATTGGCCCAAGGATCTTCACTCAATTGCTTGATACCCAAAGCGATACGTTGTTGCGAAGGATCGATTTCCAAAACAACCGCCTCTACTTCATCGCCTTTCTTAAGCATTTCAGCAGGATGATTGATCTTACGTGTCCAGCTCATATCGGAAACGTGAATCATACCATCAATACCTTCTTCAAGCTCAATAAATGCACCATAAGTCGTTAAATTACGAACTTTTCCACGAACATGTGCTCCAACAGGATAATTATGTTGAACCATATCCCATGGATTTTCGGACAATTGACGAATACCTAACGAAATTTTTTGGTCGGCCTTTTGAATATCTAAAACAACTGCATCAACTTCGTCACCTACACGTAAAACTTCACTTGGCTTATTGATACGTTTTGTCCAAGAAAATTCGGTAATGTGGATAAGACCTTCAACACCTTCTTCAAGCTCAACAAAAGCACCATAAGGTACCAAATTGACAACTTTTCCATGAATTTTCGATCCGATAGGATAACGTTTTTCGATCTGATCCCAAGGGTTCTCGTGCAATTGCTTAATACCTAACGAAACGCGCTCTTTATCGCGATCAATCTCGGTAACCATGATTTCGATTTCTTCACCAACTTTTAAAACCTCATTTGGATGAGAAATCCGTCCCCAGGTCATATCCGTAATATGAAGCAAGCCATCCAAACCATCTAAATCGATGAAAGCTCCATAATCGGTAATGTTTTTAACAATACCTTTACGAACCGATCCAACATCAATTTCGTTCAAAACTTGTTGACGTTTTTGTTGACGTTGTGATTCAATGAGCTCGCGACGAGAAACAACAATATTGCGACGTTCTTTGTTGATTTTTACAATTTTCAAGTCGAAGGTTTGCCCCATGTATTGGTCTAAATTCTTAGGTGCCTGAACATCAATTTGAGAAGCAGGCAAGAAAGCATCAACTCCAATGCTAACTACTAAGCCACCTTTAACTTTTCCTTTAACGCGTCCGGAAACTTCTTCACCTTCAGCGCATTTTTCCAAAATGTTTTGCCAATTTTTCTGCTGTTGAGCCTTATCGTACGAAAGAATCGGTCTTCCTTCGATATTCTCAACACGCTCGACAAATACCTCTATTTGTTCACCAATAGAAAGCTCATCGAAATTAAGGAACTCTTCTGCAGGAATGATACCTTCCGCTTTAGCTCCAATATCGACAGCGACTTCATTGGATCGAATTTCTGAGATAGTACCCATTACAATCGTATTGGGCTTTAAACGTTTTAATAAGTCTGCATTTAGCAAACTATCCATTGTATGTGTCATAATCTAATTTCCTCACGTTTAACCGCAAGGGTTAAGGGTTATTATTAATTGTTCGCTTACTAATTTGAAAAATTTTCCTCCAAGTATCAATCCTAAAATCCATAAATTTACTTTTCCCCAATAATCAAAAAAACATTTTCTCACCCAACAAAACCTACAAAAACCCAACATTTAATCTTTACAAGAATTGCCCAAAGCTGCTACAAAGTAAAAAGGACGGCTGAAAGTCACGGACACTGTAAATAAAACAAGAAAACATACACAAGGAGGACAAATGTTAAGTAAAATCACGAAATTAATTGGATTCGGAGTAATAATCGGGCTAAGCGGGCTCTGCGCCTTGGGGAATCGGATAGATGTATTTTATGAAGGAGGACCGACGCTAGTGGCAGAAGGGATCGATGGTGTGGAGTTGCCTGCTGAGCTTAGCGATCCTAGCCACGACCTGTGGGATGAGTATGATCCCTATGTTAAATTTGTCGGTATAAGACTTAATCTTCCTCAAGAATTAATAGCAGATTGTGAGTATAAACGTTGGGCAATTCATGATAAAAACAGGATATATGAATTGGAAAAAGTAATTTTGACAGAAGAAAATTTTCATACTTGGTGTAATAACCAAAAAAATTTTAACAATATAGGATATTTTTTTTATAAATCAATGAGTTCTTACGCCTACATATTAAAAATTGCAAATGAGAAAAATTATTTAATTCCATGGGATTTCTGCAGAAAAATAAGACTAGGTAGTATTTTGAAAAGCATACAAATGAAAGATTCGATAGATCAAAATTATGCACCATTACCAAAAAATTCTACAGCGAAATATTTAGAAATTTTTAATTCAGTATTGCTATAGTAAACTAGAAATATGGATCATACAAAAACCGAACGAAAAATTATAATATAGACGCTATTAATAAATTCTCAAATTTCAGTTTTTGTATGAAATACAACACAAAAATATCTATCTAGCATTATTTTTGTTTTTTGACGCGGAGAAATTCAATGCCATTATAGTAAAGCACTACTTCCGCATTTTTAGTTTTTAATATAGTTTCAAAACTATCAGCTGTTATGCTTGAATCTTCCTTTTGTCCATCATAAAACCAATATTTATACTTTAAGCCTGTGTCATCTATAATAACCAAAATTGATTTTTGGCCAATTTTTAATTTTTTAAAAATATCATCATCTACTGAAATATTTGAAATTTCATATTCGTTAGAACAAATCTCCAATTGGCAATTAGGATTTAAAACAACACTTCTAGAATATTTAGGCAATAATCTTATTTTTAAGTTTTCATTTGCAAAAACTTCAAATCTTTCTATTTTTTCTTCATTATTACCTTTTCTTCCAATAATTTCAACAATACCAGGCATTATAAGTTGATTTACTTTTTTATTCACAATCCCTGCTAAACATTTATAACCTCCAACTCCTTCATAAAAAAATTTAGAAATTGTTAAAAATTTTTTATTAAAATAAACCTCCTGGATGTTTGATTTATCCGAACCAAATCGATTACCTTTAAGTACTTGCCCTACATAAGTTTTATTTAAAATAATAGCCATTTCTTTCCAAAAATTTGCACTTCTGGCAGAATCATGAGACCAGGATATTATGGTATTGTCCTTATAATATTCTCGTAAAAAAGTTGTCTCACTAATAAAAACTTTTTCAAATTTTCCAATTATTCTTTGTTTGCCTAAAATTACAGTCATTTCATCTAGCGAATCATCATTGCTTCCATTTTGCCATAAAGCCTTGTATTTTTGCCTTAAAAGTTTTGAATACTTGTTTAGTTGCAAATATTTCATTAGAAATTTTTGCATAGGTATAATTCCATCCAAAAATGCAAGAATACAATTTTCATAATTTTCTTTTAAAAACTCAAAATCTAATACAAATTCTTCTCTTTCTTTAACATTAGATAGATCATTAAATTGACATATTTGTTCAAAATTTAATTTTAGCAATAATTCATCTATGTTTTTTAATCCAAATTTCCTCAAAACCCATTTAACCCTTTCTAATTGATTCAATGCATGTAAAAACTCATGAGCTAGTGTAATAAAGAATGGTAATTCCTGTTCTCGGAGATGATATTCCCATTTTTTTGGATCATCAGAATCAACCAACTTTATTAGACATGGCCGGTAGAGTATATTTTCACTAAAAATCTGATCTGCCTCTAGTTCTTCAGTAAAAACCTTATTAATGAGTATCTCAAAGCAAAAAATCTGTTTACCTCCGAAAGAATTTTTCAGACTTTCAAGGACAACTTCGGCTCCTGGGTTCGACGTTAACGCAAACTCAAACTGGAAGCCTAGCTCTGGATGTTGGTTTTCCCAGAATTGGAAGGCTTTCCAAAGGTTTTGGCCGCTGGGGAGCTTGAATTGTTCTTCGACGAGGAGTCGGATGTTCGTTTCCAGATGCGTTCGTTTTTCTTCCTCAATAGTGTTGAAGTTGAAAAAGTGCGAAACTTCTTCCCAGTTGATGTTGTCCGCATGGACATTTGTACTAAATGGACGGATGGCCATCCATGCCATAGCAAGTATCTTGCAAGGTGTGTTCATAAGTTGTCCTAGTGTTAAGATTAAGTTTAAAAGCTAAAGTCTGAGTGTCTTAATTAACGTATTTTAAGATAAACAAAGAGGTTTTGGCCTTTCTTTCGGGGAAGAAAAGTTGTGTTCGTTTTCCAAGTCCAATGTTTTGTGTCTGCAAGTATTTTTTGAATGTTTGCAGAGCGGGCGACCTACTGTCTGCCTATTTTTAAGTGCTTCGCGCACTTTTGCTAAGAGTTCCATTGCTTTTTTAATTCTAACAAGCCATTTTCTGTTTGTAAAGAAAAAGTTTTTCGCAAACTTAAAATCCCCAATCTCTCATTTTAATCTTTACAAGAATCGCCCAAAGCTGCTACAAAGTAAAAAGGACGGCGAAAGCCACGGACACTGCAAAGACATACACAAGGAGGACAAATGTTAAGTAAAATCACGAAATTAATTGGATTCGGAGTAATAATCGGGTTAAGCGGGCTCTGTGTCTGGGGAAGCGATGATTACGAGATTTGGGACGGAAATGGACCCATGCCAACCGAAAATGTTCTCATAGAATACAATAGTAATGGCGGAATCGAGAAAGTCATTATTTTTAAAGATAATCCTTATGCTCCTGAACTGGCTTATGAAGAGGATGAATCAAAACCAAGCTATGGACGTATAGGGCTAAAATTGAATTTGCCAGAAGAGTTAATTAGGGATTGCGAAGATGCAAAATGGAAAATTAATGATGAAGCATTAAAGCAGGAACTGGAAACGGTCGTGGCTACTGAGCAAAGTTTTCTTGCTTGGTGTGATGAACAAGAAAAAGTTGATTATCCAAGTTATTGTTTGCGACGTAAGTACGCTTGTATAATAAAAAAGGCAAATGAAAAAGATTATCTTGTACCCGGTGATTTTTGTAAACGCGTAGATTTAGGATTGACATTAAGAGATATCCATGAAAAAGGCGTTACTTATTGTATGAATGGTTTGTACGATCATACTCCTGTTGGAAAATATTTAAAGACATTAGAAACTGTAATAGAATATGAATTTGGTAGAGATCCTGTGGAGAATGAAAAAAATTCATCAAATGAAGAGGACAATTTGTTAGACTTTTGGTTTTGATTCATTCAAAACCAAAGGCATTTCTTTAAATCATAATTTTATAATAATTATTTCATTTTTGCTTAATGTATTGAATTTATCATTTAAATGATAATAATAATTTTGTGTTTTATTATTTTGCTCTTCTAGTTTCCAATATTTAGGCAATAAACGAATGGAGGATGATTTTGTTGCATAAATAACAAAATTCCAAAATTCTTTTTCTACTTTTTTTATAAATTTACCTCCTGAACAAAAAACACTTCTATTTTTTAATAATACGGTTGTTTTTTGGGCAATACCATTTGCATAAACTTCGGTCTGTAGATACTTTTGCAAATCTTCTAGCTGAGTAGTATTTCCTTCATAAAAATAATATTTTTCTAGAAGATTTTGATCTTTATCCAACATAAATGCTTGTATGTTTAATGTATTTAAATTAAATTTACATGCATTGAATACATTTTTTACATATTTTTTTTGTAAGACAATGGACATTTTTTGCCAAAAATCTATATTTTTAGCAGAATCGTGAGACCAAGATATTATCGTATTGTCATGATAATATTCTCTTAAAAATGTTGTTTCACCGATAAAAACAAATTCAACCTCTCCAATTCTTCGTTCACTTCCTAAGATAACGGTCATTTCGTCAAGAGAATCGTCATTTTTTCCGTTTTGCCAAAAAACTTTGTATTTTGACTGTAAAATCTCTTCACTTTTTTGAAGTCCTAATTTTTGCATTAAAAATTTTT
>JBKSMP010000023.1:0-3277 GCA_046881885.1 Opitutales bacterium
CATAAATCGCTCTACTTTAGCGTATGGAATACCTAGGAAGGCCATTGAACCATCCTGATTAAAACCTCTTACTTTACCCGATGCAGTCTGCACAACCATATCATCGGCCTGCTGTCCGCAAACTGATACCGCCAGCATCAACGAACAAAATAAAAACGCAAATCTCTTCATATCAGATATTTTATATGTGGGACAAAGATAGTGAAAGCCGAGCGGAGAAAAAATAAGCAAACTTATTTTTTATGATGAGTGAAGACGAAGTGGTAGCTTGCTACTAAACTTCGGATGAACGAAGCATAATAAAAAAACAAACGCAGCGCGTTTAGTTTTTTCTCCCGAGGCGCATCCTATATTATTTAAAGATAGTGAAAGCGGGCTTATTTTTTATGATGAGTGAAGACGAAGTGGTAGCTTGCTACTAAACTTCGGATGAACGAAGCATAATAAAAAAAAACAAACGCAGCGCGTTTAGTTTTTTCTCCCGAGGCGCATCCTATCTTATTTAAAGATAGTGAAAGCAAACTTATTTTTTATGATGAGTGAAGACGAAGTGGTAGCTTGCTACTAAACTTCGGATGAACGAAGCATAATAAAAAACAAACGCAACGCGTTTAGTTTTTTCTCCCGAGGCGCATCCTATATTATTTAAAGATAGTGAAAGCAAACTTATTTTTTAATTTAATAAAAATAATACTTATACTTGTTTTTTGTTTAATAAATAATTACTAAACTTGCGTTTGATACAATAAATGACGGTAAAGATGAAAGACACTAGTTTGGAAGTGCTTCGCTATGGTTTAAAGAATAAGACAGGTAGAAGAACTATCAAATCATCGTCATCGAAGGCGACTTTACATAAAAATCACTCCTTCAAGAAGACGAAGTATTATTGAAGTACTATGACATCACTTCGATGAGGGTTTTACTAAAAAAAATACCTATTTATGATAGAAGTTAGGAACATACAGGATTTTAATGATTATCTAGATACACTTCTTAATCAAACAGAGTGTGATGATATAGAATTTAAAAGTGCAGCAGGTGGTTTTCCAGGTAGTTTTTGGAACACCTATTCTGCTTTTGCCAACACAAATGGTGGCACTATCGTGTTTGGGGTAAAAGAAACCGATGGTAAATTTTTACTTAATGGACTTTCAGACGAACAAATAGAAAAGTACAAAAAAGATTTTTGGAACAATGTAAACAATCGTTCTACCATCAGTTGCAATCTAATGAATGAGAACAATGTGCTAGATGCCGAATATAAAGGATATAAGTTTTTGCTCTTCTTTGTACCAAGAGCCAACAAAGAGCAACGTCCTATATTCAAAGCTACAGATCCTTACAATGGTACCTACAAACGTAATTTTGAAGGTGATTACCTATGTACACGAAAAGAAGTAATACGAATGTATTCAGATGCGGATGAAAAGCATCCAGCTGATAGTCGCATACTGAAGAATTATACGATGGATGATATTGATAAGGAGACAATCCAAGCATATCGCCAAAAATTTAGTATTTCTTCCCCTGATCACCCGTGGCTGACACTCAATGAATTGGATTTACTAAAAAAACTTGGTGGATACCGTAAAGACAGAGATACAGGTGAAGAAGGTTTTACTGTTGCAGGATTACTTATGTTTGGCAAAAACGAATCTATTACAGATCCTGAATGTACTCCAAACTTTTTCCCTGACTATCGTGAACATCTCACTGAAGATGAAAACGTGAGATGGACAAACCGAATATGTGCAGATGGTACTTGGGAGGCCAACTTATTTAACTTTTATCAGAGAGTTTTACCAAGATTACAATCGGTATTGCCTAAACCTTTTAAGTTGGAAGGTAACACTCGCAAGGATGAAACACCAGCTCATATAGCTGTCAGAGAAGCTCTAATTAATCTATGTGTGCATGCCGATTATACAGAAGATGCTTCGCTTGTTGTTAAGCACAATACAAATGCTTTTGTGTTTTCAAATCCCGGTACTATGTTGGTTTCAAAAGAACAATATTATTCTGGAGGTGAAAGTGTATGCCGCAATAAATCGCTACAGAAAATGTTTTCAATGTTAGGTGTAGCAGAAAAGGCTGGAAGTGGTACAGACAAAATCTTAAAAGGTTGGAAAGAATCCAACTGGAGAGCACCAATGTTAGATGAACATCAAAAACCTGATAAAGTTGAGCTGATTATGCCAATGGAATCTTTACTTTCAGAGAATGTAAAATTAAAATTAGAGGAAAAGTTTGGAAGCATAACAAATAATTTTGAGCATGAAGTCTTTTCTGTTTTAGCTTTAACATGTGATGAAGGTAGTGTTACAAATGAAAGATTACGTTATTCTCTTAATTTACATAAAGGACAAATATCTGAGTTGTTGAAACGTATGTGTCAAAATGGACTACTCGTTTCTCAAGGATATGGCAGAGGTATGAAATATTATCTTCCTGAGAAGAGTAGCAATAACTTATTCTCTATAACAAGCCCAGGAACTAATATGGCAAGCTTGGGAAGTAATGTGGCAACCTCGGAGAATAATGTGGCAACCTCATCAAAAAAGAGACTGTCCAATCAACAAATGAATGAATTAATAAGAGTAGTTTGCAGAGAATGGATTTCATTAGAAGACATTGCCTTACGTGTTGGTAAAAATTATAAATATCTTCGCAACCACATTATTCCGCGTATGTTAAAAGAAAAAACCATAGAAATGCTATACCCTGGTACACCAAACCATCCCAAACAAAAGTACAAGATTAAAAATTAAATTCGTGTTTATGAATAAAAATTTAAAAATATAATTGTCAGAGGTACGACGCGCATTGAATCATAAAAACAAAATCCCTAAATATTGATTTCTCAAATATTTAGGGATTTTTTCGGTGCTCGAAGCGGGACTCGAACCCGCACAGCCGGTTATGGCCAAGGGATTTTAAGTCCCTCGTGTCTACCATTCCACCATTCGAGCAGACCAGTCAGACATTTCTGCGGTACAAAGATAGTTCTTTTTCAACTTATTGCAAAAAATAGTATCTATTTTTACAAAACTAGTTACAAAGCATAGAGTAAATAAGAAGAAAAAAAGCGGGTGCACTTATTCAAAAGCACACCCACCTATTAAATATATGCTATTATTTAGCGTATTAATCTTTGAACTTTGCGCTAATAAATTCGCGGTTCAAACGAGCAATGTTGCTGATAGAGATACATTTTGGACATTCAGCTTCGCAAGCGCGAGTGTTGGTACAGTTACCAAATCCAAGTTCATCCATC
>JBKSMP010000024.1:0-128743 GCA_046881885.1 Opitutales bacterium
GGGGCGACTCGAAGCCTCCCTAGTTTTTAGTGTTTTTCGCACCTTCATTTTGAGTGTCATCACTATTTTAATTCTATTAAAATTAAAATTGCTTGTAAAGAAATTTTCCATGCAAGAACGCAATTATTTTATGCAAAAGAACTCATGGATCATCCATTTTTTCTTTTTATTGTTTTTTAAGTTTTTAACACTTAATAGCCTTTACACGCCTTTACGGAAAGGCTTTCAATAATTTATAAAAATCTCTAAAGTACTCTATTAGATATCCTGAAAAAATCAGAGCAAAAAAGCATAAGGAGCAAAGTTAATCCATTCAGCATAATAAAAAAGGTTATAAATTCCAGCAATTGTTCAGAAAATCTTTATATAAAAATTGTAAGATGGCCACGGTAGGACGTACCATTTTTGAGATAGGTGAAAGTGTATTCAATGGCAATTTTGAAGTGAGCAAGTTTGATTTTTTCGGGATTGTTTCGAAGCTAACAAAGAATTTTTTTTGTTTTTCTTTTGCAATACTACAAAAGTTCTATTTACAATTGCTGAAATCAACATATCCGCTAAATCAGATGCTTCCTTGTCTATTGTTTCTAATCCCTAAAATGTAAGATACGTGGTTTCTTTCAAACAATGGAAATTTTCTCGCTTTATTTCCTCAATCATATTTTACTTCATTAAAACATAATTTCCAAAGGCAAGTTGTTATTCAAAACCAACGTCACAAATGTGACACGGAAGACATATATCTTCTGTTTTAAAGCCTGCTTCATTAAAAATACATTTGATAGGAATGGATATCGTTATACATTTTGGCATGATTCCACGTTCTTCTTCGCACCTCAAATAACGATGCGCAATTCAACAAACTTACTCAACCGACGCATACATTCCTTCTTGTAAAATTGCTCGAAAACGTAGTAATTTCGTCCACGATTTCACCAGATCATCCAGTGGTATTTTTTTACTTTGACAGCTTGTGATATCTCATAAGCTTATTTAAGCATTTGCTAAAAAAATCCTCATATTCTTGTAAGCTTAATTGTGCATTAAATGAAAAGGTTTTGTCTTGCACCCCTTTTTAATATTGAAATTAAAAGTGTGTAAAAAAGACTTGCATTATTAAAAAAAATAGTGTTTCGTAAATTTATAGATTTTTGAAGGACGGTTAGCTCAGTTGGTTAGAGCTACTGGTTTACACCCAGTGGGTCGTAGGTTCGAGTCCTACACCGTCCACCAGTTTGTTTAAGTTTTTCCTATTATAGTTTTACATGAAGGGTAAGTTTTTATCAGCAATCTGTACCTTATTGGCGAAACAACTCTTCCAAAGAAAGCTTTCGCCAAAGAAGGTTTCCGTTTGGATCTGTAATATGATTTTCACAAGATTCGAGTGTTTGGCGCAATAATTCGACTTGTGATTGGTTTTCAATTGTTTCAAAGCGTTTGTAAGGAAGAAGTTTCTTAATCAGAGGTTCAAAAACTTGTTCAAGTGTTTGATTTTGACCAAATTCCATGAGGTTTTCCACTAATTGTTTTACAAAGAGATCAACTTGTTCTACGGGCAACCATTGTGGAACGGCTTCCAAGACAAATGTATCTTCCGCAGTAGCTTGCAAACGACACAGCTTTCTTCGATGTAAATGATCGATAGATTCATTCAAACACGCTGCCTGCAAGTGATCTAACTTAAAGGTATGTGGGAACAGCAAGGTTTGCAAATTCTCTAAACTGCCTTTTTTTAGAGTTTTAAGGATACCGTCATACCAAATACGCATTTGGGCACCTTTACAATTGAGTACAAGTAGGCTACTTTTTTCGTCAAATAAGGCGTAAGTATTTTGCCAAAGTCCGAAGAATTTCAATTGGATTTTTACAGATTGATTGGCAATTGTATCAGGTGTTTTGGGTGTAAAACGAAAAGGTGATTTTGAAGGTATAAAAGAGGCTTGTGGACTTGCTTGCTTAAAGTGAATAGAAATGCCACCAGGCGCTTTAGATTGCTTACAAACCCAATTATCCAAATTTTTAAAATCGTCTTTAGAATTCGTATAAGTAGGATAAGATATGGGTTGCGAAAACGATTGAGCAGATGTAGTGGGATTATTTCCTGCAGCTTTTTGCAAACATTTTTGGAGGGCTTCTCCAAATACTTGTCGCAATTTGAGCTCATGTTTAAAACGTACCTCACGCTTTGTTGGATGTACATTGATATCTACTTCATTTTCTGGAAGTTCCAAAAAGATAAAAACCGAAGGATGGGTTTTAGGGGGTAAATAGGATCGATAACATTCTCGTAAAGTTGATAAGAAGAATGTACTTGCAATGGGACGCTTATTTAAAAAAATATGGATATCTTGACTACTTGCATATCCAACTCCCGGCGGACAAATAAGCCCCGTAAAGGTTATGTTTTCTTGCGTATAATTCAAGGATAACCAATTTTTACAAGCTCTCTTCGGCCAAAGTTCATCAATACGTGCTTCCAATTGTTGACAGCTTGGAGATGAAAAAATAAGCCGTTCTTCTTGCTTTAGCGTAAAATGGACGTGAGGATAGGCCAATGCGTACAAGCGTACTTGATTTACAATATGCGCACTTTCAGTGGCTTCCGACTTGAGGAATTTACGACGAACCGGAATGTTGTAAAAAAGTTGTTCGATGGTAAAACTTGTTCCAGGAGGGCATGCACAAGGCTTTTTTTGAACAATTTGCCCAGCTTCACTTTCAATTTCAATCCCTAAGTCTTGATCTTTAGCGCGTGTACATAAATGAATTTTAGACACACTTGCAATCGATGGCAAAGCTTCTCCACGAAATCCAAAGGAATGGAGTGATTGTAAATCTTCTATATGTAGCAATTTGCTGGTTGCATGGCGCTTAAAACAAAGTTCTGCATCAGTTGCATCCATACCACGACCATTATCACTTACGCGTATAAAAGAAGTTCCTCCCGAACGAAATTGAATATCAATCCGCGTTGCACCTGCATCTAAACTATTCTCTAATAACTCTTTGACAACATTCGCGGGTCGCTCAATTACTTCGCCTGCAGCAATCTGATTCGCAACCTTTTCTGGAAGAACAACAATCTTCGCTACCATACTTCTTAGACAATAGCTTTTTACAAGAAATGCAAATAAAATCTTAGTTTTGCACAAAGACAAAACTCAAACTTCGAAACATCAACGAAAAAGAAAGCCTTACAAAACTTTCCCTCTAACAAACCTCAAAATAAGGCGCTAGCAGCAGCTCCAACAGCTGTAACAGGGCCTGAATTGGAGAGGTTATCAACGGCTTTTTCGACTTTACCAAGAGCTGATTCTGCTTTCTTATAGAGACCATCCTCAGAAATAATACGTCCTAAAGTACTCTTTTCGTTATTTAACTTTTCAGAAAAGTCTTCGATGTTTTTCATGATATTTTCGAAAGATTGTGCTATTTCTGGATCTGAAATAAGTTTTCCAATCAAACCTTTGCTGGCTTTAATGTCGTCAAACAATGCGTCCACCTTATTAGCAGCTGCTTTAATTGATTGCACCATTTCAACAAATTCTGTATAAGCTTGATCTTCACTCATGAGACGTCCTAAAGTACCTTTACCTGCTGCAAGTCCTGCCAACAATTGATCAAGACGATCACCGATATTACTAAATTTTTGCACAACAACCGAAACATCATTGGCTTGTTTCGTATTCAAAAACGCAGAATCTTGAACTGGTTTAGTAGAATCTCCTGGCACAATAGAAACATAGTTAGCACCTAGCAATCCTGCCATCAAAATCGTAGCAGTAGAATCCTCGGGTATAGCATACTTTTTTTCAATACTGAGAACAGCAACCGCCAAATCCTTATTAAGATAGGTTTGCACAACACTACCTACACGGACACCCGCCACACGAACATCGTCCCCAACTTGCAACTGTTTTAAGTCTGTAAACAAAGCTTTTATATGATAACTATCGTGTCTCGCTACCGATAAGCGCGTGAGCGATGAGTACACAATGTACATTAAGAAAAAACCAAAAAAGGTAAATAAAGCAACACGGATACTGTCAGAATATTTTATTTTCATGATAATAACGAAATAAATTGTGGATGTTGAATGTTAATGGTGGGATTCAAAAAGTTTTGCACAAATGGATTTTGCGACTTTAACAAAGATTCCGGAGTATAAATTTCCTTCAAACTCCCGTCTTGGAGCACACCGATGTGGTTACCAATGGAACGAGCAAGTATAATATCGTGAGAAACTGCCAAAGTCGTAATCCCAAGCTTTTTATTGACATAACCAATAATCTCGATGATAGAAGCTGCCGTAATGGGATCTAATTCTGAAGTGGGTTCATCAAATAAGAGAATATCAGGCTCCATTAACAAACCACGCGCTAAAGCTACACGCTTTTTCATACCACCCGATAAACTCGAAGGCATCAAATCAGCCGTATTATTAAGTCCCAACAAATCTAGCACCTTGGCAATACGCTTACCAATTTCTGCTTCATCATAAAGTGCATGTTCTCTAAAATAAAGAGCTAAATTATCGAAAACAGTCATGGAATTGAAGAGCGCACCTGCCTGAAAAACCAAACCAATGACAAAGCGATTTTCTTTTTTAACTTGTTGTAAAGGGATTCCATTAATCGTAATACTTCCAGACGATAACGAGTCTAAACCTGCTAACAACTTTAAAAACACACTTTTACCCGTTCCACTAGGCCCCATAAGGACGAAGACCTCACCTGCTTCAACGCTTAAATTAAGATCTTTGAGAACTTCATGCGTTCCAAACTGCTTCCCCACATGAGCAACTTCGATAGAAACCGCCGACTTTTTTAAATGATTTTTTTCGAAAAGCGTCATGATAATTATAGAAGAAGTTTAGTTACAAAATAATCCAAGGTTAAAATAGCCACCATCGTTTGCACAAGCGTACTCGTTACAGAAGCACCAATTTCGCGAGGTCCACCTTGGGTTCTCATCCCAATTGAACAGCTCATCAAAATAATCGTTAGCGCAAAAATTTCCGATTTTATAAGCCCATCGGTAATACTGTCAATATCCACATACTGCTTTAAACTGCGCCAATAAATTCCTCCGTCGATTGAAATAACATCCACCGTTTTTACCACAAACCAACCACCAATCCAGCCAAGAACATTAGAAAACATCGTTAAGAATGGCATCATCAGTAAACCGCCAACAATGCGAGGCATAACCAAAAGACGTACGGGTGACAAATTCATGGTACGCAAGGCATCAATTTCTTGATAAACAGACATCGAAGCTAACTCTGCAGTAATGGCAGATCCTACACGTCCTGTTAGTAAAAACGCCGTCATTAAAGGCCCTAATTCGCGACACATTGAAAGTCCAACAATGCTTCCTAAAAATGTTTGAGCTCCAGGTAGTTTACTTAGGCTATATCCCGTTTGCAAGGCCAAAATACCACCGATAAACAAACTTAAAATGCCAACAATTGGAAACGTTTTATACCCCATATTACAGCTATGATCCAAACAGCGCGAAAGTTGACGTGGCAAATAGCTCAATTCCTTCAAGGAATGCCAAAACAAGCTAAATGCATAATGCCAATCTTTTAATATCTTCATAATACTTTCAAATCTTTCCTAGGTCTATCCTTTTTCTTTAATGTAAACCAAAAGACACGAAAAGACTTTTCTTCCTTTATTCTCTTATATTCCAATAATCCTTTCAATAAAGAAAAATACTTTTCTTGGGGTTTATTCTTATATTCTAGAAAAATAGAATACTTCAAATGTTGCCCTAAAGGATCTTGTTTTTCGTAAAAAAGCTTGAAAAGAAAACTTTGACGAATCGTATTTCCGTCTTTTTCGTAACGATACAAGCTAAATAATGGCGTATAAATCTCTCTTATCATCTTATTATTTGGAAAAAACACTTCGAAAGGACTCAAGGCTTGCACCTGTTCGTGTCCTTTACCATTGTTCCAATAACTATAGAACGGCCAAAAGTGAGTTTTATTTCCTAAAAATTCACCTGTTTGTGCATTTTTTTGTTCTTGATGCCAAAATAAAAAGTAGAGAAACTGCTCTTGATGAATCGCTACTGATTGTTCAATCCAATTCTGTTGCTTGATAAATGGCCACAAAAACCATTCTTTATTAGATTTATGCGCTTTGTTTTCAGAATAGGTATGAAATGGAGCCCAACGATTGATTAAACGAGTATCCCCTCTTCCTTGGACCCATAAAGGCCATAAAATACGATGTTCTTCATAATGCGGATGCTTTTCCCAGCGATGTCCCCATATAGGCCAAATAATCGATAGATCTTTTACATTTGCAGTTTTTTCATAAGCGTAAAGCGGTAAAAATCCAGTCTTTAAGCTTTCTTCAGGCTGCCAATATTGGTGTCTATAAAATAGAGGCCATATCGCGTAACGCTCGTCATAAGCATTTTCTTTATAAAAATGTCCTCCCAAAGGCCACAAAGCAAAACCTTGACTATCACCTTTGCGAACCGTAACAAAGGGCCAAGGAGTCCAATAATTCACTTGTTCTCCCTTGTACGTTTTAATCCATAAAGGCCATAAAAACCAATCCGATCGATCTTTACCTAAAAAGTTCTTAACGGTTCCACCTAAAGGCCATACAGCTGCGTAATCGCTTTCAAGCCCATAACCTTTTCTAAAAAAACCAAAAGGCAAAAACTGACCTTCTCGATATTGTTTTTCAGAAGAAAAACGCCAATCATAATTGAACAATCCAAAAAAATTACTCCAACAAATACGTTCTTTTTCTCGATAATCTCGCCCGAAAGGATATAAAAAATAACTTTCAGTTCGTTCTTCTCCTACAGACTTGTATTGAACACCAAACGGCCTTAAAAATTGTACTGTTTCGGCATTATTTGATTTTTTTTCAACAATGGGATAAAAACAATTTTCAGTTTGTTCTTCACATTTATTGGCCAATAAATACCCAACAGACATCCCTAAATAATAAAAAAGGATTCTGTTTTTTTTTAAGAAGAACATTTATAAACTATACCTCATAAAAAACTTAGGGTCAAGCATTATTTCCTTTCTCAAACTTTTATAACAACACTCGTTGTAAAAATTAACAAAAGAAGCATTACCTGCCCAAACGATCACTACGAGATCTAAAAAAAATTGATCGAAAATTGTTCCGATCTAAGCTCTAGAGTGAAATTCTATTATTAGGAAGGTGGTATGATCGTTGGCAATGACGTTTGGATCGGTCACAACGCTGTCATTATACCAGGGGTTACCATCGGTGATGGAGCCATTATTGCCGCAGAATCAATTGTAACTTCTACGGTACCTCCCTACTCCATCTATGGTGGCAATCCCGCTAAATGCATCCGTAAGCGTTTCGACGAAGACACGATTCAGCTTCTCTTAGATCTCCAAATGATGGGATTGGCCTTACGAAAAACTTACGCAATACCTTCCGGTCATCTTTTGGACCGATACAAAAGCTCTTAGGAAGCTTTTGTAGATCTATAGCTACCTCTGTAAGTTTATTATTTTAAAAATCAAGGTAATGGCATTGGGTACATTTCTTGTTCTCCACATAAGACTTTGTATGCAATTCCACAATCTCCTAATTTTATAATCATGTTAGCCATATGCTTTAATGTCCATTTGTGATCAATAAAATTTGTAAAATTATAAAATAATAATTGCATATCTACTAAAATAGACCTATGCCTAACATAAAATAATGCTAAACGAGATTTAATGGGGCGACATCGAGTAAAATAAGCATCATATGGATCTTCATAGTTAGCTAAGAAATTTTCCATTTTTGACAAAAACAAAGATGCAAAATCTGATATACCCGGGCTAACATCAACAATATGCTTTTCATTTTCTGTAAAACTTTCATACTCAGATATTAATTGAGGTCTAGGACCAATTAACAAAATATCTCCTTTAATTACGTTTATAAGCTGAAAAAACTCATCCAATTTTAAAGTTCTTACAAATTTTCCAATAGGTGTAATTCTTTTATCATTTACTGCAGTTGCAACTATATTTATCGAATCAGCTTGATAAACCATAGATCTTAATTTAATCATTCGAAATAATTTTCCATTTTTTCCAACTCTATACGGAGTATAAAAAGGATTTTTACCGTCATATACCCAAACTAAAATAGTTATTAGCAACAAAATCGGACTTAAAATTATAAAAATTATAAGCGCAAGTATTCTTTGAAAAAAACTCCAAATCATGCCAATTCCTCAATGATTATTTTACAAATAAATTCTTGTTGTTCTTCTGTTAATCGTGTTCCAGAGGGTAAACACAAACCATTTGCAAATAATTTTTCACCAACATTACCACCATAATAGCGATTATTTTTAAATATCGGTTGCAAATGCATAGGCTTCCAAACAGGTCGTGATTCAATGTTGTGGTTTCCCAAGGTTGTCCATAAATCTTTCCAGGTTTTAGAGTTTTTCTTTGAATCTATTTGTACAACGGTTAACCAATGATTGGGATTGCCATAGTCAGCCACCGGCATGAAAGATATTTTATCTCCCAAAGAGGTCAATAATTTTTTGTAATTTTCAAAAATTTGTCGTTTTTTATTTAGTTTTTTATCGATATTTTCTAATTGTCCCAAGCCAATGGCCGCACAGATATTGCTCATTCGATAATTAAATCCAACTTCTTTATGCTCATAATAAGGGACTAATTCTCGAGCTTGCGTGGATAATTTACGTGCATGATCAATTAAATCTTTATTGTGTGAAAGCAAAGCACCTCCGCCTGAAGTTGTGATAATTTTATTGCCATTAAAAGACAATGCACACGCATCTCCCAAATTACCAGCATGCTTACTTTTGTAAGTAGCACCTAAAGCTTCTGCAGAATCTACGATTAATGGAATTCCTAAAGGATTGCAAAGACTTCTTATCGCATCATAATCAGCACATTGGCCATAAAGATCAGTTACAATCACTGCCTTCGGAAGCTTGCCTTCTTTTTTGCAATCATTTATAGCTTCTTCTAATAAATTAGGATCCATATTCCACGTTTCATTAGAACAATCAATGAAACGAAGTTCTGCTCCCATGTGATATGAATTTGATACACTTGCTATAAAAGTTAAATCAGAAGCAATAATAACATCACCAGACAAAATACCTAAATGTTTTAATGCTAAATGTAAAGCAGATGTACAGCTATTCGTGACTAAACAGTAAGGGATTCCAGTATAAATTGAAAGCGCTTCCTCAAAAGCTTCTGTTGCTGGTCCTAAAGGAGCAATATAATTGGAAGAAAAAGCATCCTGGACATAACGAAGTTCGTTACCATCTATATCAGGAGGAGATAAAAAAATTCTATCATTCATTGGCTAAAAATTTAAATTTATGTCCATGTAATATTATTTGTGGTCCATAATTTTTATAAATAGTTGCTCGTATTTTTTGTTCTAAGTCTTCTTGTGAACTATTTGCATCAATCGTCATTAATTTATCAAAATCTTTTCGTGTAAATGCTTTTCTAGACCATTTTTCGTTTGAAATTGGTAATTCTTTACCCAGTAAAATAAAATCCATAATTTCGTAAAACAAAAACAATAAAGCATTATAAGTTCTTTGCAACAATGATTCAACATTATCCGTCGGATAGAGTGGAAATTTTTTTGTAGCAATGATTTGTCCTGCATCTACTGAAGCTAACATATGATGACAAGTCACTCCATAAGAAGTTGCATTTTCATATAAAGCAAAATTATTACAACCAATTCCAGGATAATCAGGCGAAGCTGGATGAAAATTTATAGCTGCTTTGTTTGCAAGTTTTAAAACTTTTTCAGGAAAAATCCAACGTGACAAAAAATTGATAAGATAATCACAAGATTTAGTATTTAAATCTTCAGGAAAAGGATCGCCCCAAGCACTCAGAAAAAACTCTATGTTTGCAAAATGCATCTTACAATAATTCATTGCTTCTTGTGTAAAATAGTCATCTTTTTTACCACAAAAAATAATTTTTTCAGTACATTTAACCCTTGATCCATAACCCTTGATCCATTCTACACGCGGATTTGCCCATTGACCGCGTTTGTTTTTAATTTTTATGATTTTTGCTGGGCATCCAACAGCAATACAATTTGCTGGTAAAGATTTGTTTACGAAACTGTTTGCTCCTACGATTGTATTTTCACCAATCGTAACATTGGGCATAAGCGTAGAGTGACTTCCAATACAACAATTTTTTTTCAGAATAACAGATCCTGTTTTCTTATCGATAGTAGAAATTGAGTATATAGAACAATGCGAGCCTAATTGAACATTATCTTCGAGAATTACACCATTTTTAGCATTTATATAAGAAAAGGCACCTATATCCGTTTTATAACCTAATTTTAAATTTTTCACATGGCGAACCACCCAACCATACTCAGTAGGTTTCCCATCCTCCATTGTTGGATAGTGCCAACTATCAAAGCGATTATTCATACAAACCTTTTCAAGTTCACCAACTTTTTACATTAAAGTAAATATTTTTCTTAAAAAATATTGTATTTTTTGAAAAATGTTCATAACATTCGTTTTTTAGATCTAATATGGCAAAAATTGTAAAACACACGCTTGATTTCGAAAAGCCGCTGCTAGCCTTAGAAGAGCAGCTAGAACAGCTCAAAAAGATTTCCTTGGAAAATGAAGTTTCTATGGATGCAGAAATCCAAGCCATTGAATTGAAAATCCAAGAAACAAAGGAGCGTATTTATAAAAACTTAACGGCTTGGCAAAAGATCAAGATTGCACGTCATCCGCAACGTCCTTACGCGTTGGATTACATTCAAAGCATTTTTACAGATTTTCAAGAACTCCATGGCGATCGTCGATTTGGCGATGATCAAGCACTTATTGGGGGTACAGCTTACTTTAATGGCCAACCAGTAATGGTATTAGGCCAGCAAAAAGGACGCGATTTAAAGGAAAATATCAAACGTAATTTTGGTTCACCCAATCCTGAAGGTTATCGCAAGGCTTTACGTCTTATGCAAATAGCCGAAAAGTTTTCTCTACCCGTTATTTCGTTCATCGATACCCCTGGTGCTTATCCAGGAATTGGTGCTGAAGAACGTCATATTGCAGAAGCCATTGCGGTTAATTTGCGCGAAATGAGTGTGTTGAAGGTACCTTGCATTGCGGTTGTTATTGGCGAAGGTGGTTCCGGTGGTGCGCTGGGGATCGGTGTCTCAGATCGCGTCTTAGTGCTTGAAAACGCCTATTATTCAGTTATTTCTCCAGAAGGTTGTGCCGCCATTTTATGGAAAGATCGCGCAAAAGTTTCGGAAGCTGCCAATGCCTTGAAACTTTCTGCAGAAGACTTAAAGGTATTAAATATTATTGATGGTATTATTCCAGAACCTTTGGGAGGCGCTCATACAAATCCTGAGGCTTGTGCACAAGCGATCAAAACAGCGCTTGAGGAACATCTAAAAGCCTTATTGCCACTTTCTGAAGCTGATCTATTGCAGCAACGTTACGAAAAATATAGAGCCATGGGCTTGTTTGAAGAAAAATGAGTTCTATTAGATTCGGAACAGATGGTATTCGTGGAAAAGTTGGACAAAGTCCTATTACGGTTGAAGATTTCAATCGATTGGGGCAAGCCTGTTGCGATTGGTTGCAACAACACCAATTGCCTTTAAGTGTCGTAATAGGATGGGATACACGAGCTTCTGGACCTGAATTAGCGCAGGCATTTGCAAGAGGTTTTTTATATAATCGACCACATGCTTCCGTATGCAGTTTAGGGATAATGCCAACACCTGGAGTTTCATTTTTTGTAAGCGATCAAAAAGCTTCTTTAGGTGTTTCCATTACCGCTTCACATAATCCTTATACCGATAATGGTCTAAAGTTATTTAACGCGAATGGTAACAAATTGTTGCGTACGGAAGAAGCCGTCATCGAACAATTATGCGAAAAGAAGCTAACGCTTTCTGAAGCTTCTCTCGATTCTGTCCAAGAAATTTCTGGAAAAGATTATTATCTAAATCACCTGAAAAAAACCTATTCAAAAGATCTTCTTAAGGGTAAACAGATTGTTTTAGATACCGCTAATGGCGCAACAAGGTACACAACATTGCCCTTATTAAGGGAACTAGGTGCAGAAGTGATTGCTTTAGGGGATCAGCCAAACGGTATCAATATCAACGAACATTGTGGCAGTGAATATCCGGAACAAGTAGCACAAAAAATTAAAGAAACGCAGTCTTGGCTTGGATTCGCCCATGATGGTGATGGCGATCGATTGGTCGTTATTGATGAAAAGGGAGAGCGTGTAGATGGCGATAAAATCCTTGGGCTATTGGCCATCGATCTTTATCAACAAAATTGCTTAAAAAATAATAAAATCGTCGTAACCGAACAAAGTAATTCGGGCTTAAAAGAAAGCTTGGCTGCTTATGGGATCCAAACAATTACTTGTGGTATCGGCGATCGCGAGGTTTTTTATGCCTTAGAACGAGAACAGAGTAATTTTGGAGGTGAAAATTCAGGTCATATTATTTTACGTGACGAAGCTCCAACGGGCGATGGCCTTAGGGTCCTTTTAAAACTTTTACAATTAGCGCAAGTTCAACCGATTTGTGAACGTAAAAAAGCGATTAAACTGTTACCTAAATGCGAAGGTTCGATGCTTGTAAGTCACAAAATCCCCTTAGAAGAATTGCAACAATTTCAAAAGATTAAACAACAATTACAACATTTGCCTGGACGCATTCTTGTGCGGTATTCGGGCACGGAAAACAAATTACGGTTTTTGGTAGAAGCCGAAACAGAAGCACTTTGCCAAGAACGCATGGACTTATTACAAACTGCAGCTAAACTCGATTTTAAAATCCCCTAATCTCGTGCCACTCGAAAAATCGTATACTTTAAAAGCTTTAGAAATTTGGTTTCAATCCTACCGTAAACAATGGTGGGATTTTTTTTCAAAAACAGAACAAGAACAAGGGAAATTGCTTTTAGAGCGTGGGATTTCTTCCATTGAGATTGATCCGCACTACCTATTAATCAGTGGTAAAAAAGATCAAAAAACATACTTCGCCACTTTGGATTTGCCTAAACAAGACCCTTTTGCTTTACAAATTTCAGACAAACTGGAAGCTTTTGGACGGACTTTATTGGCCTCGGGTTTGCTGTGTTTAGAAAAACTTTTCCAGGATCATCTCGATACCTTATCCCTTGCAATACCCAAACAGGATGCACAGACTGAAAATGAAACTGAAAAACGGAAATCCAATCCCCGCGCTAATGCAACCACACAGCTTGTTTTCTTCAAAAAAGACCAGTCGCTTGCATTTGAAGTATCTTTTAAGCGTGGCGAACAGTTTGAGAAGTTAACGTCTCTTAAGCAGAGTTTAAAACCTCATGAACGGGAACATCTGCTGTCTATTATGCTGCAAACGCAAAAGTATGGATTTCGTTGGAGCAAATCCTGTTTTGTGAATTCCAGCCTCGAATTATTGCCTAATTTCGTTCAAAATGTCTTACCCAAGTTATCCCAAAAGTATTTTGTCGAAGTTCCACAAACCGTTTGCGATCTGTGTCGAGGCTTAAATAATATCCAAGTTCAATTGTCTACGAATAGGACCGGGCATTTGCTTCAGCACTTTTTAATCACTTCTGGCGAAATTGAACAGGATTTAGTACAACATTCGATTAAGGCTAAAAATCACATTTATTGGTCAGAACAACATGGCCTTATTCGTTGCCAAGAAAATACGCTTGAATGGGTTCAACGCTCGAATGATTGGAAACATCGTCTTAATAAAAAAGGTGAAGATTTACCGGCCTATATGCTGTTGTCGCTCTTCAACATTCACACCATTTCTCAAGAAGCTAAAACCTGGCTGCAGGAACTTCAAAAAGCCATTAATCCCATTAATAGCGATTTTCCGCTATTAAGATCGTATCAACGTGATGGGGTTGTTTGGCTAAAGCATATCCTGGATAATCATTGTCATCCTTTATTGGCAGATGAAATGGGCTTGGGAAAGACGAGACAGTTATTAACGCTTCTGGAGCTTTTAAAAGGCGATTCTGATGAGGAACAACCGTCTTTGGTAGTTTGTCCAGCAAGCGTAATTAGCGCATGGATCAATGAGCGCAATCTTTATTATCCACACTTAAATTTACAGGTTTTAAACCAGGAATCACTTGCAGCTTATGAAAAAGCTCCCCATACGATCTTTGTCGCGAGTTATTCGCAATTGTTAGTCAACTTTCATGCATTAAAAACTCTATCCTTCAAATGCATTATTTTAGATGAAGCGCAATGTATTAAAAATCCGAAATCCAAGACGGCGCATGCTTGTTTTAACTTAAAAGCGAAGTATCGGATCGCAGCAACTGGAACCCCCGTTGAGAATAACGTCATTGATTTGTGGACTATTTTCCATTTTTTGATGCCAGGATTTTTAGGAAACTTCAAGGAATTCCAAAAGTTTACCCAAACCCAAGAAGCTTCCGATCGCCTTAAGAAACAAATAGCTCCCTTTGTTTTGCGTCGCACACAAGCAGAAGTTTTGCAGGAATTGCCGGAAAAACAAGAACGTATTATTTATTGCCCAATGACTGAAAGGCAGCGTGAATTGTACGAATCTACGCGCGATTTACGTCAAAACTTACAACAAGGTCAATGGGAACGTCTCTTTACACTTATCTTACGCTTACGGCAAATTTGCTGCGATCCAGGCTTATTACCTACTTATAAGGACTTGTCTATAGAAACGAGCGGGAAACTGGCTTGGTTACTCAAGAAATTAAAGGATCCGACTCATAAAAAAATCATTATCTTCAGTCAATTTAAACAGCTTTTAGACCGTCTAGAACCGTCTATAAAAGCTTTGTACCCGCAAATCTATGTCCTAACAGGCCACACACCCACATCTAAGCGTGCGCAACTGATCGCCAATTTTCAGAAAACAAAAGATCGGGCAGCCTTTCTTATTAGCTTAAAAGCAGGCGGAACCGGTATCACGCTTCATACGGCCGATACGCTCTTTATTCTCGATCCTTGGTGGAACCCAGCCGTTGAAGAACAAGCCATTGCACGCGCTCATCGCTTGGGCCAAAAGCAATCTCTTAAGGTTTATCGCCTCCTTATCGAAAACTCTATTGAAGCCAATATTCAACAATTACAGCAGCATAAACAACAACTTTTCTCGCAACTCTTTAACGATCCTACCCATCAACTCCCATCTGAACGCTGGCAACAACTTTATCAGCTGCTTGTGGATAAAAAAACTTGAAAAGAAGTCTATATTTCTTTATAATTTTCCTATGACTGGGGTAGGTAATATTAATTCTAATTCAAACACTCAAAATATAAATACTATTGAGACAAAATCTCAAGTCAATCAACCCTCTAAGGAGTATTCTTATGGATTTCGAGCGATCTTAAAGAGTATTGGGCGTTATTTGACTTGCGGATTCAGTTCAACCAAAAGACGAGCGATTGTTATAAAAGAATTCGCAAATACAAGTATACCAGATATTAGCAAATTAAAAAATCGGTCTGCAGAAGTTAAAACAGCTTTACTCACCTCCAATAACTTATCTGATCAACAAAAATCAACAATATATAACGAATATAAAACTGAAATAGATACTTACATCCAAAAACACAAATTAGAACATCCAATAGGTAAAAAAATAAATGAAAAATTAATCTCCAATAACTTATCTAATCAAGAAAAATTAGAATTTTATGCTCAAAATATGACAGAAATAGATTCTTATTGTCAAACATCAGGCATAAAAAATCCATTACTAGGCAATTCTTCATTTAATGATTTAGAAAAAATAACAGCACAAGGTATTTACACAGTCAACTTTCCTACTGCAAGCAATATTGAAATATTTATGAATGGTTTGGAGGCTTATGTAAATAAAGAATTTTCGGCTATTGAGAAAGTTGACAATTTGGATGAAAAAAAATCAAAAATTGAAAAATTATACACAAGCATACAGGAAATGATAATGATATTAAATAAAACTAATCTTAAGCTTGATCCAATATCACTCGAACAACCTTTAAAAAAACAACAAGAACTATTTTTAGGAAATTTTTTCCAACAAGCAATTGCTAACCAAAAACTCACACGTATGGTTATGCCAATGAAAGGATGGTTAGACCTTGTTAATAAATCTAATGCGAAACCTGGAGAAATTAAGGGCGCTTGGAATGAAATTAAAAAACAAATAGACTTTTCAGACCAAAAACTTATTTTAAACAAAACTAACACATTAAAAAATTTCAAAACTACTTTAGATTCTTTTAACAAAAACTACAACTTGAATGATGAGATGGGGGGGATAAAAGCAATGCAACGCTTTAATGGTCCTGAATTTAAAGACTAGTAATAGTGGAAATTTTGGGATAGATATCGTGTTGGCCGTGGTAATGCGCGGCCAACACATATTATTTTTGAGGTAAGCGAAGGTATATTCAATAATAAAGATTCTGTAATTTAGAGGATGAAAATTTTTGAAGCTCGATAGACAGTATTTGCAAAAATTTTTACAGAACATCTAATAATCACGTTGATTTTGAAGCCACGCAACAAATAATTCGCTTTGATTTTTCCAGCAATTCCTATAAAATTTTAACAATCAAGCTTGTAGAGTAAATTTCATTTAAGAATTTTATGTCACATCATGCTACCGAGCAGTATATTCTATAGAAATCAGCGAAAATTGGCTTGATTACTAAAAAAATTAGAAAATCCAATTCGCATTCATTCATCAACGGTACGTAAGTGCCAAGGCTTCGACGATTTTATCCCAACCGTTGACGAGCACAAAGAGCATCAATTTAAACGGAAGTGAAATCGTCATTGGCGAGACCATCATCATACCCATTGCGAGGAGGATATTGGAGATAATAAGGTCGATTGCGATAAAGGGTAAATAAATGAGAAATCCGATTTCAAAGGCAGCTGTTAATTCGGTTAAAACGAATGCCGGGACACAGATAATAAGATCGGAATCTTTAATGTCTTTTACAAAGGATTTTGGCCATAAACGCTTCGCTACATGGATCAAAAAAGCACGATGTTTGGGCGTTGAATGCTTCATGAGAAAGTCCACAAAAGGTTGTTTGGTGTAACCAAAGATCGCTTTTAGATCCTCTGTTTGATTTTTTAGTTGTTCTGTTTTACTTTCCTCTCCAGAAACCAGGTTGTTTAAGAAATTAGCTTCGTTCGATTGTTCTTTACGATAAGGTTTCATTGCTTCTGGAAGCTCAAATGTTGTGTTATTGCCCTTGCGCTGATTGAGGACATCGCGCGACTGTACCATACGATAAATCCCTTCTTGTAAGGTCGGAGCCATGATATAAAGCGTTAAAATCAATGCAAGGCCATTGACAACCATATTGGGTGGAACTTGCTGCAAACCCATTGCCTGTCGCAACAGGTTTATAACAACGACCAACTTCATAAAAGAAGTGATCATCATGGCAACAAAAGGTCCTAAGGATAATACAATGAGGAGAATAATAATCCCCATTGGATCGTAAATAAACGAATCGTTAAATGGCATCTTATTTTAAATTGAGTTGAGTGATACGGACACCTAAATGTTCGTTGATTTGTACCCATTCGCCTTCACCAATACAACGACCATTAGCAAGGATTTGAAGCGTATCACTAGGTGTTTTATCGAGTTCAAAAGCATAACCTTCGTGTAACTGCTTAACTTGTTCAAGTGATAGGGTCTGCTCACCTGCCATAAAAGTAATCGTTACGGGCATGGTCTGCAGTGCATCTTGCCCGGTAACCGAAACCGGTTCACTAGTCTCCTCTTCTTCCGGAGGCTGAGGCGTCTCTTCAATTTCTTCTGAAACTTCTTCCGTTTCTGGTGGTGTTTCTTCAGGTATAATACCCGCTGGTAAATCGTTATTTTCGTCCATAATCATCGTCCACAATTAAAGATTTTACAGTTATTGTTTGACCTTCGCAATCCGCTTGAAATGCAAAGTTTTTCCATCGAAAATTAAAATACGTTTGTCCGTCTTTAACCAATAAGACATCACCCAAATTTAAAGTTTTAACGTCTTGCAACAAAAGCTGTGTTTGTGCACGTTCGATTGTAAAAGGAAAAACTAAACCTTCTGCTTCATTTGCAGGTTCAATGCTCTTAAAAAGGCCATCAAAAGTATTTAACGGCAGATTATCTGCGTTTATATAAAGCGAATAAATCGGTGTATCTTCGCGATTTATGATACATTGTACAAGGTTAGAACAGGGTTTCTCTTCTTCCCATAATTCCACTTTTTTAGGCGTTAAAACAAGCTGCCACTGCGCAAAAATGCTCGCAATATTCGTCTGTAAGGTATTTAACAAGATCGTCTTTAGATCTCCAGAAAGATCTTTTAAATCCATGCTTTCAAGTTGCGGATCCAGAAAAGTACATAAACCATTGCTTGGAACGAAAAATTGTACTTCGGTCTCTTGAAACGTATACGTTAAACAGGCAATACATTGGGCTTGTTGCTCTCGTCCTAAATTAAGCGTATGAACTAGGTCTATGTGCGAAAACGGTAACGAATTGCACCAGTTTCGACTAAGGTGCGCATACAAAGGCAATAAAGTGCAACTCGGTTTAAAGGCCTCCATCGTTATTGCTCATCCTCATCATCTTCCAAGGACTGATATTCGTTGCGATTACGTGACCGACCGTCCTTGGGTTGATCTAGGTCATTATCCATTTCCTTCAAAGATACGTGCACCTCTTCAAATTGCTTTAAATTGCTTTGTAAATAGCCTTGTAGATCCAACTGATTCGATTGAATAAAAGCAATACTTTTTACATCAGACGAAACAAATTGCACCTGTAATGCTTGGCCTAACTTTTGAATATTAACTTCTGTTTCCGCCAAAACCGTAGGTGAAAAAACCACTTTAACCGATTGATTCGCATTTAAACTCGCTGTTGAGACCAAAATACGATCGACAATTTGATCCTTAATTTGTTGTGCAATCGAAGTATTACTTGCTTGCAAACCTGTTGTTTCGCTTGCTTTAGAATCGACCGTTGTAGATACATTCGCTCCTGAAGACTCGGTTGCTGTTGTCCCTACTCCTCCAACTGGTAACGTTTCTGTCAATTGCGGCATGTTACCTTTGGAATCTTCGGAAAAGATTTTGGTTGGAAAATTATCATTAATTAAAAAGTCTTTATTCAAATCATCCTTAAGAGATTTTTCTAAATTTTTAATTAAATACGAAGTTTCTATTTTTTCATGTTTATTTTTACTAACATCTAAAGGAATAAAGTCTTTATTGAAATTATTGCTTGGAAGTTTTGTTTTTGTAGAAGTTTTTATTAAGGGTTGATTCAAACTATCTTTTTGAGCTTTTGTTGTATTCTCATTTAACTTAGTAGAAATTTGAGGTAGTTTTTTATCTGGAACATCACTTTCTTTCTTAGGAGTTTTCAAATAAAAAGATTGTTGAGGGTTTTCCTGTGAATCCGTATCATTAGATTGATTTTGAGATTGTTCTTTTTCGTCCGACAACTTTAACCTACGAAATAAACTTCCCAAATCTTGTACGGAGTCTTCAGAACTGTCAGAAAGACCTGTAGATACATCATCTTTGTGTTCATCCGACACATGCTTCTTAAAAATACGAACATCTTGATCATTAGCCGAATTTGTAGGCGTATTTTTTTGATTTTCCGATGAAAAATTATCGTTAACTGCAATTTTATCCACTTCCATCTTTTTCTTTCGTTTTAAAGTCTTCGAGTTCCTTGTCCTGTTCTCGCTCATCCAAAATTCTTACTTCTTCCTTCCAAATCTTTTTATGCTCTTCGATTTTATCCTTTTCGAGCATTGCCTGCTTTAAAGCTTCGGAAGCTTCCGTAACTTTTTGTTGAGCCTCTTTATAATTATTATGTGCTTTTTCTAGATCGATTGCAAGCTTCAATTGATGTTCTTCTAATTTATTAACTTTTAAGTTAATCACATCCATATAATTGCGCTTGAATTGCACTTTTTGCATTACCTTTGTATAAATAATATCGATAAAGTCAGGTTTTTTTTGAATAAAGGCATCCAGTTTTTCTTGGCAAAGTTGTATATGTTTTAGAGCTTCTTCGAGAGCTTGCTTTGCTTTCATAAGAACTTCTTGAGCATGATCTTTACGATGATCGCGTACACGTAACAAATCCTGTAGTTCATACTGCATTTATTTAAGCATTAACAACCTTTATCAATTGCTCTACAGTTTCTTGGTAGGTGTTTTTTTCACTTAAACCTTGTCGTAAGAATGCATTTATTTGCGGCATTTTTTCAATAGCTTCATCCACTTCAGCATCATTACCTTTTTTATATTCACCGATACGCAGCAACAATTCTACTTCTTGATATTTCGCCATCATATTACGCAGTTTACCGGCTGCCGTTAGGTGATCCTTATCGACAATTGCATTCATAACACGACTGATACTGGCAAGAATATCAATCGCAGGATAATGGTTGGCACTCCCTAATTTACGCGAAAGAATGATGTGGCCGTCTAAAATCGAACGTGTTTCGTCAGCAATCGGTTCGGTCATGTCATCACCTTCCACTAAAACGGTATACAAAGCTGTAATCGATCCTTTTGCTGATTGCCCTGCACGTTCCATCAATTTAGGAAGGGTTGAAAACACGGAAGGTGGAAATCCGCGTCGTGTCGGTGGCTCTCCTGCAGCCAATCCAATTTCACGCTGAGCACGCCCGAAACGTGTTACGGAATCCATAAGGAGCAACACTTTCCTTCCTTGATCACGAAAATACTCGGCAACACTTGTAGCAACATAAGCAGCCTTAAGACGCTCTGTTGAAGACCTATCAGACGTTGCAATAACAAGCACAGAACGTTTCATTCCTTCCTCTCCTAGGTCTCGTTCTACGAATTCTCGAACTTCACGACCACGTTCCCCAATCAAAGCCAAAACAGAAATTTCTGCTTCAGTATTACGAATAATTTGCGCTAATAGCGTACTTTTACCACCACCAGCTGCCGCAAAAATTCCCAAACGTTGACCTTCGCCACACGTCAACAGCCCATCGAGTGCACGCACACCTAAGGACATTGGCTTATTAATCGGATTTCGTGACATAGGAGGCGGTGGATCGGCATAAACAGGATAATAGGTTTCTGGCGTAAAGGGGCCTTTCGTGTCCGCATCTGAAACATTCCCCAAACCATCCAGCACACGTCCTAAAAGCCCTGGACCAACGGGTACGCTATGGGTTCTACCAGAAGGAATGACTTGTGTAGAAGAAGAAACACCATTGACCTCTCCTAAAGGGGTCAACAAGGCAGCTTCTTGGACAAATCCGACTACCTCTGCTAAGCTTTCGGTCTTATCATTTGGATTAAAAAGCGTACACAACTCCCCTACCCTTACGCCAGGAACAAAGGCTTTGATCATGCTTCCAACTACCTGCAAAACCTTTCCGCGAGCAACCATAGGATTAGCTGTTTGTATAGCCCGATTCAAAAAATCCTTTAAAACAAGATCGTCCATAGTTATCGTAATGCCTCTTGTATTGCCTTCATAATTGTTTCCAATTGCATAGAAACACTTGCTTCTAGGATGCCAGTTTCAGTTTCAAGCGTACATTCATCCAAGTTCAAATCCTTATTAATGACAACCTCGACACGTTCCAAATTAGGCTTTAACTCTATCAATTCATTAACTTTTTCTTGCAACAAAGTCGCTTGGTCAGGATGTACCGCAATCGACAAACATTTACCTTCTGGAAGCAGCTTAATCGCATTTTTTACAACTGAACAAATTCGTTCTTCTGGTGGAATTTCACCTAAAATCTTCAAAAACATCGATTGCAGGGTGCTTACAAAGGTTGCATTTAAATTTGAAAAAAATTGAATTCCATGATCCATTTGCTCAAAAATCTTTGCCAAACGCTCTTGTTCCATTTGCTGACGACATTCTTCTTCCGACTTTGCACGATCGGCTGCTATGCTTTTCTGAGCATCCTCTTTCATCAATTGGATTTGCGCCTCTGCTTGCTCAAACATTTTTTGACGCTTCAACTTCGCATTAGCAATAATGTCTTCAGATTGAGCAAATACCGCATATTCCTCGCATTTTACGATACGGCTTTCTGGACATATTTTTTTAGAACTCTGCAAGATTAACATACTGTTACCTCCAATTCTTGCTGAAATAGTTTCTTTACAAGGGAAAACAGATTTACTTGAACCTGCGGATCGATTACATGTCTAAAATTCCAAGTTGTATTAAGATCAAATTGCATCATAAAACGCTGTTGTAGCGGCTCTGCGATTTGCGTCCAAAGGTATTCTAGAGCAAAATGCCCCATAGTGGCCACCTTCATAAGAATAGGCATATTCCTTTCAGGTGCAGCTAAATTTGCCAAAGTAGGTTTATATAAACTACCCCGTTTTAGGACACATTCATAAATAGGTTGCGACAAAAAATTTTGCAAAGACGTACGCGTAGAGCCATCAATAACATGCTTAATCTCGTCTGTATAATAGAGCGATCCAAGAAACTTTTCCATAACCAACCAAGATTCTGTTGGAATATTCAAAAGTTTACAATAGGGATCCTTTAAAGTGGATAAGGTTAAATGTTTATGCGTACACTTTTTTTGGATAAAAAAATAGATTTTATTGGCTAAAACGGTATTGTTGAGCTTTGAAAAATTAAAGAAAGATTGGGGCAAAAAAGAAGTTAAACGCGATGGATGAATCGGTAAGGATTCATCAAAACGAATGCAATCTAACACCCCAGTTAAACTCATTATTATTCAGCCTCTACAGAAGGTTCTTGTTTTTTCTCTTTCTTCAAGAAGCGTGGCATAAGCATACCAACAGCCAATCCAATTGCTAACACGCCTATCAACATAAAAATAAACGAACTTACTGAAGAATTTCTTACGGATACACCGCAAATCGTTTTAAAAGGAGCTTCTGTACGAATCGAACTTAAAGGCAAGCGTTCGTTCGGATTAGACGCTGGGAATAAGGAAACATTAACTTTATCGTAGGCTAATCCTTCGATACTATTCGTAATTAATTGGCGAATATCACGAACGCAATCTTCTAAGTTAATTTGCGGTAAATACGAGATAAAGACAGACGCTGATGACGGTGTTATCTTCTCTGTATAAGGATCATTGTCTGGCAAAACAATATGTACACGTGCGGTTACAACACCATGAATATGGGTTATCGTTTCGGATAATTCTTCCGATAATGCATACATAAAACGAATACGTTCTTCAAGCGGTGAAGAAACCAAACCAGATTTCTTAAAGGCTTCACCTAAAGACGAAAATGAATCTCTTGGGTATCCAGCCTCATTAAGCAATAAGACGGCTTCTGAAAATTCGTCTTTGCTAACAATCATATTCCAAAGACCTTCAGAACCTGAAACTTTGTCACAGGTAACATGATTGGACAGCAAAATAGCGACCATTTCATTAACTTCTTTTTCAGGCAAATTCGTATATAACGTTTGTTGCCCACAACCTGCTAGCACTAATGCCAGCAAAGAGATTCCCCATTTCCAAAACATTTTATTGATTTCTAAACATTGTTTGTGCACCTTGACTGACACGATCTGCACTTTTGGCAATCAGCTCATTTACGAGTTGAAATTCGTGTACTTTTGTTTGTAACCTTAAAGCATCCGCCATATTCATATTGCCTGGCGATTCAATCGCTTCAAATGCTTCCATAATGCCTTTAACCGAATCTGCTTGCTTATTCGACATACGTTGCAGAGAAGTAAGCACCTCATCAGTAACATTTTTAGGGTCTTGCGAAGCTACGTTTGCTGTTGGTGGAACATTGGCTAATTCTGCTTGAAATGCGCTTACATCGTCTGTTGTCAGGTTGCTTGTATCGCGCATTGACAAATTGTCATTGTAGGCATTTGAGGCCGCAGCATTTGCAAATGAATTCGCTAAAGAAGATCCTTCTATCGACATAAAAACCTCCTATTGTACTACACTTGCTAATTGTTCCTTTTGCAAATCTTGAAAGGGTAAAACCTTATCCTTTTGCATAGCAATTACTTGTTGGGCAAATTGTTTTGCATTTTCATCTTTGCCTGATTTCAAAAGGCTTTGAGCCAAAGGTATCGCCTCTGAGTCTTGCTTCATACACATTAAAGAAAGCGCTAAAATACTTTTTGCTAATTCATTGTCCTTATGCTTTTCCAAAACCTTCGAAGCAAGTTTCCCACCTTGCACGAAATCGCCCATAAGTACTAAAGCCAAACTATGAACCAATTTAACTTCCATACTTTCAGGACGCGCTTGAGCAACCGCTTCAAAAATAGGTCTGGCGTCTTTAAAAATGTTTTTTTCAATACCAACAAGCCCAATATTGATTAAAAATTGCAACAAATCGGCATCCACTTTTTCTTTTAATTTTGCCATAAATTTACCTTATATTCTGTACTAATGATTTAAAAGTCGTATTAAAACAGGCCTGCAAAGTCGAAACAAGCGTTACAATAATACTATGCTTATTGACTTCATAACCTACCGACATAACGTCTGCTTGCGTAATACTTCCCGGTTCTTTTTGTGCTAAGTCATTTATTTTTGCCTGAGCAGAACCTTCTGCTTTTTCAATAACCTCATTTAAATGCTCATGAACATTTTGTATGTCATAATCGGATTGTCCAAGATTAGACCATAATGTTTGTGAGGTAGAATCTTTAGTAAAACTTGCACTCATAATTTATCCTTCCTGTAAAATAATTTTTCTTGCGTGTTTAATCGCTCCATTCAATGCTTGCAATGTCGTGCGTTCAGACGCAGGATATTGTGGAACTTTTAATTCACGTTCATACGCTAATAACTGCTCCAATAATTCTTTGCGATAGGCACCCGTTTTATCGGCCGATAATCGTTGCCCCTCTTCTGTTAATGTCATTTTTATTTTTTTCATAAATTAGAGTTCCTCCATTGTAAAAAATATGCTGTCTTCATTCTTCTGTAAACGAATACCTTCTGGTGAAATAGATTGTAATACATAACCCGAATCTAAAAGTGCACCCTCATAATAACGTCCACCATCTTTCAAATCAATCCATCCAGGCTCATTATTAGGAATGGATACTCCAATAATCGGAGAAGGAAAAAACAATTTCTTCACAGCTGATGGTGCAACAACAGCTACATAAGTCAAAACCTTACAAATGGAATCAAACGTCTTTTTTAAAGCTTTTCGAGCATCTTTCCAATAAGGTTCATCTGAAGCTTGTATGTTGCCAGTTACCATAATTCCAGTTTTCATTGGTTGTACTTTTAATAATCCCATCAAATTATATTGTGTAAGCAAGTTTGATGCCAATTTATAGACATCATCTTGACTTAATAACGATGTTTCCAGAGCATTTAACCCCATAATATCATAAAACAAACGACTTTTAATAGCAGGCAACTGTTCCATTTCATAAAGATAGCCTTTTAAAATGAGCGTATCTAGTCGAGCTGCAGCTACAACTTGTATGGTTTGTAAAGATTTCAAAGCTTCTTGTGCTTGCTCTAAAAAGGACTGCTGTGCAAAAATACGTAAGGTTTGAAATGAAACATTAGGTAAAGCACGTAATTTATCTTGTAATAGTTTTTTGGTTTCTAAAGTATCCACATAACATTGAAGCGTAAACATTTTTCCGCTTAATCCCAATTTTACTAAACCAGGATCTATCTCAAATTCTTCCAAAAGTTTTTCAATAGAAGCTTTTAAGGAAACAATAGGAAAGTTTTTTTTATCAGATTCCGAAGTGGTGGATTCATTGCTACGAAATAAAGAAAAAGCACCTAAAACACTAAAACAAATAATCAAACAACCACGTAATACCCATCGATTTTCTTTGCATTTCTTTAAAAATTCTAAATAAGTAGCTTTTGTGGATTGTTCTTTTAGTTCTTCTACCTTTTCTTGTTGCTTTTCTTTTTGTTCCTCTGCTTTTGCCTCTTTTAAAGAAATTTCTGGCCAAACCTCATTACTTGGTCCTACTGAAAGTAAGGTTTTTCCACATAAAATAGATTGATATTTTTTTAATTCCGTTGGTCCCTCTAAAGTAAAGCCATCCACAGATACCGTAGCATCTTCAAACGGTTCACAAAAAACTTTGCCATCTTTTAAAGAAAATTTTGCATGTTGCTCTTTTAAAGTTTCATCTAACAAAGCAATATCACAGGTATCGGAACGTCCAACAACCCAAGTTTTGTCCGATAAACTAACTTCTGCTCCTACGTGAGGACCATTTAAAATCTTGAGGATATAGGTTATGTCTTGATTTTCACTTGCATCAGAAACTCCTTCTACTTCAGATTCTTTAGTTTCATTAGAACTTTCAACCTCTTCTATTTTTTCTGACTCGTTAGAATTTTCTGTTTTATCAAATTCTTTTGATTCTTCAGTTTCGTTAGAAACTTCAACTTCATCCGAACCCTCTACTTCGCCAGAGTTTTCAATTTCTTCTGTCTCTTCTTCCGCCATGCTCCATCTAATTTAACATTTTTTTAGAAGATTGTAAAATCAAAAATTTATAAGTGCATAATAAATTTCTATAGAAGTCTATTTTACCCACTAAAAATTTATTAAAAATCTCTTTATTTTTCTTTTAAAACCTCTAAAATAAAAACATGAAATCCGTTTTATACTTTTTCTGCTTTAATTTAACTTGTTTTGGTTTTTCATTTCCTTTTAAAAAAGATACCTCGTCTCATACACTAGAAATAAAAAAGATTCGTGTTGGTTTTTTCCCTAACATTACTCATCCGCACGCACTTGTAGCACAAGCACTGGCAAGAGAAGGTAAAGATTGGTTTGTCAGCTATTTGCCTTCAAATCACAAAGTTGAATGGTATCGATTTAATGCAGGTCCAACTGCAATGGAAAGTCTTGTTACCCACACAATTGATGTATCCTATGTAGGTCCTAACCCCGCCTTAAACACTTATTTAAGATCCAAAGGAAAAGAAGTCCGTTTACTTTCTGGAGCTATTCGTGGTGGCGCTGGCCTTGTTGTACAAAAAGATTTAGCCACAAAACCGCTAAAAGAGTGGAATGGCAAAAAAATTGCGAGCCCACAATATGGCAATACGCAAGATGTTGCATGCCGTAATTGGGTTCAAAATCAACAAAAAAATGCCATAAAACTCATGATTTTACCGGCTACCAACCCAGATCAACTCATGTTATTTAAAAAGAAACAAATTGATGGCGCTTGGACAATAGAACCTTGGCGTTCTCGCCTTATTTCAGAAGGAGAAGGCATACTTTATTTAGATGACAAAGAAAGCTGGACAACCATTTTAGTTGCTTCTAACGATTTTTGTGCCCATTCTTCAGAATTAACCAAAGCATTTGTACAAGCTCACCATGCCTTAAACCAATGGATTCAAGAGCATTTTGAAGAAGCGGCTCGTTTAATTCAATCTGAATTAAAACATCAAATGGGGTTTTTTTTCGATAAAGAATTTATTCTACAAGCGCTCAAAAACCTCCATTTTGACATCCATCCAAAACAACAAGATTTCGAAAAACTCATAGACGATGCTATTACAACTTCTTTGCTAAAAAAAGAACTTAAATTACCCTTAGATCTCTTTTTTCAGGAAATTACAAAAAATGAAACAATTTCTTCTAAACAATAAAATTAGGTTTCAGTAAAAATTGCTAATAAAATTACCTAGCACCAATACGATTAGCACGTTGTTAGAAAAATCTAAGAACCAAGTTTTTAGCTTACTTTTTAAAGGAAAATGATTTGCAATACTTAAGGAATGTTATGCAAAACTTCAACTTAGAAGCAAACGAAATTATCGAGCGTTATAAGTGCATAGCAAAAAGATAAAACTGATTTTTCTATCGTCCTGCTAGGTATCTAAATAATTGGTAATACCATCTTCGAGAACGAAAATTTCCGTTTTTTATAACGTTGGCTCGTGAATTCTTGTATACACTCAATCACAAAGCATTCTTCCCACATCTATCTCCAATCAAAGGAATTGACGGAGTAATTGTTGGACGGAAGAGCGTGGAGAAGTCTTTCTAGTAGGTTGAGTCTTTGTATTTAACAATTGAAGGAAATTCATATAATTAGGCTTACCTAAGGTTCCATCAATCTCGCAACTGGGTCCAGGATAATAACCTTCGTTTGTTTTTTGTGTCGTATCAAAGGCAAAGTAATTCAAAAAAGGGCCGTCGCTGGCATCTAGCTGGACATTCAATTTAAAAGCTTGCTGTTGCCAGGTTTTCGAAGCTTCTGTCATGACAAAACCATTTGCATAAAATGCTGCATCTGTATTTTGGACTAAGGCTTTTAGATCTACTTTGTCGCTGTTTTTGCGTTCTAAATCTAGTTGTAGTGAAGAAAATGGTACTGATTTGAGATAAGTATTAAGGAAGCCCAATCCGCTCATTTCTGCAATCGATGAGCCTACAAGCATGCTTAAAGTCGAAGTCAATCCGCTTACTGCTTGTGAAGCCGCAGAAACAGTACTAAAGGGTTTAAAATGGCCATCCGAAGCTTTTAAATGGAGCGTTCCTTTAGACTCTAATAATGAAGTACAATTTCCAGACCAATCTACACTTAGATTACAATTTCCATGTAAATTACCGTATTTATTAAGATTCATTCCAAAAGCTTTAGGGGTATTCCAAATAGATAAAAGATGCATATCTTGTGCTTTAAGCGCTACTTCAAACCGAATAGGAAACTGATAATTTAAACTAAATTGAGTATTACCACCAAAGAAAAATCCTTTTCCATCTTTTAATTTAACATCTGACGAGCTTACTTCTAACTGACCTGTTAGATCTTTGATGATTTCGTCATCTGCATATATCGATTTACAATTTAAAGCAACAGTTCCTGTATAAGGATGCCAAGGTGCTTTGGAGCTTGCATCTTTTTGTACTTTAATTAGTTTATGAGAAGCCGTTGAGTTTTGAGGAGTTTCTGCAGCGGCAACAACTTGATTTTGGACTGGTTTAAATTGCGAAACATCTAAAGATTGTAAAAACTTTTGCACCTTAAAAGCATCCGTTAAGAACAATTGTTTGCTTGTAATTTTACCATCCAATAAGGTCTTTTTAAGACTTCCTTCAAAATGTAGATCACTTGTATGCTGGGTCGTACTTATTTCCAAATTTGATTGTAGATTGTGCTGATCCTCTTTTTCATTCTGATAAGCTCCTTGTATATTAAAGGAAAGATCGTTGTTTAAGGCTGCAAGTTTACAGTGAGCATTGGCAGAACGTTCCTTTTCATTAAAGATCCAATGTGCAGATAAATCCCCTATAAGACCTGGAAATTTCAAAGCAAATGGCTGCAAAAACCATCCATCTATATTTCCCTCTAGCTGTCCCTGGCTTTTTTCAAATTTATCCTTTTTAAAACAAATTTGTGCATTGCCTTTGAGCAAAGGCGAAGTAGATTGTGTATCCATAATCATTAGATCGTTTACCCCATAACATGCATGTGCTTTATGATCTAATGAACACTGTAAATTTGCGGAAAATGTTTTTAAATCTAATGCTTTTTGTCCTTGATAACTTACTTGCAGGTTATCTACACAAATTGGCGCTTGATGCTCCCAAGTAAGGACATTTTTTTCACAGCTTAATTGTGAAAGCATCGACAATTTTCCTGTTAATTCTATGCCTTTATAACGAATCAAATCAAGTGGACACTGTTCACACTGAAATGTAAAAATATTCCCTTGTAAGTCCGTCAAAACTTTAAGCCAATCTTGAGCTTTAAAACAAAGCGGCTGATTTAAGTTAAAATACAACCATGTATTTCCAGCTTGATGCGATTGTAATGAAGCTTTTAGTTGTTTGATAGCCCAATCCTGCTTGTCTTTTTTCAAATCATAAGAAATTTGGGTTACGAGATCTGGATGCAATTGGATATTTAAAGCTGACAAATCTAGCTTTCCTTGGGCTAAGGTTTGATTAAATTTAACGGCACCATTAGATGCAAAGGTTTTTAACTCATTTTCTTTTTGAAGCCAATTACCATAAGATTTTAAATTTAAAAAAGGTGTAAATGCAGTATCCGTTCCAATGAGCTTCCCTTCATAGTTAATTTTGGTCATTTCGGAATTACATTCAGTTTTTCCATCAAGCTTAAAATGCGTGTTGGATAGGATTGGAGTTTTTTGGTAAGTTAGCTTTTTAATAGCTATGCGAAGCGGTTGCAAAACAGAAAGTTGCCACTTTTCTTGGTCTGTATACGTAAGACCCAAATTCCCTGATTGTAATTGACCATCGATTCCCCAGTCAAAGTTTTGCAGGTAAGGATTGATGAATGCTAAAGGAATTTCGTAAATATGAAGATCCAACAATTGTAGATTTCTGTCAGCAGGAGTTTGTAAACCTTTTTTAAAATGATAGGCAAGTGCTTGATCGGACCGAACAGAGAAAAAAAGCTTCTTAGCTCCTTTTTCCTTCAACGAAATTTTATAATTTTTTACTTGAACCTCTTTGGCATCGAAACAGGCTTGTAATTCGGCTTTAAAATTAAGGTTGGGTAAATTTTTTAAGCTTGCATCAATCGTTTCAAAATGTTTTCCCCAAACACTCACTAATGTATGCGTATCCCAACGATTCGTCTTACGATTAAGGTTGCAAGTACCATCTAGTAAAACAGATAAATTAGGGGTAGGATGAGGATAAAACGTATGAATCAAGGTATGATCAAAAATACCTTGCCAACGTAAATTAAGTGCATGAGCAGCTGTTTTGAATGTTTCACCTTCTATTGAAAAATCATTCGCTTGTCCCCAATGAACTTCACACTTTAATGTTTCTGATTTTGAGTGCTCACTACCAGCAATAAAACAGGTGTAAGTACATTTAGGATATTTTTTCTGATGATTTTTAGCATTAACGAATCCTTCTACTTTTATTTTTTGGATTTCATTTTTATTGTTTAGCAGCATTTGAGCTGATCCCTGTACTTGTAGATGCGAAAAATAAGGCTGATTATCAGTTTCTATTAAAGTTGTGTAATTACAAACACCCGACACATTTGGAACGAAATTTTCGATAAATAGACGCGTATTTATTAACTGCAATCCATTTACGTGACCACTAACAGCGACATTTAAATGTTGTATATTGAGCGGTATGGGCAGTTGTAAGTGTTTTAAAAAACTAAATTTCGAAGCATTTTGTGAAAAAACCTTGGAAAAATCTGCCGTACAAATTTCCTTTTTCGTTGAACAAATTTGGCCGTTCAGCTCAAGAAACAGATTCATCTTTTGTATAAAAACACAACGTTGCGTAATCAGCTTTAAGGGCTCCCAAGCCAAATCCAAATTTCGCAAACACAAACTTTGTTTTTTATTTCTCAAGGTAATACTTTCGGCAGAAACATGGGACCAATTTCCCTTATAACCTTTAAATTTGATATCTTTGAATTGAGTTTTTAGCAATAAGTACAAAAAGGCTTTTTGTGTACACGAAAAATGACCACAACAAAAAATTGTCAAACAAGTGATAAAAAAAGCCCAGAGTATATTTTTAAGCAATTTATGTTTCATAAAAAATCGTTTCACTATTTAACCAAAATAAAACCTTGCAAGATTTTCGCAAATGAATTTTCTAGAAAATATACATTTTTATAAAAATTTGTTGAACATATGAAAAGATTAGAAAATAAAATTGCTTTAGTAACAGGTGCAGGCAGAGGAATTGGTCAAGCAATCGCAGAACGATTCGCCAAAGAAGGTGCAACTGTTTTATGTGTAAGTAGGACAGCAGCAAATTGCCAGCAAGTTGCAGAAGCTATTATTCAACAAGGAGGTTCGGCTGTTGCCTTTCCTATGGATGTTGCCGATAAGCAATCCATTCAATCTGTTAGTCAACAAATTTTAGAACAATATCCAATGGTTGATATTTTGGTTAATAACGCTGGTATTACCCGTGATAAACTTTTCGTACGTATGGATGATTCGGATTGGGAAAATGTACTCTTTACGAATCTTTTTAGTGCCTTTTACTTGTGTAAGCAATTTGTCGGTCCTATGACGCGTAAACGCTGGGGACGTATTATTAATGTATCATCTGTTTCCGGAATTATAGGGAATGCAGGACAAGCAAATTATTCAGCTGCCAAAGCCGGTTTGTTAGGTTTCACAAAGTCTTTAGCTAAAGAATTAGCCTGTCGCTCTATTACAGTTAACGCGATTGCTCCCGGCTTCATTGCTACTCAAATGACAAAAGAATTGAACGAAACGATTGTCGAACAAGCAAAAAAATTAATTCCATTAAAACGTTTTGGTGAAGCGGAAGAAATTGCAAACATGGCTATTTTCTTAGCTTCAGATGAGGCACAATACATTACTGGACAGGTTATAAAAGTGGATGGCGGAATGGTAATGTAATCTTTACGCTTGATTTTATAAAAAAAACAATTACCTTAATAATCGTTCTTTATAAATAAAGTATTATTATGACAGAAACAATAGAACAAAGAATTAAACGTGTCGTTGTTAATACGCTCAACGTAAAAGAAGAGCAAGTAACTTTAGAAGCATCCTTCCGTGATGATTTAGGTGCAGATTCCTTGGACCAAGTCCAACTTGTAATGAACCTCGAAGAAGAATTTAAAGACTTAATCGCAGGCGAAATTCCGGAAGCTGATGCAGAGACTTTGAATACAGTCGGAGAAGTCGTAAAGTATATTTCTGACAAAGCTGGAGCCTAATAACGAATTTTGATGGAAATGCTGAATGCGAATCGCGTCGTAGTTACAGGGTTGGGGACGGTCAACGCATTAGGTAAAACCGTAGATGACTTTTGGTCAGCTTTGTTGGCAGGAAAGTCAGGAATAGGTCCCGTTACCCACTTTGATGTTTCCGAATTGCCTACAAAAATAGCATCTGAAATTTCGGATTTTAATCCTGCAGATTACATGGATGCTAAGGATGCAAGTCGTACAGACCCATATGTCCATTTTGCAGTTGCTGCTGCCAAAATGGCTGCAGAAGATGCACGCTTGTCCGTTCCAGATGAAGAATCGGACCGTTGTGGCGTCATCATTGGTACGGGTATTGGAGGCATGAAGAACATTGAAGAACAGTCGTTTGTTCTTTTTTCCAAAGGGCCTCGTCGCGTTTCTCCATTCATGATTCCCTCAACAATTTGCAATATTGCATCCGGTACAGTTGCTATCCATCTGGGGCTACGTGGGCCTAACTTCGGTGTCGTAAGTGCTTGCGCATCAGGTGCACATGCAATTGGTGAAGCTTTCAATTTGATTAAGCTAGGGCAAGCAGATGTTATGTTGGCAGGTGGTAGTGAAGCCGCTATTCAAGCGCTTGCTTTTTCAGGATTCTGCTCGATGAAAGCAATGAGCACGCATTTCAATGATACACCAGAACGTGCAAGCCGTCCATTCGAAGCTCAACGTGATGGTTTTATCATGGGAGAAGGTGCCGGTATACTTGTCCTTGAATCCTTAGAGCACGCTCAACAACGCGGAGCACGTATTTACTGCGAATTATCGGGTTATGCTGCTTCTTGTGATGCTTTTCACATAACACGTCCAGAACCTTCTGGCAGGGCTTTAGTAGGATGTTATCGCAATGTTCTAAGAAATGCTCAAGTAAAACCTGAAGAGGTGGATTACATCAATGCTCATGGAACTTCGACCTATTATAATGATTTGATGGAAACAGCTGCCATTAAGGAAGTTTTTGGTGAACATGCTACATCCATTAACATTAATTCCATAAAATCGATGTTAGGGCATCTTTTAGGTGCTGCAGGAGCTGTAGAAGCTATTGCAACCGTAAAGACTTTGACAACAGGCATGATTCCGCCAACCATTAATTACGAAAATCCTGATCCTGAGTGTGACTTAAATTATACTCCAAACAAAGCTGTTCAGCGGGATGTAAAGGTCGCTATTACGGATAATTTAGGTTTTGGTGGCCAGAATGGTGCGCTGTTATTTAAAAAATTTTAGTTGAATAAATGCTTGACGCTGCTTTTTATAAAGCAGCGTTTTTGTCTTGCCTATCCTTCAATAAAAGCTTTTTTTGAAGAAAAGGATTTAATGTGACGTATTCTATTTTTGATCCAAAAAAATTTTTGTTAATTGCTGGTCCTTGTGCTCTAGAATCAGAAGATTTGTGCAGAGAAGTTGCTGCTGTTTTAGCTAAAATAAAAGCTAAACATCGGGATAAAATAGAAGTTGTTTTTAAGACTTCTTTTGACAAGGCCAATCGTACCGATGTTCACAGTTTAAGAGGGCTTGGTTTAGAGCAAAGCTTGGAAATTTTTTCACAGATAAAAAAAGAATATCAATTACTGGTAACCACGGATGTGCATTTGCCAGAACAAGTGGAACGTGTTGCAAGCGTTTGTGATGTTTTGCAAATTCCTGCATTTTTATGCCGGCAAACTGATTTGTTGCAAGCAGCAGCCGAATCCAAGCGTACCATTAATGTCAAAAAAGGACAGTTTTTATCGCCTTATGACATGAAGTTTGTGGTTGAAAAATTGGAATTTTTTGAAGCATCTGAAGTATGGCAAACCGATCGCGGAACTACGTTTGGTTATGGAAATCTCATTGTCGATATGCGTTCATTTGGCATTATGAAACAAAACAAGTGTCCTGTTATTTTTGACGCAACCCATAGCTTACAAATGCCGGGTTGTGGCACTCGTTTAACCGGAGGAGATCGGCAATTTATTGCTCCGCTTGCACATGCAGCTCTTGCAGCAGGGGCCCAAGGTATTTTTCTGGAAACCCATCCAAATCCTGATCAAGCTTGGTCTGACAAGGCAACGCAGCTCGTTTTAGAACAATTACCTGAGTTTGTAGAAGGTTGTTTAAAATTCTGGGAACTCACCCATTCTTTAACCCCGAATGAAGCCTAAAATCATATTTTTTTCTGCAGGCGAAATTGCTTTGCCATGTTTAAACTATCTGTTGAGGAATACAGCGGTAGAATTAGTAGGTATTGTAACCCAACCAGAACGTCCCAAAGGTCGTGGGCAAAAAATAAGTTTAAATCCGATTGCACAATGGGCAGAACGGAATCACATTCCTTATTGCCAAGCGGAAAAAATGGATGATTCCGTTTTAGATTGGTTGAAAGAAAAACAGCCTGATTTAGGCCTTACGATGGCTTTTGGCCATTTTCTAAAGTCCGCGTTTCTAGAACTTCCGCCATTGGGCATGTGGAACTTTCACACCTCTTTATTACCTAAATATAGAGGAGCATCACCGATTGCTAGCTGTTTACTAGATGGCGCGAATGAAACCGGTGTAAGCTTGATGGCAATGGTAGCGAAATTAGATGCAGGCCCTTGGATTGCTCAAGAAAAAGTCGAAATTACAAATGATGAAACAAGTTCTACATTGACGTCGAAGTTAGCTCAAGCGAGTGCACACGTATTAGAAACGACACTGCCTTCGCTTATCGATAAAACGTACATCTTGCACGAGCAAAATGAAGCCGAGGTTACCTTTACGTATAAGTTTAATAAAGCCGATGGTTTATTGGATTTTTCAAAACCTGCAATTGTTTTGGAGCGTCAAATTCGGGCGTTTCAACCTTGGCCAAGTTCTTATTTTTTCATAAATGAGCAGCGTTATATTGTCCATAAAGCCCATGTAGAAGCTTCACAAAAGGGTGAAATTGGAACCCTGCATGTAGATCGTACCAACGGTACTTTTGCGATTCAAACGACTGAGGGTCTGCTTGTTTTCGATGTGATCCAAAAGGCTGGCGGCAAAGCATTAACAACAAAAGAATTTTTAAGAGGAACACAGTTTTAAAATGTATTTACTTACTTTTTTGATAGGTTATTTTTTAGGAGCATTGCCCTTTGGAGTTTGGGTTGCACGAGCTCATGGTGTATGTATTTTTGAAGTTGGTAGTGGAAATCCAGGCGCAACCAATGTTTTGCGAACAATAGGGAAAAAGGCCGGCTACACAGTTTTTGCTTTAGATGCCCTTAAAAGCATGCTTGCGGTTGCAATAGGCAGTCATTATGGAACCCTCTATTTAACCTTATTAGGAGTTCTTTTAGGCCATAGTTTTTCTTGTTTCGCTCATTTTAAAGGAGGAAAAGGTATTGCTTCTTTGATTGGCGGACTTAGCTTGATTATGCCATTACCTCTGCTGTCTGGACTTGTTGTTTGGTTCCTTATCTTCAAAATCTTTCGTTACGTTTCATTTGCATCGATTTGTTTTGTTTTTTCCTTATTGCCACTCTGTTGCTTGTTTTATGGCATAAAAGAAGCTCGTATGCATGCCATCCCTTTGGCGATTTTTACAATCTGTACACTTTTCTTTCATCGCTCTAACATAAAACGACTTTGGCAAGGAAAGGAACGACGTTTTTAATGGCTCTTTTGGTCAAAAAATTTGGCGGTAGCTTACTTAAAACAGTATCGGATTTTGATACAATTGCAGACTATTTAAGTCATTTTTACCAACAAGGACATAAACTAATTGTTGTTGTCTCAGCACCTGCAGGCCTCACCAATAGCCTGATTGCAGAAGTACATACTCATAAATTTTCCTCCAATAACAAAGCCTTTGATTTATTATTAGCCTTAGGTGAACAAAAATCCTGTGCTTTTTTAGGTTTAGCCTTAGAAAAAAGGAAAACACCCTTTTCCATCTTCGCGGGCCCACAAGTAGGAATAAGGAAAACAGCTTCTGGACATTGGCAAGTCGATACACAAGCGTACAAGGATGCAATCCCAAAAGGTATTGTTATTGTAAGCGGTTTTCAAGCGCTTAATGAAGCCAATCAATTGTTTGTTTTTGAACGTGGTGGATCTGATTTAACCGCACTCATTCTTGCCCATCAATTGAAGGCAGATCTTTGCGAGCTTTATAAAGATGTTGGTGGAATTTTCAATGTGGATCCTAAAAAAGATGCATCCGCAAATCCTTTTTGTAGCATAAGTTTTAATTCCTTAGCATCACTTCTTCAACAAGATGCACCTATTGTACAGCAACAAGCACTTGAATATGCCAAAACGTATCAACAATGCTTTTGGGTAAAAAACTTAAATAATCAAGGTACTTTTGTGGGGGATTTGGATAAATAAAACATCTTAGAATTTCTACACAAATATAAGTATCGGTAGTCTAGAATCAGAAAAAATTTCTTTTACCTAATGCCTAATTTCACTTAAAATTTACCCTTTTACAAACCAAGACTTTAGTTGTTCCCAAAAATTAGGTGTTGTTGAATTTGAAGCAGCAATTACTTTTTGTTGCAAGGCGGAATGTAGTAAGCCAAAACACGTTGAATAACTTGGTGATTTCAAGGCTTCATCAGAACTTACTAATGGCCCTCTTACGCAACAATCACATCGTAAGCATTGGGCAGCAATCTTTTCGATACCTTTAAGTAAAGCGCCTCCACCGGTTAAGATAACACCTGAAAGCAAGGGTTCGTTAAGGCCATTACTTTTTATAAATTTAGCGATATAATCAAATAATTCTTGTGTACGTGCTTGTAGGATCGTACGAAAATTCTTCAATTTTATCTTTTTATCCCCAATAGATTGATTGCCTAATACCCAGATTTGCTCATTATCCAAATCGGAAGCGGGAATGCCATGTTCTATTTTCAAGCGTTCTGCATCTTCACTATGAATGCGCAAGCCTGAACTTAAGTCGTAAGTAAAATTTTGACTACCAACTGGCAAAGTTCCCATAATACAAGGTTGCTGGCCTTTATAAACTACAAATTCAGTCATTTGAGCGCCGACATCAATAACACAAACGCCATTTTCACGTTCCACCGAAGTGGTTGTAGCCAACGCAGAAGCGATTCCAGAAAAGGTCAATTCTTTTACGCGAAAACCAAACTGATTGACGGCATACAATTGATCTTTAATGGCTTGGGCTTTACCAAATAAGCCATTATAACAAACACTCAACTGGCATGCTGTATGCCCCATCGGATAGCTTACAATTTCGTTATTTACAATAAAATGCTGCTTAAATTGATGTAAAAAAACGTCACCTTCTGGGAGTTCTTTTTTCAATGCTAAACGGATAATCTGGGCAATATCGTGCTCATTAATAACATGTTGAAAACCCTTTAGAGACAATGTTGTTTCATACTGAACATTACGCATATGATTGCCACTTTGTGAAAGATACAATTGCGATGGTAATGCATGGTATTTTTTGGATAATTGATCAAATAACGCACTTAATACTTGCGTAAGGGCTTTTGAATCGGTCAAACTTGCTTTACGCATCCCTTTTGAATCTACTTGAGCGTGGCCTATTAAGTTCAAATGTTGATTTCGTACTTCTGCCAATAAAAATGTAATCGTTTGCGACCCAAGATCCAATGCACCTAAATAATCTCTTTTTTTCACAATATGAACCTTCTTTAATGGGATTGACTGCCGACAGACTGCTTATTTAAATTACTCTGTTGTTGAGGAAAGGGTATTTGTTGTAAATAGGCAAACATATTATCAAATGTCAGCGGAATTTTTATTTCGACTGTAATACTATCTGGCTTTGATTGCGTTGTGTAAGTTATTTCAAAAGATGAATTTGACTTGGAAATAAGTGGAACTCCTGCCTTGAAATAACCACTTTTTTGCAAAATTTGCCCTAAGTTTATAAAAATTTTTTGAACAAAAGGAAGCCTTTCATAAGTCCATTTATTTTTTTCTAAACGATGGATGAGTGCCTGCAAATCTTCCAAATTATCGGAGTAAAGAAAATGGTTTTTATAAACACTAAAAACAAAAGGATAGTTTAAGCACATGTTTTCATTGTTAATTCCACAAGAAAGGCCATGTATGGTATAATTTTTATCTTTAACAATAGCTTTATCGAGCCGCAAATTTAATGTCCGCAAATGCTCACTCCCCACAAGTTTCTGCTGAATAGCACTCAAAAATTGTGTCTGCAGGGTTTGTTTTATAAATGTTTCTAAAAAGTTAACTAAAGCTTCATTTGCTTTTTTAGATACTTTAAGTTCTACTAAACCTACATTTTGTAGCAAAATAAGGTTCTTTTCGCGCTTTAAATTTTGATAACATTGATAATTTCCAGAAAAGTAATCGTTTGAAAATTCAAGAAGTTGTGTAAAAAGTGGATACAAACACTTTCCCCAAAGATACATTTGATAAGCGGTAGGATCGTTTTTCCAAAGACTTTCTTGAGTTTTAGCAGCAAAGCTTTCTAGGCAAGTTTTTAGCGCATTAAAAGCCTGAAAACCACAAATCTGAATGTCGTCTTCCGCTTCCATTTTTAAGAATTTATGCTGCTTTTTAGAACTTTCTAAAGCTCGAATTAAAGCCACCAATGGACTCGAAGGACTAGGATTTACTTTAATCTTACAAACAAAATCATTATTTTCTACATTTACTGAACAAGAAAGGCTATCGATAGCATCTTTGAGAAAAGTATTGTAAATCGCTTGAAGATAAGGCGGTAAGGTAGCGGTTAAAAAATCACAGGATGTTAACTTAGTCGTTAGGTTTAATAAATCTGTAGATGGTGTTACCTTTTTACTTAAATAAGGCGCCAAGGATGTTATGTCTTTGGCGATAAGTTTTAGTAAGTCTTTAGATCCATAAAGGTACCAAGTAGCTTGTGTACTGGCGTTTTGAAAGGGAATTAAAAGACCATTTGTGCTCGTCGCACCAGCAAGACTTAAATTTCTTACAAGAGGACAATTTTTAGTCGCATGAAAAGCAAAAACTGGATTATACGTATTTTGATAGTAATGAAGCGCAAAAAAACAAGGTGTTTTCTCACTTAATCCCGGACACTGCATGCTTCCTAAAAAACTAACCGCTAACATGCTTAAAATAGAAGAAGATTGCGGATAAATATTGTCTGAAACTTTTAAGGCTTGTGTAAGTAAATTTTGCAGTGAAGATGCACTTAAAACCGCAAAAGGTTCCCTATTGCTATACAGGTGAGCTGAAACCATTTTGGCAATTCCAGGATCGGACTTCACTGGCCTATCATCAATTGCACTCAGTTTAGATTCCCATGAAAGCCCCAAAATTAGCAAAAATACAAACAATAACTCCTTTGGATATTTAAACATAAACTCTATATTATGTTAACCTTATTATCGCCAAAGTAAAGCAAGAAATGGATTGTAATACCTGCTCTTTAGTTGGGGCTTATAAAAAATGAGTAAAAAAGTTTGTCTTTTTATTAAAACCAATCCTTAATAGAATTCATAAGCTTGAGTGGTGAAATTGGTAGACACGCTAGACTTAGGATCTAGTGCCGCAAGGCTTAAGGGTTCGAGTCCCTTCTCAAGCACCAATTAGAGAGAATATTTTTAACGATTACAAAATTTTTAAATAACGATTCCAGCAAAGCGCTTTATTAAAAAACATTAAATATTAAGCTTGCAAAGCGATCTTTTTTCTTACTAAATATGAAGCCTATGGGGTCTGATATTCAGTTTTTTATTGAGATGTATGCAAAATTATTCGCTGCAAGTTCACCTTTAGCAGCAGCAGCAATGTTTCTTGCGATAACATCTACTTACACCCCTAAACAACGTTGGCAAACTGCAGTACGTGCTATAAATGTATCGTTTGGAATTCTTTTATTGTGCGCATTTTTTGGAATCGGTTTGTTAGAAGTTATGGGGGTTAACATGGACGCTTTCCGCATTGCGGGAGGTATTGTAATGAGTTTTATTGGAATGGATATGGTGCGCTCACCTACTACTACAGAAGATTCGGCTGCCGCTTCTACACCTCAGCAAGATATTACCGTAACTCCGTTAGCGTTTCCTATTATTTCTGGGCCAGGTGCGATTTCATCGCTTATGATTGGCAAAAGTGAAGCTTGTAACTCAGCACAAACTTTGTATGCTTATTTAGGGCTTGTTGCCATTATGCTTACTTTCTACGGTTTGTTCTATATCGTATCTTTTAGTTCAAAGTGGTTGAAGCCGGCTTTGGTTCAAATTAGTGCAAAATTGTGTGGTTTAATTCTCTTAGCAATGGCCGCACAGTTTTTTGCCGCAGGTGTTTTAGGGTTTTTAAGATAGCATGTTTGGACACTCAAATAAGGCTTTACGAAAGTCCGTTGAACACACCTTGCATTGGGCTGAGAAGATTTATAATTATCGTAAAGATCTTCTTAGTCAGGCTCAATGTCGTAATTTGCAACAAGCCAAAGTTGAGTTGTTAAGCTTGTACAAAAATTGGCCCAAGAAAGCTCCTGTACCCGCAAAACTTCAAGAGGTATTGAAACAGTTACAAGCGCAATTGCGTACTTGTGGAGGAAAGCTTTATCCAGTATCATTTTGGTGTGATAATGCGGAAGTTTTTTGGGTTGCAGCTTTTTTAGCAATTGGTATTCGTTCCTTTTTCTTTCAGCCCTTTCGTATTCCAACGTGTTCGATGTTTCCTTCATTTTCGGGCATGCAGACATGTCTACATGAAAATGTGAAAGAAAAGCCAAGCTGGTTTAGCAAGCCGTTTCGGTGGTTGATTAAAGGGGCAGAAAATTATTATTACCAAGCACCTTGTGATGGTTTAATAAAAATTCCGTTGTTCACGCGCCAGGAAATGTTACGGTATAATTCGCACATTCGTTATGAGGTTGAAACGGGGCGTGAGATCGGTAATTTGTGGCTCAAGCATTTTTTTCCAAAACCGTATAAAGTTTATTTACTTTGGATAGGAGACCAGCAAGTACGTATTCGTGTGCCTTTTGAATTTACGGATATGGAAGCGGTTTTACGGAAAAAGTTTTTCCCAAATTACAAAAGTTTTGATCAATTGCTTCGGTCCGAAAACGCCGATATTTCGTACCAAAGAGAGCAGGGATATTTTGTTAAAACATCTAATTATGCGAAAAAAGGAGAATGTTTTTTGCATTTTGATATTTGTGCAGGTGATATGTTATTTGTGGATCGCTTAACCTATCATTTTCGGAGGCCGAATATTGGCGAAGCTATTGTTTTTAGAACAGGAAATATTCCTTTGTTAGATAAAGATCTTTACTATATTAAACGTCTTGTCGGTTGTTCAGGGGATTTAATTTCGATTGAAAGAGGAAAATTGCTCAGGAATCGGTGTCCTATGGATGACTGTTCAGCCTTTATTAACAACAATCTTCAAAAAGGTTTGTATCCAGGGTATCGTGCGCAAGGCTTTTTGGAAAAAGGTCGCGAATTTATTGTTAATTCAGGGTTTTTCTTTGCTTTAGGGGATAATTCTCCGTTTAGTTACGATAGTCGATTTTGGGGGGAAGTTCCTAAAAAAGATGTTATTGGTAAAGCAGCTTTTGTAATACATCCTTTTTCTTGGCGTTGGGGCTTTGCCGACAAAGACAAATCCAATGAGAAGGCCTCTCGTGAAGATTACGTTTTTCAATAAAGGTTCTGAAAAGACTTTTGGGATATTTAATAATATTGAAAAATTTTTACCGTTAAAAGTATTGAATTAATTCCTTAAAAGTTGTATAGTTTTTATATGAAAGAGGGATTGCCAAGATTGACTGCAGAAGAGGCTGCAGCTTTTATAAAACATGGAGATGCGGTAGCTTGTAGTGGATTTTCGGCTGCAGGTTCTCCTAAAGTTATTTTAGAAAGTCTTGCAAAGCGCGCCGAAGCTTTACATGCAGAAGGAAAAGAATTTCAAATAAAATTATTTACGGGTGCTTCTTCAAGCGATCATGTGGATGGTGTTCTGAGTCGTGCAAAAGCGGTTTCGCATCGTTTTCCGTATCAATCGAGCAAAGACATGCGAACGGCAATTAATGCGGGTGAAGTCGCCTATGCGGATTTGCATTTATCGGGGTATCCGCAATTTATTAATTATGGATTTTTAGGGCCTATTGATGTGGCCTGTATTGAAGTTGCAGATTATACAGAAGATGGGGAATTGGTATTGACAGCTGCGGTTGGGGCCAGTCCAACGTTTTGTCGTAATGCCAAGCATATTTTGTTGGAACATAATACCTATCATCCCAAATCGATAGTCGGTATGCACGATCTTTACGAGCTTGAAAATCCGCCGCATCGCAAGCCTATTCCTTTGATACGTGTAGAGGATCGTATCGGTCGTACTACGCTTAAGGTCGATCCTAAAAAGATTATCGGTGTGGTCGAAACGTGTGCGGCTGATGGCGTTGCTGACTTTAAAGAAATCAATGCTGTTCATGAAAAGATTGGGCAACATGTGGCGGAATTTTTTGTCCAAGAAATGGCGAAAGGACGCATACCAAAGACCTTCTTACCTGTACAATCAGGTGTTGGGAATATTGCAAATGCGGTTTTAAAGACGATGGGATTGGAGAAAAGAATTCCGGCGTTTGAAGTCTATAGTGAAGTCGCACAAGATGCTGTTTTTGAGCTGATGGAAATGGATCGCGTTTCTTTCACAAGTGCCTGTTCTTTGACACTTACGGATGCTCGTATGCAGCAGGTTTACAATAATTGGGATTTTTACAAAAATCGTCTTGTGCTACGTCCCGAAGAGATTACGAATCATCCAGAAATTATTCGCCGATTGGGCCTTTTAACCTTAAATGCAGCCCTAGAAGTCGATTGTTTCGGTAATGTTAATAGTACGCATGTGTTTGGAACCAATTTGATGAACGGTATTGGTGGTTCAGGAGATTTTGCTCGAAATGGTTATATTTCTATCTTTACTTTGCCATCAACGGCTAAAAATGGTACGATTTCGAGCATTGTGCCGTTTTGTTCACACATAGATCATACGGAACATGATACGCAAATTATTATAACTGAACAAGGTATTGCGGATTTACGTGGAAAATCGCCAGAAGAACGTGCTAAGTGCATTATAGAAAATTGTGTTCATCCGGATTATAAGCCTATTTTACAGGCTTATTTGAAGCGAACAAAAAACAAGCATATTACACATGATCTGTCTTGTGCATTTGCGCTTTACGAAGCCTTTTCAAAAACAGGTGATATGCGTAATTGTCAATTTTAGTAAATGGCTCATACGGTCTATATTGCTTTAGGATCTAATCTTGGCGATCGATTGCGGAACTTACGGTTGGCAGTAGATGCATTGTCGCATTTGCTGAAAGATGTACGAACTTCGATTGTTCTGAAAACAGAGGCCTTATTGTTGCCTGGATCACCTAAAGAATGGAATTTATCCTATTACAACATGATTGTATGCGGGCAGACAGATTTATCGCCTCTTGCCTTATTGGAACAGCTGCAAGCAATTGAAGTCAAATTGGGGCGTGTGAAAGAACACCCTCAATGGGGTCCGCGAACGATCGATTTGGATATTTTGCTTTATGATGATTTAATACTCAATACAGAGATATTAAAAATTCCGCATGTAGAATTGAAAAATCGTGATTTTTTACTCCATTTAATGTCTTTAGTGTCGCCTGATTTAAAGTATCCTAAAAGCGATTTGTCATTTGAAGCCTTAGCTCGAGAAAAGTTAAAAGAAACCGGTACAGGTTTTCATAAAACGTTTACTTTACATCCCCAATTGGTAGGTATTGTCAATGTAACCCCTGATTCTTTTTCAGATGGAGGTGATTATTTTAACCCCGAAGCAGCCGTGCAACACTGTTACGAGCTTATAGAAGCAGGTGCAAGCGTTTTAGATTTGGGAGCTCAATCCACACGTCCAGGAGCTCATTTATTAACGATAGAAGAGGAATGGCAGCGTTTAGAACCTGTTTTAGCTCAACTTGATTTTGAAAAAATCGCTATTAGTATTGATACCTATCAGGATGCAATCGTTGAGCGTTTATTGAAGCAATTTCCGATAGCCTGGATTAATGACGTTTCCGGGCGTTTACAAGCATCAACATTACGTTTGATTGCAGATTCAGGTTGTAAATTGTGTACGATGCATGCGCTCCATGTGCCACCTGTTTCGGGTGAATATCTCGAAAATCCTTTACAAAGCCTAAAAGAGTGGTGTGAGCAGCAAATTGAACAGCTTACACATTGTGGTTTTACGCTTAAGAACATTATCTTAGACCCTGGTATTGGTTTTGGCAAATCTCCTTATCAAACAGGGCTACTAATACAAAAGATGGATGATTTACGGCAATTGGGTTGTGAACTTCTCGTTGGGCATTCTCGAAAATCTTACCTTAATCTTTTAGGCGAACGAGAAGCTAAAGATCGTGACATTGAAACGCTTGCTATTTCCGCTTCTTTAAAAGATAAGGTTGATTATTTGCGTGTGCATAATGTAGCTTTGCATCAACGTTTTTTTACCACACAGCATTGGATTGAAAATTGTCATGAAAGTTGAAGCCATACGAACGGATCGTGTTGACCAAGCCCAAGATTTAAATGCCTTTGTGGATCGTTTTTTACCGCAGTTAGAGGAAAAGTCTATTGTGGTCATTACCTCTAAAATCGTAAGCTTATGTGAAGGGCGTACGATTCCTAAAAAGGATGTAAAAAAGTACGATCTGATTGCTCAGGAAGCCGAAAAGATTATCCCTAATGAGGAAAGTAAGGATACCAGCATTGTTTTAACCTATACGCATGGCTTACTTATTCCTTCGGCAGGAATTGATGAGTCGAATGGACAAGATGCATTTATCCTGTACCCAAAAAATCCTTTTGATTCCGCCTTTGAGCTTTGGAAGTTTTTACGAAATAAATATAACTTGGAAAATTTAGGAGTTATTATTTCAGATAGCCATACAACACCTTTACGTAAAGGTGTTACGGGAATTGCATTGGCTTGGTGGGGCTTTAATCCTCTAAAAAGCTACGTGGGTTCTCCGGACCTTTTCGGTCATCCACTACGTGTAACTTATGTAAATGTAGCCGATGCTTTAGCCATTTCTGCGGTTTTTGCAATGGGCGAAGGAGCCGAATGTACTCCTATAGCGATTATTAACGAAGCTCCACACCTTGCCTTTAACGCACAATCCCATAATCGATCCGAAATCGCCATTGATCCCCAAGAAGACCTCTACAGAGCCTTTTTGAGGCCTTTGTTAGAAGGATCCTAATATATTTTAAATCTTGTTGGCGTTATATAAGTATAAACTATCTATTTTTGGTTTTGTTCAACAAAAACCAAGTCATAAACCTAAAAAATTTAAATGAATTATGTAGACTACCTTTTAGATGTAAAAAGAAACAACTCTTAAAATCTCAAAAACTAACAAAAATAATTACTGTTAATTCCCGACCTGGCGGAGAGAGAGGGATTCGAACCCTCGGTGGAGTTGCCCCCACACCTGATTTCGAGTCAGGCACATTCGTCCACTCTGTCATCTCTCCAATAAAACTCATACAAAATCATTTTCGAAAAACCTTCAAGAAAAATGTGGCAAAAATGGATTTTTTGAAGTTTTTTATAATTATGCTTGCAGTGATTTGCTAAGAGATTAGTTTGGTGGGTATGGAATCGGAAAAGGATTTATCGCAAGAAGCAAAGGAGCAAAACATTGATGCTTCCTCTGAAGTTTCAGCCCAAGAGGAAGTTTCTCTTGAAACATTACAGCAGCAATTAGCTGCTATGGAAGCCTCATGCAAAGACTTTGAAGATAAATATATCCGAGCTTGTGCTTCCCTCGAAAACGTTCGAAAACGCTGCGAAAAAGACAAGGAAGAAATTCGTATCAATACGACGTTTTATACGTGTTTACCCATTCTTGAACTTTTTGATGGGTTTAAATTGGGCCTAGCGAGTGCTGAATCTCAAAAAATTGATGAAAACGTATTAAAAGGCTTTCAGATGATTTTGCAGCAATTTAATGATTGCTTAAAAACGCTGAACATTACGCCTATTGATGCCGTTAATGTTGCATTTGATCCCAATGTCCATCATGCGGTTTCCAATTGTTTTCATGACACGATTCCAGAAGATCATGTTGTGCATATTGTGCGTACAGGATATCAATTAGGCGAACGACTTTTGCGTCCTGCTTCTGTCGTTGTATCTAAAGGTAAAGAGCCAGAAAAACAGCAGTAATTATGTCAAAAAAAGATTACTACGAACTTCTTGGTGTTTCTCGGTCTGCTTCTGCCGATGAAATAAAAAAGGCTTATCGTAAGCTTGCGGTTAAGTACCATCCTGACAAAAACCCTGGAGATAAGGAAGCAGAAGAAAAATTTAAGGAAATTTCTGAGGCTTACGAAGTACTCAAAGATGATAAAAAGAAGGCTATGTATGATCAATATGGTCATGCGGCATTCCAAGGAGCAGGGGCTTCGAGTTCTTATCAAGGTGGCTTCCAAGATCCGTTTGATTTGTTTAGAGAAGTTTTTGGAGGTGGAAGAAGTGGCGGTATTTTTGACAGCTTTTTCGGAGGTGGTTCACATTCTTATGAAAAGCAGCGTGGATCCGATCTTCGTTACGATCTAGAAATTACGTTAGAAGAAGCGTTTTCAGGTGTTTCAAAGACGGTTGAGTATCGCAGAAATGTTGCTTGCTCGCATTGCAAAGGTTCGGGGGCTAAACCCGGTACGCAAGCTAAAACCTGTCCACATTGCCATGGACGTGGTCAAGTCGTTACCTCACAAGGATTTTTCAGCATGAGTCGAACCTGTCCACATTGTCATGGGTCTGGACAAATGATTGAAAATCCATGTCCACATTGCCATGGGCAAGGCGTTGAAGCAGATCGCACGCAAGTTAAAGTTAAGATTCCTGCAGGTATTCATAATGGTTCTAAATTACGTTTTGCCAATCTAGGTGAAGCGGGTCCAGCAGGTCCAGGCGATCTCTATGTGGTTATTTTTATCCAAGAACATCCTGTTTTTCAAAGAGATGGGGATAATTTGCTTATTTATCAATCTTTGCCATTTACCTTGGCGGCTTTAGGTGGTGAAATTCAGATTTCAACCCTTCAAGGGGATGCCAATTTAAAGATTCCTGCAGGTACGCAACCCAATACAATTTTCAAAATGAAAAATTATGGAATGCCACAATTAAATCCGCGTGGTGTTTCACAAAAAAATGGTGATTTATTGGTTCACGTATCGATAGAAGTACCCAAGAAATTAACCAAAGAACAACGTGTGAAATTGGAAGCTTTTTCTGAAGCCTTAGGAGAAAATTCTGATGCGAAGAAAAATGTAAAAAAAAATTTGTAAAATTTTCAGACTTTATAAAAAACTTATTCAGGTAATTATATGGAAAACGCACCCGCAAAAACAAACTCAGCAAAATCGGAAGCTCGTATGGACGATAAAGCGCTTGAATTGGCTATTGCCGCAATCAATAAGCAATTCGGTGAAGGTGCTATCATGCGTATGGGCAGCACGGCAAAAATGGATGTTTCCGTCATTTCTACAGGATCTTTAGCGATCGACCTCGCACTTGGAGCAGGTGGATTGCCTCGAGGACGTATTTGTGAAATTTTTGGTCCCGAATCCTCGGGTAAAACAACGCTTTGTTTAAGCATTATTTCGCAAATCCAAAAGCAAGGAGGTCGTGCGGTATTTATCGACGTTGAAAATGCGCTCGATCCACGTTATGCCAAGACGGTTGGTGTGGATCTCGACAATCTTATTGTCTCCCAGCCAGAAAGCGGTGAAGATGCTTTGAATATTGCTGAAACCTTGATTCGTTCAGGCGCAATTGAAGTTATTGTTGTAGACTCCGTAGCAGCTTTGGTATCTAAGGCCGAATTAAATGGTCAGATGGGAGATACAAATGTCGGCTTGCAAGCGCGTATGATGAGCCAAGCCATGCGTCGTTTAACAGCAGTTATTAATAAATCCAAATGTATTTGTATTTTCACCAATCAAATTCGTGAAAAAATTGGTGTTATGTTTGGAAGCCCCGAAACAACTACTGGAGGACGTGCTCTGAAATTCTTTGCTTCGGTACGCTTAGATATCCGCCGCATTGGTCAGTTGAAAGATGCTTCTGGACGTATTGTTGGTAACCGTACACGTTTGAAGGTCGTTAAAAATAAAGTCGCTCCTCCGTTTACTGAATGCGAATTCGATATTATGTACGATGAAGGTATTTCGCAGGCCTCTTCTGTTCTTGATTTGGGTATTGAACATGGAATTTTTGAGAAAAAAGGTGCCTGGGTTTCTTATAAAGGTAACTTAATCGGTCAAGGCCGTGAACTCGCAAAAGCTTACTTAAAGAGCAATCCGCAAGTTATGGATGAAGCGATTCACCAAATTGTCGAAAAAGTTCGCGTTTCAGGCGGAATGAGTCTTGCTAAGGGCGCTTTCTCGGAAGGACGCGAAGAGGAAGCCTTGGCTTAATTCCAAGCTTTTAAATCAATTATGCATCTGGTTTATGTATATAATGGACCAGGTGCTAGTGATGTTCAAGATTACGTTGTTGCCTTAAAACGCGTTCTTGATGTTGATTACAAAGTTGAATTAGTTGATTCAGCTGAACCTTTGTTAAAGCACGCAGATCGTGTTCGCTTATGGGTAATGCCTGGTGGAGCGGATCGTTTTTACCTTGAACATTTAAAAGGACAAGGTAATGAAGCTCTTGTTCAATTTGTAAAAAATGGTGGCTGCTATTTAGGTATTTGCGCAGGTGCTTATTATGCCGCAAGCTGTATTCTATTTGACCTGAATACCCCTAACGAAATCCAGGGAGAGCGTCCATTGAAATTCTTTGAAGGGATCGCCCAAGGTCCGGTTTTACGTCCTTACTTCTATAATGAACCTAAAGGAATTTCTTGTGGAAAAATTTTCCTTAGCGAGCGTATTTTTTCCAATAAAGCCGAACTTAATCGACCTTCGAGCCATTTTTCTTACCTTTATTACAATGGTGGACCCTGCTTTTTACCTGAAAGTGCAACTTGCGAAATTTTAGCTTGGTATCAAAAAGAAGCCCAAGAAAGTTGGTATTTGTCCACAAATGCTACTAAATTACCCGCTATTGTATATAAAAAATTTGGCCAAGGACATGTTGTTTTAAGCGGTTTGCATCTAGAAAATTCACTATTTGACTCGTATAATACACTCAATAACTGTCTTAGCAATATGGATTTGCTTACTTATTGCCTAGGTGCAAAAATGGGCTTAAGCTGCAAGCACTCAATCCATTGTTCCCTTTAAATCTTTCCAACGAACCCTTATTGCTTGGTCAACAATAGGCTTTGATACTCTTTTTTAGTAATTTTTAAAATTTTAGGCACGAAATTAGCTATACATCATAAGTATGGCAGTCAGTAGTGTAAATTCAATAAATACAACAAACAATACATCTGTAGAAGCTTATAAAAAGGAATACGAGGCTTTAAATAAGACATGGACTGATAAATATAGCACAAATGCTTATTTAAGTTCAGACTTTAAAGTGAAAATGGCAGATATGCTAAAAAAACTAGAAGGCCTCGTTAATGTTTCAAAAGAAGAAAAAATGAATGAGGAAATAGCGAAATTGATAGCTAGTTTAACTGCTATTATCAATGGTAGTGATTCCATGATGAATTTGGATCAGCGTATAAGTTGTTTAACCGCTTTAGCTAATTTTCAAAAATCCACCAAAAGTAAAGATATCACTACAAATGAATGTAATAATATTAGTAATATTTTAAATAATACGGAATTCACATATTCAGATGAAGCAAGATTTTATCAAGCTTTATATTCATCCATCTTAGATAATTATTCCAATAAGATAGATCAAAACACAAAAAATGCAATACAAGATTTAATCCGTAAAAAAGATAAATATATAGATAGTTTTTACTCTAATTTTATGAGTACAGTTTTATCTTCAAATAAAGAAAATCTATATTCCCAAGACCATACAACTTTAAGTAACACAACTTACGAATCTATCGCGGATTTTCTTAATGCTTTAGCTCCTGCTTTAGCGAATTATTCCTTTTATAAAATTGAACAGGATAATAGTTCATCTGCTACACGTGCAAATTTAAGCAACCAAACAATTTCAATGAAAGTGATGCAGGAAAGTAATGCTTACAAGCTATTAGAAATAGATAATCTTGTAAATGAAGCATTAGCTAAGCGTGCTGAGATGGATCCTGCGATGAAACGTTTGCGTGATGGTGTTTATTGGGGAGACAACAAAGAAATTAAGCCGCAAGAAAGCATTAAACCTGAAGATGAATTATGGACTAAAAAACAAGAATAATGAGCTTGGTATATTTTTCAAAATTTTAACCCAAAATAAAAGCTATGATAGATTTTTCTGAATATATTGTAAATTATGGCAAAGAAGTTGGCTTGTCAGATTTGAAGTTGAATGAAGATGGTATTTGTTCGCTAAGTTTTGATGAAAAACTCAATGTTGACATTGTTTATCGTAAGGAACAAGAACAAGTCATTTTTGCTGCACCGATTGGTGATATTCCTGCAGAAGGTCAAGAGGGATTTTTTAAGCAATTATTAATTGCTAATGCTTTTGGAATAGAGAATGCAGGTGCAGTATTAGGGATAGAAGAAGATGAAAATCGCGTTGTTTTAAGTTATATGTTCATTTCTAGCACTTTTTCTTTCGATCTATTTAAAACCGTTTTAGCTAATTTTGTTGATTTAGTGGAAGTTTGGCAAGAAAAAATAAAAACCATAGAATCGGAAAGTTCTAGTTTTTCTTCTGAAGGGTATTCGGCTCCTATGGATTCTTTTGAATTTACAAGGGTTTAATTTAGATATGATGAGTGTTGAATCTCTTAATGCTAGTAGTCGAATTATTCAAGCTTCTACAGAATTAAATAATTCCAACAATTCTGTTAAACCTCTTAGTACCCCTGTAACAACTATAAATATTCACACAAACAAATCACTTCAAAATATTACCCATAAAAGATCAAACACTGTAAGAACAATTATTCAACGAATTAAAAATGCAATAACCAAGTTTTTTGACAAAAGTCCAACCCTTAAAGACATGTGTGGAGAGGTTGGAATTTCTTGGGAGACCTTTTCAAAATTATCTCAGAGCACAAAAGAAACTGTTCTTAAATGTTGTTTAAGTGGTAATGATGATGAGATAAGTGATACCAATAAGTTAAAAATAGCAACAGACTTAAGTGAAAAAATAAAAAATTTAAATGAAAAAGAACCTTGTAATGAATTAAGTACATTAAAAGCAGAAATAGATGCATACAAAGAAAATTTAGAAAAAGAATTGAATCAACAAGTGGAAAATTCTGCTAAAGCTAAAGAAACTTTTTCAGTCTTAGGAACATGTTTTGAAGGAAAAGATAATGAAATAATAAATAAAACAATAAATAATTTAATTGAACAAAACGGCGGAAAAATCAATAAAAATTTATTTAATACAATTAAGAAAACATTAAAAGAAAATTTTGGTGTAACAAGTGTAGACTTTAATAAAGCTTGGGCAGATGCAATTTCACGCACACAAGGTGGTGAAAAAATTGGTGGCGATATACAATTGAAATTCAAAGGAACAGATACTAATCTCAAGTTGCAATTTACTCCACAAAGCCAATTATCTGGTTTTATAGGAGATACAACAGGTATAAAACACTATAGCTGTGCCATTCAACATAGGAGTCTTCAGAAAGCAAATATAACAGTCGATCATGCCGTAAATTTATGGAAACAAGATATTAAAGTAAATACTCATAATATGCAATTTTTACGTCACGGATGTACTCGTGGAGGTGAAGAAGCAAGCAAAGAAATTTTATTAAATGCGTTAATGTTACAACATGGAGATGCGATTAATGAATGGCAAGACAATAATGAACCATTAAACTTACAATTTACAAATGTACAATTAATGACATTAGGTCACCTTGCTGATTATAAAATGCCAATAGAACAAATAAATGCTTTTAAGAAATTAGCAGAAAAACAACCCATAGAGTTAACTACAAAAGAGGGAAAGACGATTAAAGTTAATATTGGCAAACCTTTATTATTTAACTTTGCGGTAAATGCACAACATTTTAGAAAACTTGATAGTATTTTAGCAGATTCTGGAGATAAGGATACAATTAAAGCTCAAAATTTAGAAAGTTTTAAACAATTATTTGGAGAAGACTTTCCTAGTATAAGTAGTAACATCTTTGGTGGTTTGATCGAAACAAAATTAAAAGATCCCAACACACCAGATGACCAAAGGCAACAAATACAAACTTTAGCTAAACAAATTTCAGAGATCTATCAATCGCATCCGGAAGGATTAAAGGAAAATCCATATGCGCTTCCAACACGTGTTTTAGCATTAACTAATTTACTTGGTTATGCTAGTTCATTTAATTGTAAAAGTGGCAAAGATAGAACAGGAGTTTGTGCAATGGAATTATCAAATTTGTGTGCTCAAATGATGTCTGGACAAGAAATTAGCAAACCAATGGAACCTATCACCGATCAAGAACAAAAAAATTTACAGGCTATTTATAAAGAAGGTTCATCTTCGAAAGATATCTTAAAAACTAATATCATTTTTCAAAAAAATTTAAAGATTCAAGAATTTTTAGGATTTAATTCAGTTGGAAAACGGTTTGGCGTAGATTGGACGAAAAGTTTCGAAGAAAATGTTGAGAATTTTAAAGCATAAAATTTAAAAAAATATTCATAGTTAGTCTTTTTAATAATCATTCACATCTTTTCCCTTTACGATTGACCTTATGGATGATTGTGGCAATCTAGATGTATGTTACCGATTTCTTGTGTAATTATTGCGCGTAATGAGGCAGAGGCTTTAAAACGTTGTTTGTCGTCTATTCATGGATGGATAAAGGAAATTATCGTCGTTATTAATGATTGTACGGATGATACGCAAAAAATAGCAGAACAGTTTGGAGCACGTGTTATTGAACACACTTGGGAAGGTTATGCAGGACAAAAAAATTTTGGTATAAGTTGTGCGCAAGAAGCATGGATTTTACGATTAGATGCCGATGAAGAAGTTTCTGAAGCATTGAAGCAACAAATTGAGGATTTTTTTCAAAAAACACCGCCTGCAGATTGTGATGTTGTTTATTGTCAGCGGCATAATCGCTATTTAAATCATTGGTTACATTATGGACGATCGAAAGATTCCTGTCCTATTTTGTTGAGAAAAAGAGCCGTTAAATGGATTGGAACAGTTCATGAAGGCCTACAATATTCAGGGAAAAAACATTATCTGCAAGGTCCTCTTTGGCATTATACAGAAACTTCCATTGAACAAACCTTACAAAAACAGATCAAATACGCACATTTATCAGCCCCAGTGCTCGCACAAAGACGTTCTTTAGGCATTCTTATGTTAAAGTGTTGCCTAAATCCCTTAACAAATTTTATCAATCGTTACATTCTAAGAGGTGGTTTTTTAGACAAATTCCCAGGATTTTACTACGCAACCATAACCTCTTTTTATACCTTTTTAAAATATTTATTGGCAATAGAACTACGTTTAAAGCGAAATGAATGAATACACATTGGTCTTATTAGCTGCAGGCAAAGGAAGTCGTTTTGGCGGCTTAAAGCAATTGCATACCTTTGAACCTCAAGGTGCTACGTTGGCAGAATTTGCGCTTTGGGATGCTTGGCAGCACGGTTTTCGTAATTTTGTTGCTGTTGTTAGTGAAGAAACGCAAGAAGGGTTTCAGGAAATTTTTAAAAAATGGGGATTAGAAGATCGCTCAACATGCATTTTACAAGAGCAGAATGATTCCAAAACAAAGCAATTTTCTCGACAAAAACCTTGGGGAACTGCTCACGCTTTGTATTCCGTTCGCCAACACGTACATACACCTTTCGTCATTATCAATGCAGATGATTTTTATGGTCGAGATGCTTATCATTATGCAGCACAATTTCTACAGACTCATAAAGAAGATTACGCGCTTGTAGGGTATCCTCTTGGGAAAACGCTTTCTTCCAACGGTTCTGTTTCACGGGCTATATGTACGCTCAATGAAGATCATTATGTAACGCATTTACAGGAATATAGCCACATTGAAGAAAAAAATGGACAAATCATAGGGCAGATGGACGATCAATCTTTGGATTTAGATACAAACACTTTTGTTTCTTTAAATTTTTGGATCCTGCAACCGAGTATTTTTAAACCATTAGAAGAAAAATGGAATATGTTTTTAGAGCAGCTAACCGATCCACAAAAAGATGAATTTTATCTTCCGGTAGCTATCCAGTCTATTGCTCAAGATTTAGGCTTGAATATTCACTGCTTACCGAATCTTAATGGCCATTGGCTTGGAGTAACGTACGCACAAGATGCTGCGTCTGTACAAAATGCTTTGGCGGATTTAACCCAAGAAAAGCAATACCCACTGCACATGCCAATTCAATTCAAAAAATAAACTGCTTCAAAATTGAATTTATAAAAAATCTTAAAAAAATTTTACAAAGCGATGAACGTTTTTAATTTTTTATGGTCTTAACTAATACAAGCATTTATAAATTCAATTTATTTTATCTTAAGCCCCAGTGTGGGGCTTTTTCTGTTTTTCAAAAAAGGGTAAACTTGGAAACGCTCTTCCTTTTTTGTGATTACGCTTCGAACTGTTCGCCTAAATAGAATTTGCGGCTGTTAGGATCATTGAGGAGATCATGGCGACTTCCCGAGCAAAGAATTTTGCCATCATAAAGCAAGTAAGCACGATCAACTACACGTAAGGTTTCGCGGACATTGTGGTCGGTAATCAAGATACCAATGCCACGTTTTTTCAGATTAATAATGATTTGCTGAACTTCTTGAACGCTGATAGGGTCGACGCCACTAAAGGGTTCATCCATAAGCAAAAATTGCGGATTCGTAACAAGGGCACGCGTAATTTCTAAGCGTCGGCGTTCACCACCACTTAAAGTATACGCTTTTTGTTTGGCAACCTTCGTTAATCCAAGATTTTCAAGAGCCTCTTGCGTCTTTTTCTCAATTTCAGAACGCTCCATCGGCAAGGTTTCCAAAATTGCACGGATATTATCTGCAACAGACAATTTTCGAAAAACCGAAGCTTCTTGCGGCAGATAGCCAATACCTAAGCGTGCACGCTTATACATCGGTAATGCGGTAATATCTTGATCGTTAAAGATAACTTTACCACGAGTAGCTGCAATAAGCCCAACAATCATGTAAAAACACGTTGTTTTACCAGCACCGTTGGGACCTAGCAAACCAACTACTTCACCCGCTTTTACGGAAACATTAACGCCACGAACGACTTCACGATCGCCATAAACTTTTACAAGATTTTCTGTAGAAATAGAAGGTAGATCTGTCATTTTTATTCGGAAAGTAAAACTTGAGAACGTTGTTTATTATCTGGATTTTCAACAATAATGCGTCCAGAATGTTTATAAAAAGTGATTTTCCCGCCACGAAAAGTGCCTTGCGTGGAAGAATGAACAACCGGATTTTCTGTTAAAACCATTTTCCCTTCGCCTGGAAAAATATCTGCTTTTTCAGAATTTGCACGTTTAAGCTCGCCTGTTTCTGCATCTTGAGCTTCTAAAAATACCCGTTGAGTTGCAACAATCTTCTTGATTTGACCGATGGGTTCATTGGTATTTACTGGCTTTGTTTGAATTTGTTTAAACTGTAATAAATAAGACCACCGAGGGATTTTTAACGAAGGAACTGCTTCACCATAAACCCAATGGTTGAGTGCTACGGGTTGTGGTTCGTTTGGTTTAGAATACACCCACATGTGCTCACATTCTCCATAAAAATTCTTACTACGAATTTGTACTTTGCCCCAAAAAGTAAACTCATTATGGTCTTTAAAACGCAACATTTCCATACGATCGCTCGTAATCGTTGTCGAAGGTGTCGCAGCCCGAGCCATAAAAGGGGTAAAAACCACAAACAAGTATTTCCATAGAATTTTCATGATTTAATCATAAAACATTACCGTTGCATTTTTTCCAATATAAACGCGTGAAAACGCCTTTCCTGCTTGTCGTCCTTCCCATTGCCAGTCTTCTCCAACAATCGTATACGTTGGATTGGTAATCGTTAGCAAAGTTTTCCCTTGAGCTTGATGTTGTGGTAACGAAATAACAGCTTTATCACTTCGAACCACCATGTCAATTTGCGAAAGATCTTCCGGCGAAAAGAAGGTAATGCACATTTTTGCCATCTTGATCTTCGATTCAGAAAGGTATTTGACCTGATCTCCTTGACAAATCCATGTTTTTTGACCTTGTGGATTAAACATAGGACATAAAAAACCACTTAAGGGGGCATCCGCTTGGAACCGAAACAAATCTGCTTGAGCTAAAGAAATAAAATTTCCTATAAAAAGGGCAAACATCGAAGAAATCCCTCCGATGTTCTTACCTTTATTTCTTAAAAATGCCATGGCATCAAGATGCAGAATTGATCGACATTGCAGCGCGACGACTCAAGCGAACTTTTCCGCCCTTATCAATATCGATGCACATCACAATCATGGTATCACCAACTGAGCATACATCTTTCGGGTGATTGACTTTGCAATCCGAAAGCTCAGAAACATGTACAAGACCTTCTTTCCCTGGCAAACATTCAACAAAAACCCCAAAGTCTTTGATGCTCTTAACAATCGCTTGATAAACCTTACCCACCTCAATTTCTTGATCTAAGGCTCGAATTTCATCAACAGCTAATTTAAGCGATTCTGCATTGCGTGCATAAACAGAAACTTTTCCAGAATTATCCTCGCAAATATCAATTTGGCAACCTGTTGTTTCGGTCAAACGTTTGATGTTCTTACCACCGGGACCAATCAAAGCTCCAATTTTTTCTGGATTGATATAAATTACCTCTAATTGTGGCGCAAACGGACTCATTTCCGCACGATGTTGCGGCATGACCGATTGCATGACTTCTAAAATCTTAGCACGTGCACGCGAATTTTGACGAATAGCTTCCTCCATAATCGACAACGGAAGCCCAGCAATCTTCAAATCCAATTGAAATCCGGTAATACCCTGTGCAGTACCGCAGATTTTGAAATCCATATCTCCAAAATGGTCTTCATCACCAATAATATCAGTTAACAAGCGATAACTTTCGATCTTATTGTCCGCATTGTGGCGTGTAACTAAACCAATTGAAATACCGGAAACAGGAGCTAATAAAGGCACACCCGCGTCTAACAAGGCCAACGTTCCACCACAGACCGAAGCCATGGAAGTAGAGCCGTTAGAACTCATAATATCCGAAACGACACGGATAGAATAAGGGAATTCTGTTTCCGAAGGGATTACAGGCAAAAGCGAACGTTCTGCGAGTGCTCCATGTCCAACTTCTCTGCGTCCTACAAAACCAAAACGGCCGACTTCTCCAACTGAATACGGTGGAAAGTTATAATGTAGGATAAACGATTTGGATTGTGCACCACCGGTTAATGCATCTAGATCTTGTGCGTCACGATTGGATCCCAAGGTAACACTGACAAGGGCCTGCGTTTGACCACGTTCGAAAAGTGCCGAACCATGCACTTCTTTCGGTAAAACATCCACATCACAAGCGAGATGACGGATTTCTTCCAATTGGCGTCCGTCTAAACGCTTCGATTCTTCTAAAACAGCCGTACGACAAACCGTTTCTTGTAAAGCTTCAAAAGCAATAGCGATAGGATCCTTAGCCTCTTCTTCACTTTCGAACAAGCCCGCTGCAACAGCCTTTGCAACTGCTTCTTTTTTGACTAATTTTACGCTTAAATCAGCAGTTTTGCGGCAGGTTTGGAACCATGCAGCTTTTAAAGCCTCCGTAAAGTTATCTTCGCAGAATTTTAAAATTTCTGGTTGGGCTACATGTGGCACATACGACAATTTTTCCAGATTAACCTGACGAGCCAATTCTTCTTGTGCATCCAAAATCGGCTGAATTGCTTTCTGGGCAAAATGTAAAGCTTCAATAAAGCGGTCTTCTGGTAATTGATCCGCGCAACCTTCAATCATGAGGGCATCGGTACGATTTCCAACATAAATTAAATCGAGGTTGGATTCGAACTGCTGATCATTAACGGGATTGACAATAAATTCACCATCAATTTCTCCGATACGAACACAAGCAATAGGTCCCTTCCAAGGGATATTGGAGCACATAAGTGCGGCCGAAGCACCATTGACCATCAAAATATCTGGCTCATTTTTTAAGTCTGCTGCGAGCAACAAACCGATAATTTGAACTTCATTGAGAAAGTCGCTTGGGAATAAGGGACGTAAAGGACGATCGCATAAACGTGATGTTAAGATTTCTTTTTCGCTAGGTTTGCCTTCACGTTTGACGTAGCCACCTGGGAAACGTCCTGCAGCTGAAAATTTTTCGCGATAATCAACAGTTAGTGGGAAAAAATCTTGATTTGGGCCCACTTCTGGAGCCATTGTTGCCGACACAAAGACGACTGTATTACCGGACTGGACTGTAACAGAACCGTTTGCTCTTTGAGCTAGCGTTCCTGTAGAAAAAGACAAATCCATTCCGTTAACATTAACGGAATACTTTTGTTTAAGCATGATGCTAAGAAATTAAGATTAGTGACGGAGGTTTAAGCGATTAACGACGTCTTGATATTTTTCGAAATTGTTCTTTTTGAGATAAGCCAACAATTTACGACGACGATTAGCCAAAGCGATAAGTCCTCTGCGGGAGTGAAAATCCTTAGCGTGTACCTTCAAATGTTCTGTTAAATAAGAAATGCGTTGCGTCAACAAAGCAATTTGAACTTCGGATGATCCTGTATCCTTTTCGTGCTTTTGAAAAGATTTAACAATTGTTTGTTTTGTTTCTACTGTAGTAACCATATTTATCTTATATAGAATTAAGATGACATGTTTTGGGTCATAGAGACAAGCAAAAAGTGACAAAACATTTATATAGTTTCATCTATCAACATTTCTTCATTGCAATTTTCTTTATAAAAAGGTACTATTAATGCGATGCAACTTCGTAGGACAACTTCAAAAAAACTAGGTAATACCTTTTTTACCTCATTGCTATTTTTATTTATTTTAGCGACAACATTGCGGGTTTGTACGAATAAGACCATGCAAGAATGTAAGCTAACCAATGTTTTTATACAAGAAACACAGGCCTATTATCTTTTGGAAAACTTGATGGCTTTAACCCGTGATTATGCCCATCAATTAACACAAAATCCGATGATGCCGAATTTGTTTTTGAGTGTGTTTGCGTATCGGGATAAAGATAAATCAAGCGGTCAAGATGGAACTATTATCGATTTTAACGGCTCGCTTAGTAAAAAGCAGATCGTACCGGATGATTTTCCATTACAAATTAGCAGTTGGGATATTAAAGGTGGCCCTATTTTTTGGCAAGATACAAAGAAAGATCCGGATGACGAACGTTATTTAGCGGAAGTTTTTATGTTAGGAGAATTGGCGATCGACTCCAAGCTCGTACCTAACTGGAAGGCCCGTATCGTGCAAACCATGGAAATTGAACGCAACCCGCTTTGTGACTTCCAGCTTTATGCGGAGGGGGATACGTCTATTAGTAGTAATATTTACACCTACGAAGGTCATTCTGCCAATTATATTAATTTTTATGGACCTGTTCAAATAAATGGAAATACTCGTTTCCCATTTTATACTACGCAAGCATCAAGTTATTCCAGATGTTATTTCTATAACAAAGTCAATCTAGCAGGGCATGCGTTGCGGATTAAGGAAACTGATAGTAGTGCTACATCCATAAAAATTCCAGAAAAATACTGTTTTTATGACAATAGTAAATTCTATGATGAGTTTATAAATCCTTATACAGAAGGATCAGCAAGTTTTTATGTTAATACTTATTCTAGTAGTTCTACAACACAACTTTCTAATTTTAGCAACAAAAATACAATTGGCAATAGCTATAGTAATTACGAACAATACGCTTTTAATACCTTTAACGGAAACTTTATGACGCGAGGGCGTGTCTATCGGCCATGCGGATTTGATCCGATTTCAGACTGGGGGTATTGGTATCCTGTGGAAGGTGGAGGCCTAGGAGAAAATCATAGAGTACTTGATATGTGCTTTGGGCTACACAATTTATGTAAATCATCGGCAAGTGGTGGTTGGTTCAGCTTGTATCAGTATCCAAACAGCGACTCTGCTGCTTCTAAAGCTGCAGAAGCCTTAGGCAGATTAAATGGGAATAATAATACGCATCAAATTACAGAAAAAGCACGTTTAGTCGAGACACAAAAAGCCATAAATGCCCCTGGATTAGAAATGCGTTTATTGTTGAAACCTTCAGCAGACGCTAATCAAGACTCCTTACGTGTCCCTATACGGTTTCCTTATGTTACTTATGATTCTACCCATTTTCCAGCTAAAAATGACAATCTTTATCTTAATTATTATTTAAAATTAAAATTTCAAGAAAATTCTATTTTAGATGATTGGTCTTTTTTTATAAAAGATACATTTGCTTCAAACTCAACAAGTCATTGTTTTAGTTTAGGAAATGATTCAGATCCCACAGCTGGTAATGAGCCTTTAGTAGCAACAGGCAATGGGGTCTATGTCTATTGGCAAGCAATACAAGATAATAAATTAATTGCAAAACAAGTAAACGATGGAGAGCCTATAGAAGATGGAAATAAAAAAAAGGCTTTAAATTCAATCTTTATAACCAAAAAAGGTTTTGATTTGGTAGGGTATAATGATCCCTCCTCACCACCCCATAAGCTTGTTGAAAAGGTAGATGCTAACAATAATCCTTATTGGACTCTAGATTCAACACAATTGCGATTGCATACCAGTGAGCCTGGTTACCAATTTATCTACGATCGCAATCGGGCTAAATGGATCCAATTAATGGATATTGATATTAAAGCATTGAAAGATGAGGTGGCTAAAGGATCTAGTAGTGTTCTAAGTGATTGGGCTACGAAATTAAATCGTACCATAAAAATTAATGTCTATTGGCAAGGATATAAGGTCAATGCCAATTGTAATTACAATAGTTATGATAGTAATTTAGACAACCCAGAAGATATTCGTTTAAATTATGTTACAAAAAGAGAAAATTTTTTAGGATCTTATGGTACAGGTTCTTATCTTTATCCTTCTAATTTTGCTCCCGTCATAGATATTGGTATACGCCTTATCAATGCAGAAGAACTCCCAGAAGGAGGTATGACACTTATATGTCCCTATCCGCTTTATATAAAGGGTGACTTTAACACGATTAATACAAAACCAAAAACCTGTCTCATCACTGATTCACTAACGATTTTGAGTGACAAATGGCAAGATTGGTGCAGTAGTATGGATGTAGGTAATTCTTATTTATATCCTTTAGATGATAAAACAAATACACCTAATGTCACTTCTCCACCAACAATTTATGCACATATCATAACCGGAAGGACACATCCCAATTATTGGTTAAATGATGATGGTATGCACCCTGATTTTGGTATTCATGATGCTTTTAGAACACTTGAAGATATTTCTACGCCCATTAAATTTTATGGATCCTTGTTGTTGCCTTACTATTGTCAGCGACAATGGGAACCCCCTATCGATTTTTGTCAAAGTGCTAGAATTCCTAATTGGTTTGCTTATGCTCCAATCTATCTGGGGGCTGAAGGTAAAGAATGGGCGAAGATGCGAACTGCTCCAGGTATGCCGACCTATCTAAAGGTAGGTCGCGGCCGTAAGACACAGGCTATCGGCTCAAAGGTTTATGATACTTTAGTCAATGATGTCCGGGGGCATGCGACAGATGCTGCTAATTATACTTTTTCTACCTATCATACCAGCCTACCTAATTTCTTAAAATATCCTCAAGATCCTACTACTACTAATTCTACCCAACAATAAAGCCATCCCGTAGGATGGCGCAATGAATGCTCTTATTAATTAATATTAGTTGGTAACAACTAAAATAGGTTCAGATTTGTTATACTTAGCAGATTGTAAGGTAAACAATTGCGATAGCATCATGAAAGTTGATTTGGATTCTAGATCATTGTCTGCAATGTAGAACCATTTTCCGCGATAACGATAAGCAACATAAGCATTTTCTGGACGCATACGCGTTGTACCTTCGGAAAATTGTACTTTAAGAAGCTTATTGAAAATAGGCGACCAATCAAATTCTGTACCATCTGCATTCTTGGTTACAGTAACCAAACCTGCGTCTTTATCGGCTTGAGGGACTTCAACACCTTGTGACAAGAAGAAGAATATGCCCAACAAAGTCTTTCCTCTCATGACCAATTTGGAAGAAGACATACCGGCAAAATCACTCTTTAATTTGAATTTGTTTGCATCTGGATTTAAGTCAGCCAAGCGCTTGAACTCTGCAATCTCCTTTTCAAATGCAGGCTTAGCTTTGATGTGCATAAACAAATCCGAGAAATTAACATCATTTTCTTCTCCTAATTCAATAAGATGGTTACGCTCTAACCGATCAAGCAATTCCGAAAAACGGAAGAACCCTGCATATTCTGGTGCAAAAACAGGTGTAGGTCCACTTGCTGTAGGAGCATTGTACAAGTTATTAATACGCTCTACGCAGAGGTTAAACACACGCTCTGGCCTCCAGCCTGACTCAAACATCGACAGAATAATCGGCAACTGAATCGGTGTCATCATCTTGGCAACAAAGTCCTTACCATTGAGTTGAGAATAGGTATTCGTTGCGCTATTTTTATCAGAAAGCCCCAGTTTGCCAGATACTTTTCCTGAAAATGATGAACCCCAAACGCCTTTTTCCCAGTTATTGTCCAAAGTTGAATCAAAACCGACATTTTGAACCATTTGTGTAACATCTACAAAAATGGGGTTATCGCGATAACGCAAACGAACAATATTCGCCAACAACTGCTCGTCCGAATTTTGAACAATTGCTTGATTATATTTGTGTTGCGAACTTCTCAATGCACGAGGACCAACGGGTGTTGATTGACAACCACCTAACAACAATATTGCGGCCAAACCAAAGCCACCTATAGATGTATTCTTCATATGCTTTCAGTGAAATAATAATCTAAGATTCTGTCAAGCGTTATTAACAGAATAATACTCACACGCTTACTTTCTATGTTTGCTCATAAAAACATCGATAAAATAGGCTAGACGTTCCTTCATTTCTAGGCGCGAAACGATCTGATCCAGAAACCCGTGCTCTAGCAAAAACTCGGACGTTTGGAAACCTTCCGGAAGGTCTTGCTGCGTCGTATCTTTAATAACACGAGGCCCAGCAAACCCGATAAGCGCCTTTGGTTCAGCCAAAATAATATCACCTAAAGACGCAAAACTGGCCATAACACCTGCCATCGTCGGATTCGTCAACACCGAAATGAAAGGAAGCCCCTTTTGGCTCAAATACGCCAACGCAGCACTTGTTTTTGCCATCTGCATCAAACTTAAAATACCTTCATACATACGAGCACCTCCGGAAGCCGAAACAATAATTACCGGACAATTTTGCTCCATTCCTCGCTCAATACAGCGCGTAATTTTTTCGCCAACAACCGAGCCCATGCTTGCTCCCAAAAAGCGAAAATCCATAACCGCAATCGAAACCTTATGGCCACTCAATTGCCCCATTCCGCTTACAACCGCATCCGTTAATTGCGTTTTTTCCTGATATTTTTTTAATTTCGTTGGATATGACTCAATTCCTTCAAACTTTAACGGATCCAAAGAATTCAAGTTTGTGTCTTTTTCTTCAAACGTCCCTTCGTCGATGAGTAAACGAATGCGTTCTGGTGCCGACAATGGAAAATGATAACCACTTTGCGGAACCACCATCCAATTCTCTTGCAAAGCCTTATTGTAAACAATTTCACCCGAAATAGGACATTTCGTCCAAACATCTTTTGGGATATCGTTCTTGCGAACGGTTACGGTTGAATATTTAGGTTTACTGAACCAAGACATAATTTTTCCTTTTCAAACTTTAGCCATGCGCCAACGTAAAGACCCGTATATTTTGAGCACCCTCCTCATGCAAAACCTTTGCACAAGCATTTAAAGTAGCACCCGTTGTAAACACATCATCCACCAAAACGTACGTTTTTTTAGGATCGATTGTCTTTTTTGCCAACGTAAAGGCATTTTCTACATTCTTCTTTCTTTCGCTCCGAGTCAAGCTTGTTTGTGAGGGTGTGTTCACTTTTCGCTTTAATAACGATAAAATTTCCCCTCCACAACATTTTTGTAAGGCCTTTGCAATCCATTCGCTCTGATTATAACCACGCTTCCATTGGCGCAAAAAATGCAAGGGAACAGGTACAAAAATAGCGCTTTTTAAGGCTTTCAGACGTTCTAATTCGTGTTCTAACAACAAATATAAGTCCTTTTTCAAATAACTCCCGTAATGATATTTAAGGGCATGTATAAAAGAACGTTCGACCGAATTATAGGCAAACAACGAAATTCCTTCCTTAAAGTAGGGCTTTAATTCAGCACAATTCATGCAAATACTATCGCGCTCGGTCCCCATGGCTCGCCCACAATGATAGCAACAATACCCACGATTAAAAACGATTTTTTGAAAACAACTTTCGCATAAATACATCGGACTTTTCTTAAAAATCGGTTGCTGACAAGCGATGCAAAATCTTGGAAAGAAACAATCTAACAATGCTTGTCTGATCATTGAAATAAGGCTTGAAAACTTTCTAAACCAAAAGAACAGATCCAGAAAGCTGCAAATCCGTAAAGACTAACAGCTACGATGGAAATGATTTGCGAACATAAGAGTAATAATCCATCATTTTCTAGCAAACCTAATCCAAACAGCAAAATAATGCCCGCAGGGAGCGTATTGGTTAAAGGGATCGGCATCGCCATAATAAGCGACAACACCATAATATTTAACCCAATAATACGGTAATTAAAAATCCAAAGCAGCTTTTGGCAACGTTCTACACGTGTAAAAAACTCCAAAACTTGTAGCATTTTAACACCACAATGGATGATTTTAGGCGATAACGAAAATTCTTTTTGTTCCCATTTTTCAGGAAGTTGAATTTGTTTTTCGCCCCTAAAAAGTAAGTATCCAATCCAACCCAACAAGAGTCCTAAGGGGGTGCTATATCCTGGAGCAGGTACTGGCAACGCACTTGGCAAAGCAATTAAAATAATCCAAAAACCAATCCCTTGCGTCGTTAATCGCTCCTGTAATTTTCCTAAAGACGTCTTTAAACCACCTTTGGCATCACACAACGTTAAAATTTGTTCCGAAAGCTTTGACATGTTTATTTTGACAGACTGAAGTTTTTTTTCTAAAATACAATCCTATTTTATGAAATTTCGCTTCGTCATCAATGCTTACCCAGAAATCCAAGCCTGTTGCGATTTTCTCATAACTCGTTGGCAACTCCCAGAAGCAATTCATTTTTATCTGCAATTATATATTGAGGAATACTTTACAAATCTACTAAAATACACCCAACACAAAAAAAATTCTTTTGGCCTACAAGCACATTATCAAAACCAACAACTATCGCTACTATTCTGGGACAAAACCCTTTCATTTCATCCTGCAAAAGGCGCTCTAAACGGCCTCGGAACGCGCTTGCTAACCGAATTATTTCCTTATAAATATCGTAGTTTAAAAGGCGTTAATTTCTTTTGGGTAAAATTCAAAGAAGTAGAAAAACAAAGTAAATAAGACGATATAAAATACTTATTTCTCTACTACATCTTAAAACAGGTCATACAAATTCCTAAAAGTCCAACGTATCCTCGTCTTCTACCCTCAAAAACAATTGACTTTTTTTTAAAATATGATGCACTTAAAAGCAGAAGTAAGTCGTTAAAATTGATAAAAAGGAGAAGTACGCATATGCATTCGGAAAAAGTAGTGATTATAGGTAGTGGATGTGCAGGACTTTCTGCAGCTATTTACACAGCTAGAGCTCAATTAAATCCATTGGTTATCTCTGGAGATTTACCAGGTGGCTTGCTAACACAAACGACAGAGATTGAGAATTTTCCTGGATTTCCTGAAAAAATTCAAGGTATGGAACTGATGGATCGTATGCGTCAACAAGCAGAAAAATTTGGTGCGCGATTTAAAGATGGGACTGTTCAACAGGTAGAGCTCATAGGCCAACAAAAGCAATTATCTTTATCAAATGGAGAAAAATTACTAGCAGATGCTGTCATTTTCGCAGTAGGTTCACATCCGAGTTCGCTTAACTTGCCATTAGAACGCGAACTTTTAGGCGGTAAAGGTCTTAGTGTATGTGCGACATGTGATGGGTTTTTCTATCGCAATGAAGTTGTGTGTATTGTCGGCGGTGGAGACTCTGCTTGCGAGGAAGCCCTTTATTTAAGTAAGCTATGTAAAAAAGTTTACTTAATTCATCGTAGAGATACCTTACGTGCTTCCAAAATTATGGCCAATCGCGTCTGTTCTAACGAAAACATCGAAGTCGTTTGGAATCATGCTCCCGAAAAGTTTGAAGTCGATGAAAATGGCTTTTTAAAAGCTTTTGTTGTCAAACATACGCAAGAAAACACAAGCAGAACTATCGACTGCAAAGGCGTATTTTTAGCGATTGGCTGGAAGCCTAATACCCAAGTATTTAAAGACGTATTAGATTTGGATGAACAAGGGTATATAAAAATTGCTAAGCGAGCAGTTTGTACGGCTATTCCAGGTGTTTTTGCTGCAGGTGACTGCGTCGATCATTTTTATCGTCAAGCAGCTGTAGCAGCAGGCATGGGTATTCAAGCAGCTTTGGAAGCGGAATCTTGGTTAATAAAAGGCAATGAATAAAAAGTGTTGCGAGTGTGATTTAGAGGCTTCTGTGCAATTTGTAAGCATTGGGCAAGAGGGTTGTATGTCTCAATTCGATCTGTGTGAAACACATGCCAAAGAACGCGGTATTTACGAAGAAAATGCATATTTCATTGCAGATGGGCTGAAGCTTAAATCAACTAAAAAACTCTTATCTAACAATTGTTGTCCGTTCTGCGGATCAGCACAAGAATGGGTTGAACAACAGAAACGTTTTGGGTGCTCACATTGTAAAGAATTCTTTCAAACTATTTGTAAGGATTGGATCCAAGGTTTTAAAACAATAACATTACATTTTGGTAAAATTCCAAGCCGTCATCATTCCAAAGAAGCACTTGAACCACGCCTTGAATATTGGCAGCAACAAATGCAAACGTATACGGATTCTGAAGATTTTGAACGTGCACGTATATGTAAGCGCCACATTCAAACACTAAAACGCAATCAGAAATTATGGGACAAATAACCTTAACGTTTAGTTCACAAAGTAATGCTATTTTACAGCATTTATCACAAGAACAGCAATTGAAGCTGATTGCATTCTTAACAGATTTTAACTTTGAAAATGTGGAGGATTTGGGGAAAATTGTTCGCGAGCAAAAGACCTATTATCGAATTCGTTGGAATGATTTTCGGATTTACTTCGAATGTACTTCTGAGCAGACGCGTCTAGTGCACTACTTATTGCCCAAACACACCTGGAATGATTTCCTCTTTCGATCAAAATTGCCTTTTAACGAAGAAATGATTGAAAAAGATAATCGTTTCTGGCAATATTTGGAAAAGTTGAAGAAATAAGTCATTATGAAGACAAACCGCAATTCTGAAATTTCCTTGGCAAAAATTTACTTATTGCCAAATGCTTTTACTGCCGGCAATCTCTTTTTTGGTTTTTTGTGTATTATTCGTTGCATTCAAGCCAAATATTGCGAAGAAAGTTTGGCATCCGTTGAATTCTATAATCAAGCCGTTTGGTGCATTTTCGGCTCATTTATTTGTGACGGTTTAGATGGAAGACTCGCACGTTTGGGAGGCCGCGAATCCTTATTTGGTAAAGAATTCGACTCAATTGCTGACGTGGTTTCTTTCGGACTAGCTCCAGCGATGATGGTATTTTTCCTTATTTTATCGCCAACAGATGATTTCCCTTTTTTTAGAAAAATCGGCTGGATCATTGGCTTCATCTATTTATTGTGCGGAGCAGTACGATTAGCTCGTTTTAATGTCATCACACATCCTCTCTTAAGTAGTGAGCAGAAAAAAGCTGTTAATAATGCGTGTTGTTTTGTAGGATTACCCATTCCAGCTGCTGCAAGTGTAATCGCTTCTTTAGTCTTAGTCATTAATCGCTTCGATTTGAAAGCTTGGGCTCTTTTATTACCGATATTGATGCTGCTTATTGCTTGGTTAATGGTCAGCAATGTCCCCTACCCTAGTTTCAAGCACATTGATTGGAATACCGAAACAAAAATTCGAGCCTTTATTTTGATGGTAAGCGTAGTAGCGGTTTTACTGACATTTGAGGAATTATCATTGGCTATCTTGTCCCTAACGTATGTGTTTTGGGGCTTGTTTAAATATCTTAAAATTAGCTTAAAAAAGACGAATTGAAGCTTTTAAAAAGACTTTATTATTACTGCAAATTCCTCCAAAAGTATGTTCGTAACGCCAATGTTCGTAAGGGGTTTCGCGGAGAACAAGCAGCAGCGCGGTATTTACGAAAATCGAAGTATCGTATCCTTGAACGCAACTGGACTTTTGGTATCTACGAAGTCGACATGATTGCCGAGAAAAATAATTGCCTCGTCTTTGTTGAAGTTCGTGGACGTAGTGAAACAAGCTTGCAAAGCGGTTTTGACTCGGTCAATAGAAGAAAAAAACAAGCCCTTCGAATGGTAATAAAACACTATTTACGTACCCATCGCACCTATCTAACCTATCGATTCGACATCATTTCAATTACCTGGTCATCTACCGGTAAAATTCGCTCACTTAATCATTACGAAAATGTGAGTTTGTGAAATTTCAAAGATATAACTCCAAATAAAAAAGACTGCATTTTTACTGCAGTCTTAAAATTTTACAATCTAACAAAAATTACTTTACTTGACCACAACGAGGACATGGAGTACCTTCCTCTGCTATGCTGTGCATTCTGCAATTTGGACACCAAGAAAACATATTTTCATCTCCGGCACCTGCTTGTTCGCCTTTTACTTGACCACAACGAGGACATGGAGTACCTTCCTCTGCTATGCTGTGCATTTTGCAATTTGGACACCAAGAAAAAGCATTTTCATGCATACAAAGAGGACAATAACTTTCTTCTGCCTGCAATCCATGTTGTGGGCAATTATAAGGCTCTGCTTGACAAAATAAACTTACCAATCCAAACATTGGCAACACCAACAATTTACTATTTTTCATATTCATATACAATAACAATTTCACAAAAAACTACACACACAAAGAATATTGTCAACAAAATAAATCATATTTTTCATTTAAATATTCATTCAATAAACTCTTGATCTAAATCCTCAAAAGGTCGATAAAAATGCTTCTTTTTATCCGATAGCGCTTCATGTTTTTGCGAAGAATAGGAACAATAGGTATCGAATTCTCGACTGAATGCTTCTGGAGAAATGACTACACATTTGTGGGCAAAAAGGGCATCACGAAGCATTAAATCGCGCGTAACAATGGTTAAATAAGGGCGTAAATTAGGTAAGGTTTGACGAACAAGGGTCAAAATAGTTCCGTCAGCATTAAAGCCTTGCGGGCTATACAAAACACGAACGCGTGGATGTATTTCTCTAGGGCCTTCTCGGTGTACATTATCATCGAAAACAATCGTCACATGTTTATCACCCAAGGCTTGGAATTGCCCTACCCAACTAATAAAGCGTTCGCGAGCTAATTCAAATGACAAAGATGACTGCAACCAATGCAAGGCATGCATTACATTGTAGCCATCTAAAATCCAATGATGCAGTGCTTGGGTCATTTATGCTGACCGCTATTCATGGCATCTTCTAGAATCTCATGCAAAACGGCATTCGATTGAACTTGCTTTTGATGCATGAGATAATTTTGCTTAAATTTCTTAAAATCTTCGCTTTCTTCAGTGATCTCACCTAACTTCTGCTGCGTACACTTAAACAACACAACGGTATCATCAACACCTGGATAAGCTTTCGACCACTGATTGAGTGGCAAGCGCCCCATACCCTGCATAAATTCAAAGATAGCATATGGTTGCAGCAATTCATACAAAACCTTAAATCCATTTTCTAAAGAAAAATCTTCAAGGGTCTTGGTTTCTAATTTAAAAGCTGTTTTAGCTTTTTCCAAGTTAGAATCTTGCAATAAGCTTACTAATTGCTCTACCTTTGCACCAAAAGCTTTTTCGCGCTTAAACAGCTTAACATCGGCAGTAAGGCGTTCACGCACCTCATCCATTTCAGGAATATAGGAGGGAATAAACTTCTTTAAGGCCACTAAAACAACACCTTTTTTAACACGCATCGGCTCACTTAAGAAATGGTCTTCGGAAAGTTCAAATGCTTTTAGAAGAACGTCCTCTGGCAATCCTTTATTTTTAGGCAAAGTATCCCGCGTATAAGGTGCAAGCGAATGGATGCAACGCACATCGTTTTTATCCAATAATTGCTTCCAAAGTTCACTTTCGTACGCAATTGATTGGTTATAAACCGTCAATGCCAAGTCCATCGCACTCTGCTCAGCCAATACAAAAAGCTGCTCTTCTGTCCAAGCGGCTTTGACCTGTTCTTTTACCTCAGAAAAAACAACTTCCTTATCCTTCTCACCTTTAAAATTGTTTTTGTGTTCATTGAAGTAGTTTTCCAAAATTTCATCTGTCACAACAGGTAAAGAAGCCGCATAATTCTTAGTATCAAAGAACAAAAGCACCACATCCGCTTTTTGACCTACACGATAATCTTCTTGGTGATCCTCAAAATACTCGCGTAAGTCCGCCTCTGCTACTTGTTCAGGCACAACTTCTTCATTTTTTACCACAAAGTACTCGAAGTTGTAATGGGCCTTCGCATGCTTAAATAAAGCCTCACATTCTTGCGGCAACACAAATCCTGTTCTTTGTAAAACGTCACGCACTTGCGCACATAAACAATCTTCTTCCAACAATTGGCGCAAGGAAAAGGTTTTTCCAAACATTTGCTTCACATTGCTTAAGTAGGTATTGTAAACATCTGGACTAAATTGCTGCTTTTCATCCCAAAACAAAGGCAATTTTTGTAAAAAAGCCTGCAAAGCTTCCTCATTGGGAGTTGGCAAACGCAACTGTTGGGCCATGCCCAATAAAAACAAGCGATAAAAAGCATAACCTTGCGCAGCCTCCATCCAGGCATTTTCTTCATTACCCGTCTGCAAAGCAATACTCAAAGCACCGTTACGAACAACAGTTTCAAGCTGTTTGCGGTCATTCAAATTATACCCAAACAACTTCATTGCACGCATCTTTTTACCGGCAACCAATCCGGGCGTACTTCCAATCGTAAACACGAAAGGCACAACAATAACCACCAAGAGAAATCCAAACAACCATTTGCGATTTTTCTCTAAAAATATCTGTATCCCACTTAACATCTTTTATTCCTTACCATTCAAATTTATCATCAGCTTTCAAAGAACGCACAAATTCAGCTAACAACTGGATTGTCCATTCAATATCATCCAAACAAGCCACTTCATGTGGTGTGTGCATATAACGCAAGGGAATGCTGACCAAACCTGCCGCAACACCTTCTCGCGACAATTGAATAACGCGCGCATCTGTACCTGTAGGTCCCGATTCAGCCTCAACTTGATACGGAATCTTTAAGCGTTCTGCACAGGCTTTTAATTTCGAGAAAACAACCGGACAAATATTCGGTCCACGGGTTATAATGGGCCCTGCACCTAGCTTATAATCCCCCAACTTATTACTGTCACCATCCGGAAAATCCGTTGCATGCCCAACATCAACAGCAATTCCTACATCTGGATGAACCCCATAAGTTGCTGTTACGGCTCCACGCGTTCCAATTTCCTCTTGTGTCGTCGCTACCGCCGTTAAGGATGCCGTCATTGTTTCCTTAGACAAACGACGTAGAACTTCGTGTACCACATAAGCTCCTCCGCGATCGTCAATACCGCGTGCACATAAAAATCCATTATCAATATAAAACGGCTCATTATCGTAAACCGCTACATCACCAATAGAAACCTTCTTCAAAGCTTCTTCTTTTGACGTTGCCCCAATATCGATCCACAACGAATGTAATTTAGGCATTTGTTTACGCTCTTCCGCAGTCAACAAATGAATCGCACGACGACCGGTTATCCCGTAAACATAGCCTTTTTCGGTCAAAATCCGAACCTTACGACCGGAAATTAAACCCACATCATGCCCACCAATCGTATCAAAGAACAAAAAACCATCCTTGCTAATATGACGAATAATAAAACCAATTTCATCCATATGTCCCGCCATTAAAACCCGCGGAGACCCTTTCGAATGAATGGTTGCAATACGATTACCTAAAACATCTTTTTTTAAAGATTCTGCATGTGGAGCCACATGTTTTTCAATAACAGCTTGTGCTTCAAATTCGCAACCTGATGGTGACGATGAACCTAATAAATCAAGTAAAAATGCATCCGCAACTGTTTTTAACGGCTTTCTAGACTTTGTATCAGACTTATTTTTCATAATGAATCGACTCTTTTAATTTTAGGACAACGTCATCGGATGTCAATCTTTGTATGATCTCAAATGCAAATGGAAAAGCAGCCCCAGGACCTCTTGCCGTAATTACGTTTTCATGAACTACCACACTTTTTTGAGCATCGCAACCTTCCAATACCGATTCCACACAAGCATGCGCCGTAAAGTTTTCTGGCAAACACCCTGCAGCTTTCAGTACAATCGGAGCCGCACAAATAGCCGCAACCAATTTCTTCTGCCCATAAAAATATTGAATTAATTTCAAAACCTCTGCATGGTCTTGCAAATCAAAAACTCCAGGGCCTCCTGGCAAAATAAATCCATCAAAACGCTCCACATCCAACGAACTGAGCAAAGCATCTGCCCGACAACTCATCTCATGCGCCCCTTTCACTTCAAACTCTTGCCCCAAACTCGCTACAACAACCTCTACGCCTACACGCCGCAAAAGATCAATCGGAACAAACGCCTCAACCTCTTCAAACCCCGGAAACAAAAGTACTAAAATTTGCTTTTTTGCCATGCACAAAAAGTACATCTTTTACAAGATTTTGTAAAGCTTATTTTTGTTTTATTTTTTATTGACAACAATAGACAAAAAAGGAAGCATACACTTCCATGTTTAAATTAAACTTACACTTATTTGCAATAACAACAACTCTCACATTAACTACATTTGGAATCACAACCCAACAAGAAATTGAGGATTGGATATGTAAAACAGCTGGATATATAACCGCAATACAACAGAATACTTACGGATGCCCAGACTATATCGAATGCTATTCAGATGTTTCCCCATCTTTAACCCTTGAAACACCTCCTCCAATATCTCAAAAATCTGAAAACAATTTTCTAAAATACTCTAGAGAAGCAAACGAAGCAGAGTGTCAAATTGCAGGCATAGATAATTTGCGCATCATCGACTTTGACTCCATTGTTAATGGCTTTGATCCTGAATTAAAAGCTTACGCAATTAAACTTTCTCAAAACGATACATTTTTACAAGAAGAATTAGACAAATGGATCCAAAATCGAAAAATTCTTACCTCCATAAATATCTACAATTGGAAAACTTACCAAAGCCAAGAAGGATTTTACAAAGTAAGTAAAACTGTAGAAAATCGCTATAAAAAAACTTTAAAGCAAAAGATGCAAACTTTATGCCAACATGATGTTTCAAGGCAAGTTGTTTGTTTAACACTTTGTATGGATATTTTTGCTTCAAGACCACTTAGTTTTGAACTAGGTCGCGAGTCTGATGCTGAATATAATATACGTTACGAAAGATTACGTAATGCCATAACAGATGATATGCCATTTACGATTCCCTTTTCGCTTTGTTTATGCCATGAATTAAAACATATGATTCACGAGAATCTAGGGATTGTAAGTAGTTATAATTTGTACGATAATTTCACGGGAAACTTTGAAAGAAACTTATTTCAATTGGAAAATTATTTCGAAAATTTTCCTGAAACCATACAACTTTCAAAACGCACATACAATGGCATTTTCGAAGGACTCATTAGATGGATTGAAAAAGATGAAATACTATCAACAAACACACAAAAATTATTTGATTATGCCCAAATTTCAAAAGATTGGTCTGATTTGGATGAAGTATTTAACATTATTGGATTCGCTAAAGTAGGTAATGATATTTATGTAAATCGACTTTCTGATTTTGATATGTATAAAACACCTCGTTGGGGCCATGGAAAATTCAACCCAACAGAAAATTTAGAATCCGAACCCAGCGAAACACCAGGCATTTTTGAAACTTTACAAGAAATTTACAAACAGGATATTACAGTACCAAACGAAACATATTGGGATATCTGGTGTAAATTACACAATAGAGTCAATATAGATTATTTTTGCTACCGAACAATAAGTGATATTGAAGCGTGTTTGCAAAAAATGATATTTAAAGATTAAGTCCATATCGCACATAAAAAACCTAAAAGTATTGCTTTTAGGTTTTAAATTGTTTATGATGTTTTAATGAAGGTAAAATTTTGGGGTACTCGAGGTTCGCTGCCGTCTACCTTTACGACAGCACACTTACAACAATTCTTAAAAAAGGGCTTAGCCTATGCTCTCGATAAAAAAACGGGGATAAAACCCAATCAATCGCTTGAGGATTACATCGCCGCCATGCCTTCTCATTTAGCCCATACATATGGCGTCAATACCTCTTGTATCACGATTGAAAGCGGTGTAGAAAACGAATATATCATTTGTGATGCAGGTACAGGATTAAGAGACTTCGGCTTAGCTTATGCCAAAAGTGGATTGCTCCGTAAACCAGCGACCTTTCACTTATTTTTAACCCACTTGCATTGGGATCATATCCAAGGATTTCCGTTCTTTGTTCCGATTTACGTACCAGGTAATAAAATTATTATTCATGGCTATCATCATAATATCGAAGAATACATTACCAAACAGATGAATCCTCCCTGTTATCCAGTACCTTTAGGAGCATTGGGAGCTGAAATCATCTTTGATATAAAATTACCTTGGGAAACCTTTGATGTCTGTGGTTTTTCCATTCGTACCATCCAACAAAATCACCCTGGAATTTCTTTTGGTTATCGCTTTGAAAAAGAAGGCAAGGTAGTCGTCTATTCAACCGATTGTGAACATACCGAAAACGCTCACGAAGATGGTTATCCCTTTATCGACTTCTTCAGGAACGCAGACATATTACTATTCGACGCCATGTATACATTAGCAACCGCTAGTGTTCTAAAAGCTAATTGGGGCCATTCAAACAACTTCATGGGAGTTAAACTTGCATCAAAAGCTAAAGTCAAACACCTGTTTCTATTCCATCATGAACCCACAAGTGATGACGATTTATTGAATCAATTTTTGACAAACACCATAGCTTATGCCGACTTTTACCATAAAGAACGAAAAGCAAAAGCATCCGATCGTTATCCATTAAAAATTTCACTTGCTTATGATGGGCAAGAAATTGAGATATGAAACGCGGCTTTACGTTAGTTGAAATGGTTCTTGTGTTGGTCATTGTGTCCATATTGGCACAATTGACCAACGTAGCCATGAAAGCAAGACGCGAAGATGCCATTGTCGACGTCTTAACTGAATACATACAAATTTTCGTAGGTGCCATGCGTATGTATTATTATAACCACAACGGGGACTTTCCTTCAGATTTTTCAAATGGCGCCGAGCTTAAAACCGTAACCTCCTTAAAACCTTATTTACCAAGAAGTTTTTCCAGCTTTAAAATGGTTGAAAACTGTACGGTAACAGCCTACGTAAAGGAAAAAACTGATGAAAACTCAGGTACAACGACAGAAAGTGAAAGTGAAAACACAGGCGTGCAAGAACTAGTTGGTTATGGCATTGTCGCAACCGGCATTAATAATAAAAAAACTTTAGAAAAACTTAAGGATCAGTTACTTTTAGAAGTTAACATGAAAGATTCGAATACAAAAGGAAACAGGGAAGTACTCTTGGACCTTATACAAATTATTCCCCAAGAAGGCAAATTTATCTTTTACCTAAAAACAGACAACAAAAGCTACTTATAAGTGTTCTCTAGATAAAACTTCTAAAGTATGCGTCGTACTTTTCCCTGGCAAAAAAGGCGTAAAAACGATTTTTGCATTACAAGCTTCCAATACAGAACGCTCTTTTGGATTTAACTTTTCCAAGGAATAATCGCCAGACTTCACATAAACGTCAGGTTTTATTAGCTGCATTTCTTGCGCTAAATCGCTGCCATCAAAGATAAAAACACCCTGAACACATTCTAGAGCATTCAGCAGATACAAACGTTCTTCTTGAGAATAAATAGGACGCTTAGGACCCTTTAAACGCTTAACACTTGCATCCGAATTGATTCCGACCCAAAGGACATCCCCATAACGAGCTGCTTGTTCTAGCGCATAAATATGGCCTGCATGCAGCAAATCAAAACAGCCATTTGTAAGCACTAAGGTTTTGCCTGACTCCTTCAAAGCAACCCGACTATCGGCCAATTTATCAATAGGAATCGATTTTTTTGCTGCAAACATAACTTAACGTTGAGAAGCAATTCTGTAGGCTTCCAAGTACTGATTACGGAATTTTTGGGTTAATTCCGTTTCTAAATGGATTTTTGCTAAAGGATTTTTTGATTTCAGCATATTAGACAAATCCTTCATCATCCAATCATAAGTAATCGTATCGAAATTTTCAAAAACCTCTAACGCCTGTTGAGCCTGCTCATGTAGACCTTCTTCTTGCGCATCAATAATGGCCTTCCAAGCTTTTGCCAATTCCGTAAACGGATCCATAAACAATACCTTTGAAAGCATACGAATAGCACTAAAGGCACCTGCGGTCCATTTAGCTTGATAAGGGAAATCATCATCCTCTAAAAAAGGATTCATTTCAGGACTCGACATCTTAGGAAGTTTTTCAGAAACATAAAAATCTTTTCGAACAGGGGTTCTATAAAGCGCATAATATTGCGGACCACCTTCTACACCAGTTTTAAAACCAATACGATCTTGGCCTTCTTCCGACACGACGTATTCAATAAAAGCTTGTGCAACGGCTTTATTCGGAGCCCCCCTAAAAAGACCTATGGGATCTGGAGAAATGCAGGTTCCTCCCTTAGGAAAAACAAAACGTAAACGATCTGATCCACCACGTAATTTAGTAACTTCCCGCTGATGCCGACCATAAAAGTCCACAACAATACCTACTGCACAATTACCGATAGAAACATCCCAAACCGTTGTGACGGAATTATCGGTAAAATAGCGAGAATTGGCCATAATCTTTTGAATCATCTTAAGCCCATTCATCCAACCTTCATTTAGGACAGTATGCAATTGCTCAGCCGTTAAATCTTCTGTTCTGCTTTCTTTTAAAATACGCGCACGAATAAATTTCATCTGCTGCTGAAACATCATTTCCAAACACTTGATCACAATACTGCTTTGCATAGGATCAACCATAGCAATTTGGCGAAAAAGCTTTGGAGAGGTCAAATCCTTCCACTGATTCAAATTCATCAATTGTAAATCGTTAATACGGTCTAAATTGTACATAATACCAAAACTTGAAAGCGAGGTTCCTAACCACAAACCATCTTTATCCCAAATGGTATCGCCCGATAAAAAATAAGGTATTTGATCATCACAAAACCATTCCGGATGCTTTTCAATAATGCCACAAGGAACGAGCTGTCCCATTTCAGCTTCTTTTTTATGTTCTATAACGCCACCACCAAAGAACAAATCCATACCACAACCTACATTGGAGGCTAAAAACGTTGAACGAGCTTCTTGTGCCAGCGGTGTCTTACCATCCGATCGAGCATAATTCTCTTGCACCTCCTGAGTCCACTCACGCTTTAACGTTTTTTCCCAATAAAGACGAAAGGCATTCATAAAGACGGAATTAATATACCGAACAATGTCGCCTGTACTTCCTGGCACACGCCAGTCAATAGAAACCGTACGACCTGTTTTCTCATAATACCACTCACGAAAGCCTAAATCCATCTCTAAACGAATCGATTCGTTATGTGGTGTAATGATGACAAGCGTATCATCTGCCTTAGCATCCAAAGAATGATTAGAGCGCTTAAAAGCAAGTGGCAATCCTATAACAATCGCAATAGCACTTAAGATATAAATGTACTTTTTCATGAGCGTTTAAAAGGCAAAACAACTACATCATCCTGAATAACATTAGCAAACAAACCTTTTTGCAGCTTATGTTCAATATAGCGCGGATTCAATTCTGAAATACGCAAAGTAACGCCATTCTTCAAGAAATCATAATGGGCCACTTCGCCATAATACGTTGTTTGACCAATCATACCGTCCGTAGAATTTTCAGAAGTCCCATAAGGCTTCAACTTGAAGGCCTCTGGACGGATTGAAAGAATAACGCTATCACCTTCGCCTGGAACTGGTTGCTTTAAATGCCAAAAACCTCGATAATCACCAATTGCCGTTTTCACTAAAACACTTATTCCATCAACTTTTGTAACCGTTCCTGGAATAAAATTCGTCTCACCTAAGAAGTGGGCCACAAACTGATTATTAGGCTTTTTGTAGACTTCTAACGGACTTCCAATCTGTTCGATATGCCCTTTCGAGAAAATCGCAATACGATCCGCTATCGAAAGTGCTTCGGTTTGATCATGCGTAACATAAATGGTCGTCAACTGAAATTCCTTACAAATACGACGAATTTCCGTGCGCATCTCAACACGTAACTTCGCATCTAAGTTCGATAAAGGCTCATCCAAAAGCAAACATTTTGGACGAATTGCCAACGCTCTTGCTAACGCCACACGTTGCTGTTGACCTCCCGACAACTCATTGGGTTTGCGATCAGCATACATGTCCATTTTGACAGAAACAAGCGCTTCTTCAACTTTTTCTTTTATCTCCTGAGCTGGCAATTTCTTCTGCTGTAAACCAAAAGCAACATTTTGGGTAACCGTCATGTGTGGCCACAAAGCATAACTTTGGAAAACCATACCCGTCTTGCGCTTATGCGGCGGCAACTTAGAAACATCTTTGCTACCAAACAAAACACGCCCTTCATCAGCTTGATAAAATCCAGCCAACAAACGCAAAAGTGTCGTTTTCCCGCAACCACTCGGCCCTAACAAGAAAAATAATTCTCCTGCTTTAATATGAAGATTAATTTTGTCCAACGCAACCACGTTGCCAAATTTCTTTACAATGTCTTCGATGCGAATATCGATCATTTGATTCCTAAAGATCTTTTACTAAGCCCAAGAAGTCAAACCTATTTTCTCAAAAACTATTTCACCCCCTTTATTGCCTCTATAATTTCCACAATTGAACATTTTTTGAAAATGAATTATCGTTTTTTAAGAAACTTATTGAGCGTGTTGGCGGAATACGAACGTGACCTTATTCGTGAACGAACACTAGCAGGCCTAAAAGCTGCACGAGCCCGAGGTCGTTGTGGTGACCGCCCTCAAAAAATGACCAAGCTGATATTAAAAGTCATCGCCAGTGAAATGAAAGATAGATCCGTTTGCACAAAAGACTTATGTAAGCAATACAACATCGGCTACACCTGCTTGTACAACTACGTCACACCCAATGGCGATTACACTAAAAAAGGTTTGTCGCTGCTTAATAGATAACAAGGTTGTGGATTCTTGAGTTGTTTCCTGAGCAAACATTTGAGTGCATCGTCAAAAAAACAACCATTTTTATGCTCAAATTTATTAGCTCTAGAGTGCCACATAATCTCTTTGAATGATTTAAACTACCAGATATAAAACCTAAGTAATAACTAAACAATAGCTTTATTACTCAAAATTAGGAATAGGAGGAATGGGTAATGATGGTGTTCCTTTAAGCATATTAATAGCTGGCAAAAAATCTTTTTTAACAATAGCTTGAAAGTGTATTCCATTATGAAATAGTTTTATAGCATTAGATTTTGCGTTTAAAAATTGTTCAACATTTTTATAATTTATAATTTTATAAAATGTCAAATCACCATCCCTTTGATTTTCCATTGTTCCTGAAATCCAATAACGATAATTTCCATTTGGTTCTTGTGTTAAAACGAGGATTGGTTGCTCAATAATCTGTGCAACAAAACTTAATACTTCTATTCCTACTCCACCTTCAATACCGTTATTCCAAAATCCAAGCTGACGAAGCATTGCAATAAAATTTGGACAATCGGTTACTTTTTTTGCCATTTCATTTGCGGTATCATTTCGTAATTTCTTAATTATTTCTTGCTGGCTTTTTGATAAGTTCTGTATGGGTTGTTTTTCCCCTGTAAACTCTTTATCTCCTTGTGCCACTTTTACGGAAGTAAATGCACAATTCCCATCGGCTGGCACATCGACAACCTCATAATCTAATAAATTAAAATTTACTTGAGCAAATTTTGGAAAATCATCAAATTTTAATTTAGAAAATAAAGGCAAAATTTTTATATTTTTTTTCTTTAGTTGTGGATAAACTGCAAATTGCCAATATTCTGGTTGTTTTTTGAAACCTGTAGCTTTTAAATTAATATCAAGATTTATCTTTATTACACAATTTTCCCTTATATTCAAAGCTTCTTCACGCAAAAAATTAAAGAAATTACTAAATTGTTCAAGCCCAAATCCGATATTTAAAATGATCTGTTGTTTGGTTTCTATTTCTTCTGAAATTGTAAAATCTTCAACATTTTCAATGACAGAGAATGTTTTTTGCATTGCTTCTATATAATTTTTTTCCAATAAAATAATAACATCTTTCCAAAATTTACTTGAATGCGCACTAAAATGCGACCAAGAAATAATTTTATCATTTTTGAAATATTCTCTTAAAAAAGTAGTTTCACCTATATTTACAATACCTTTTTCTGTTTGCCGATTACTACTTAAAATTACTGTCATTTCATCTAGTGAGTCATCATTGGTTCCATTCTGCCATAATTTTTTATACTCCTCTTTAAGACATAAATCAGTCTCAGAAAGATTTAATTTATTTTTTAAAAAATTTTGTATCGTCAATTTTTGGTTAAGGGTATCATAAAGTTGGTTTTCTGCTAGGGATGACTTTGTTAATTCATCATATTCTTTTTGTTTTTCAGTTTTTATCTTCTGAATACGTTCCAACTGATTTAACACATGCAAAAACTCATGGGCAAGGGTAATAAAAAAAAGAAGTTCTTGTTCGCTTAAATGATAGAAACCGTTAAGTTTTATTAAACAAGGCCGATAAATCATATCTTTTTTAAGAATTTCCTCCTCAGAGTCAGAAAGATTTTCTTCAAAAAAGTATTTATTGCAACTTACGTTAAAATAAAAAACTTTTTCATCAGAATCGTATTTTTTTAGAGCCACATTTGCTCCAAATTCTGTATTTGCGTCAAATACAAATTTAAATGAAAAATTTTTATACAAATGTAAAAATGCATTCCATAAATCTTGTCCATTTTTTAGCTTTAACTGCAATGCTACCAATTTTTGTATATTATTCTTCAAACATTCTTGCTTTTTTCTTCCGCTATGGTTGAAAAATCAAAAAAATCTTCAACATTTTCCCAATTTATCACTTCTGAAAAAACAAATTGAGAAATTAAAAAAACACCCAATACAAACACCCTCAACATAAGAACCAACAAAAAATCTAATGAAAAAACTAATTCAACTTATTGAAAATTTTTCACTAAACAATCAAATAATTTTAATTTAAAACCCATATTCAAGAATACATGTTAAACACTCTATGTAACTCTCTAATTCCGTACGGGCACAGCAACAACAAGGTGTAGCTCCTTTTAAATGAATACTTCCAAAAATTCTATCTAATTCTATTCTTTTGCAAAAATCACCATCTAGGATATAGCCACTTTCATTTATATGCAACAAAATATATGCATATTTACATAAAGTTTTTCTTAATTCAACCGGATTGCTGTTATTTATTTCAGGTTGTTTTTTACACCATTCATCGAAACTCTCCTGAGAAGTCAAAATAGTATCCAATTCATCTTTTACTTCACTTTCTTGCAACGTCCAAAAACTATCTTTACAATCGCTAATCAACTCTTGAGGAAGATTAAGTTTAATACCCACTGGTTCTTCATCTTCACTTTCAATAACTTCTGGCATGTTCTCACAGAATACATTCAAAACAAAACACAATCCTATTATAACTATAAATAATGAATTTTTCAACTTCATAAAAAACCTTTCCTTATGTAGGGACATAAACTTTTTACTTTCATGTCAATTAATAAATTACTAAAAATTTTATATAAATACAATTTTTTTAATTTATTTTTTTTAAAAAAGATTTATTGGTGTTGAATTTTATTTATATTTAGGAAAAACTAATTTCAAACATTACCTAATTGATTCAAATCAACATTCTCAATCCTGTTTCAAAGTAATACAGCGGAAGGTTATAAAGGCCGTTATTAAGTTCAAAATTGGACAGGGAGGTACAAATGGCCAGCTGGGTTATATTTCTCTCGATAGGATTCTAGGCTATTCGTACTAGGGGTTACTTCTATAGGGATAACGAACCTTCAACAAAAATATTATGCACATATCTTGTGGCCATAATCACATTTTATCCACTTAAGAATGTCCACCAAGACACAAATCACAATAACCCTTATCGAAATAGATTGCAAAAATCGACAAACAAAACCTACATTTTTCTGTAAATATTTAAATAGAAAACCACGGGTAAGCCCCGTAGTTTTCTCCGCAAACAAAAACAATATTTCTATTTTCCTTAATTATTCGGCAGAACAGCTTGCCAATGACCTGGTGTATAAAGCAAAACAATAGGATTGTTACCTGCCTTGCGTAATGCTGCAGCAAAATTCTCATAAGGAACAATGCCATTATCAGCATCTGAATTTAATACCATAAATAAGTGATTTACCGGATCATCATTTGCGAAATCAGCATTATAAACACTGTTAATAACAATGACTTGTCTTCCATGTTCAGCGGCTATTCTAAAAATAGCTTGGCGTACTTCTTCATTATCCAAGGGTAAATAATGTTGTTCGCGTTCATTTTGAGGCGTTTCATTTGTTACCATTTGAGATAAATTTTGAACATCTGGAAACATCGTTCTCCTTAATTGTTCAGCCTGTTGCCACTGATTATCGCCCCTTTGTACAGAACTAAAATTAGAATTTGGATTCAGAGCCTGTAAAATAGCATAAAAACCACAATTTCCATCTCCAGTCACATTTTGAACATGATAACCACTATTTCCCAATTCGCTAATAATGGTTCCTTCATTGTTCATATAAAAATTTATAGCATTTCTCATTTGTACAATGCAATCATCAACAACATGAATTTCTTCTTCCGGAAGTGCTTCACCACGCATAACAGCCATCAACTTTTCTGCTTCTGCTTTTATCGGCAACACATAATTATCCCATTCTTCCTGTTTAAGCCATTCAGGTTTGCTATCGAAATTAATATAACTCATATATTTTTCCAAAGAATTATGACTGATAAAATTATAGAATTTATCATATTGGGATTCTATGGCAGTTATTTGATCTTGTGTATAAAATTTTACTTTATTTATAATTTCATCTAATTCAAATTCAAAATCTTCTGTAATCAATCTATCCATATAGTCTTGCATCAATTCTTTTAAAATATCGATGTTGATGTCCTCATAAGGAGGTAACCATACAGTTTGACCATGATCTTGAAAATTAATATAATCAAGAGCTGTAAATAAACTAAAAAGACTATCGATATTATATTCCAAAAACGGTAGATAGAAATTTGCAATAGTACTATCCAAAAACACATTATTATTTGTATTATTACTAGAAATCGGTTCAAATTCCTCTAATTGAACACCATAGAAGTTTTCTGTTTCAATAAAATGAAAAGTAGCTTCCCTCCACAAATCAGATAATATACAAAAGAAATTCTTAAATTGGGCACGATTTTGGAAAGGAATCACATCTACTTCATTAATTTTGTATGCAAAAGAAGACAAAATATTTGACAAAAAATTATCATTTCTATTTACAAGAATGATGCTTTCTACTTTTGGATCTGCTTCTAAACATTCTATTTGTTCTATAAAATTTTTATTTTCTGATAGATCTATTGAAACTTTAGAAAAAGCATACATTGGTTCATGTTTTATAGCCTTGTAGGTATTGAACGAAATAGCTCCAAAAAAAATTATTTTTTTGAATTTTAGGAACTGATCATTTTGTATTGCTTGATAAATTTCTCGTTCTGCATCTAGTTCATTATCCCCAAATAAGTTTACTATACCAAATTTAACATCACGCTTCTTTTCTTTTAAATGCGCCAATACTTTTGGAAAATCTTCAATATTTTCAAAACTAACATTTTCAAAAACAATGAATTCTGTGTTCTTATTATTAATATAAATTTTCTCAACAATATCAATTATATCTGTCCCATATACTTCATATCGTATATTATATATTTTAACAGTAGAATTTTTATCTAAAATCAAATCTGTTGCCTTAAATACTTGTTGTGTCTGTATTTGTGAGTATAAGGTTTTGTTTTTCTCGGTTATAGCAACTGGATTTTTACGCATCCGATCTGCAATATTTTTATCTATTTTACTTACTTGCACTAAATTAAGCAATGCGTCAGCATCTAAATACTGAGCAACGATTTGTTTACTATATATATCTAATTTAGCCATAAGATCGTTTATAGCTTGATCGGGATTATCAACACCTGCTTGTCTGAGTTTATTTTTAGCACTATTTAGATCTCCTCGTTTTATTGCGTCTCTTACCATTTGTTTTATTTCTCTCCATTTGGGTGTATTCAAAAACTTTTCTAGAGTTATTCCAAATGCAGCATTACTTGCTGTTGCTATTGTACCAGCGCTCAATAACACATTTTTTAATAATTTTTTATAATTCATATTTTTTCCTTCCTTGGTTTTAAATTTATAAGAGGGAAAAAGGATCAATTATTTTTTAACCTGTCAATCTATTTTTTATCAAAATTTGCAAGTTCAACTGTGAAGTGCAACACGAAGAGTAAAAAGGTTGAGAAAAGCAAGAAGAGATGTGAAGATAACATAAAAAAGAAACATATACCCCAAATTTATTTATTATCCACAACGCTATTTTTAAAACATCCAAAAAACTTTTGGACATTCATTTTAAGTTGTTCACAACATTGCTCATAGGAAACATTTTTTATTTCAGCTAATTTTTCCACAACATAACGAACATATTCTGGAGAATTTGTTTTGCCACGGTATGGAACAGGCGCTAAATAAGGTGTATCTGTTTCTACAAAAATCCTATCCAAGGATGCCAATTGAGCTGTTTTGAGCGTAAATCCTGGCTTTTTAAACGTAAGAATTCCGGAATAAGATAAGTAACCACCTTGGGACAAAATCCATTCTGCTGCAGTTTCATCCTCAACAAAACAATGAAACATAACCCGCGAAAGATCTATCTTGGAATAAATAAGAATTTCTTTTAATATTGTAAATGCATCACGACAATGAATAACAACGGGCAAATTTTTCCGTTTTGCCAGTGCAAGTTGCCGTTCAAACACCTTCATTTGTAATTTCAAGGTTTGCGCATGTTTTATGTCAAAAATTCGATTAAAATCAAGACCTATTTCCCCCAGCGCAACTGCCCGATCCAAATAATTTTCTAAACAAGCTAAATCGTCTTCCCACTGTTCCGTAATTTCTAAAGGATGAATTCCATAACAAACTTTTAATTGTGGAAATTGCGACGCTAACTGAGCATAAAATGGCCAATCCTCCCTACACGGGCCCGAAGCTATCACACCACGTAAACCTTTTTCAGTCAGTGATGACAAAAATCTTACCACTCCCTCTTCACCTAAATGCTCCAAATGACAATGCGCGTCTATTAACATCTTATCGAAGCTAAATTTAAACCAAATTTATCCAAGAAGAGTCAAGCAAAAACCTTTGTTGCCAAACATAGATAGAATGCCCCAAAAACAATAAAAAGGAGAATGCATTCTCCGTCTACGCCACCCTCCAGGCGAATTTAGCTTACTTGCCAACGTTTCAACTTTTTTCGTACTTTTATGAAGCGAAACAATTTTTACCAATCACTTATCATCGCTCGTGGCTTTGATGTCAAAACGGCTGCTTTTGTCATTCTTCAAAATCTTATCGATTTCAGGATTATTCAAAGTTAACGATTGAATGTGTGGCTGCCTTTTGAGCAAAACTTCAATAAGGAAATCAACTGCGGTTTCCCCTCTTCCGTTCCAAAGATTTTCTTAAAAACGAAATCTAATTTCAAGTTTCCATAGTCTATTCTTTATATCTTAGTCTACCTACTTTGCCTTTTCAACGTTTCTTGTAGAAATTCTCATGGCAAATGAAAATTTTCAAATCTTATTCAAAACGGAAACGATAATGCGTTTCATGGTTTCTTTTTCGTCCATTTTGCTTTCAGCGACAAGGAGCGTTAAGGCAAATAAGGTACCATCGTTTAAAACCGGAAGATTGTTTTTATAAAGGATACCATTTTTTTGTAAAAAGTATAAAAAACAAGCGGCTGCGATACGTTTATTACCATCGACAAAAGAATGATTTTTGACAATCAAATAAAGCAACATTGCGGCTTTTTCTTCAATCGATGGATAACATTCTTCACCAAAAGCAGTTTGATAAATCTGCCGTACGGAACTATTAAAGCTTTCGTCCTTTGGGGCTCCAAATAAGTCGCTAGAAAAACGCGAACGCATGCTTTTAACAACCGACAAGAATTCTTCTGGCTCAATAACAACGGCGTTTTTTATAGTAATTCCTTTATCGTTGAGCTGCTTATGGTCGTAATCATCCAACAAATCTAGGTCGTTTGCAAAATCCTTTAAAAAATCATAGAGCTTTTGTTTATCTTCTAATGAAAGATTCGTTTGACGCTCAATTAACTGAATTGCTGTTTTTAAAGCCAAAAAATTCTTTTTTTGCTGCTTAAGTGCTTGCTGGTTGAGTACATAACCTTGCTTTAAATACTGCTTTAAAACATCCGTTGCCCACTGACGAAATTGGGTCGCTTTCTTCGAATTAACCCGGTAACCAACCGCAATAATCGCATCTAGATTATAAAATTTTGTATGATAATTTTTACCATCAGAAGCAGGTGTCAAGAAATCCTTTACAACTAAATTTTCTGTCAATTCTTTTTCCACAAAAATATTACGTAAATGTTGACTAATGTTCTGTTTGGTTGTCGCAAATAACTCCGCAATTTGGTTTTGTTTCAACCAGATTGTTTCCTGTTGAAACCGAGCGTTGATGCTAATTTTCCCATCTTCTTCTTTATAAATAACAATGTCGCTTTTTGTTTCCATGCACTCTATATTAGTAAATTTATACAAAATCAGTTTAAAAGTCTTTTTATAAGCAATAGTTGTTATTCATAATGTCCCCAACACTTAAGAAGCCTGATTGTATCACCTTTAATTTCATAAACCAATCTATGTTGTACATTGATTCTTCTAGAATATCTTGATGGGTGGCCGGCAAGCTTTTCATAAGGCGGAGGTATTTGATAAGGATCTTTTTTTATAATATGTAAAAGATTTTCTAGTTTGTTTGTAAAGCCAGCTTGTTTTGCTTTGATGAAATCTTTTTTGAATACACTTCCAAAGTTTATGATCATAAATTTAAATCATTAATCATTTCATCAACATTATCGTAAGATTTAGCCTTACCGCTAGCGATTTCCCTGTCTAACTGTTCACTTACGGCATTAAGTTCTTCTATTGGATAAACATGATTTTCCTCATCGTTATATATTTTGCTTTCAATATAACGACTAACACTTAATTGCCTTTTTTTTGCTTCACGTTTTACAAATTCTTTAACACAAGGTCTTACTGTAATACATAATTGTACGGTTGCCATAATATAATAAGAATATAATTATATTATAAAGTCAATATGGAAATTCATTAAAAAACCTTCCAGCGCTTATATAACCTAGAAAAATAAAGGGTAAAAAACCACCCCATAAAAAACAACAAAAAGGAGAATGCATTCTCCGTCTACACCACCCTCCAGGCAAATTTAGCTTGCTTGCCAACGTTTCAACTTTTTTCGGAGTTTTATTGTGCACAACAACTTTTCCCAATCACTTATCATCATAGTGGCCGCGACAGGAGATTAATACAATTAAATCATCAAACCGATCATAAATAAGTCGATTTTTGCGATCAATTCTTGCGGAATATCGCTTAGGGGCATATTTTAATTTTTCGCCTTTATTAAAAATAAAAGTACGATCCGTAACAATATTTTCTATAATACGCTTTACTTTTTTATAAAGCGCTGGCGAATTTTTTAACAACCAGGAATAATTGTTCAACAAATTCATCAGATCTTTTTAATTTCATGATCTAAATCTGAAAAAAATTCATCTAAATTATCGTAAGTTTTATTATTAGGATCCTCTAGCGTTTTTTGAGAAATACGGTCGGCTTCCGCCTTGGTAATTACGAAATTTTCTTCCATATCTTTTTCTATCAGTCGAGCCACATAACCTGAGTACGATAATTGTTTTTGTTTTGCTTTCATTTTTATCCACTCAAATAAATTGGGCTTCAGATTTACGGACATTTGCAAGGCTTTCATACATTACTTATACTGTATTTATACATTACTTGTCAAGTGAAAACGGCATTTACACTTTTTTAATTTAATAATCTCCACCTAATCCAAGCAAACATCCTTCCACACTCCAGCGCTTATATAACCTAGAAGAATAAAGGGTAAAAAAAGCCCCCACTAAAAACAATAAAAAGGAGAATGCCTTCTCCTTTTCTCTCTATAAAAATTCTCTCTAGATTACAAACGGAGTTTTACCCAACGAGTACCAACTTTTATAAACAAACCTTGTGTATCTTCTGTTAATATTGAGTCTCCTTGAGCGTTTTTTAGTTCTTGGTCGTCACCACCCTCCATTTCATTAGTTGTAAATGTGCTGATTGTAATCGCACCTTCTTGCTTAGAATCATCTGAAACGTATATACCTATCTCATCATAGTTTTCTTCAGCAATCTGTTGAATAACACTTGTATAACCTTCGTTAGTTCCTTTTACTACCCCTGTTTTAGGCTTCCAAGCAACAATATCCGTTGCTTTAACTGAAGTTACCCCATTTTCAAGCATATACTGCTGAGCAGCACCCCAGACCTGGCGCAAATTATTTCTAATAGAAGTTTCCAGAGCCTTCCAACGTGCTCTTTGGAACGCTGGCACGGCGAGAGACGCCAAAATACCGATGATCGTTACCACGATCATAATTTCAACAAGTGTAAAACCGAGAATCTTTTTTTGTAATCCTTTTTTCATATGCATAGGTTAATTGTATAACATCCAATTTCTTTTTGCAACTACTTTTTTTATTTTGCAGTAGATTTTTTACTTAGGAGAGAACTTTTTGTAAAAAGTCCCATCCCAACCTCCTTCAAAAATTTTTACCTATTGCGCAACATTGTTGCGCAATGAACAAAACATTTTAAGGGAGCTTGAGGGATTTTTTATAAAAAATCTCTCAATTCAAAAAACGAAAATTCGAACGTTCTTGGGCTAAGGTTGTTTGTGGGCCATGTCCTGGATAAACAAGGGTAGCTGGTGGTAAAACTTGAAATAACTTTTGAAGTGATTCTCGAAGTACTTTTGAGCTTCCACCATACAAATCCGTTCGACCAAAACCGTTTCTAAACAAGGTATCCCCTACAAAAATGCGACCATTGGCCTCATCATAAATACCGATTTGACCCTCCGTATGTCCAGGAATCGGAAGCACTTTCATTTTCAAATTACCTAATTGAATCTCTGTTTCTTCCTTTAAATAAACATCCGGCTTAAAAGAGACAAAAGTATAAGACGGTGGCGTAATAAGCCGCTGATGATCCGGATTTAACCAATACGAATCCGCTTCAGGAAAATAAATTTTTGCCGACAACTTCTCTTTAAACAAATGCGCATCACCAATATGATCCCAATGTCCATGCGTTAAAAACAAATGGATCGTATAACCTTTTACTTTCGATTCTAATTGGGAAAAACTATCGGGCGCCGCATCAATAAGAATAGCCACCTTCTCTTTTTCCTGCAAGATTAAGTAAACTTGCGTACCATAAGGACCACAGGTAAAAACGTCTAACATCATTCACACCTCATACAAACCATCGTTCCGGCGAACAATCCACCGATTCAATTCCAAAGCAAATAAAACTTGCTGCACGACTTCCGCTGACAAATTACAGCTTTCACAAATCGCAGAGCTACTCAACGGATTTTTAGCGCGAATACACTCATAAACTTGCAACTCAAGCCCGTAAAGCTCCGGTGTATGTTCTCGCTGCAATGCTTGCATCTTGGGTTCAAAATCAAGCCTCAAATCAAGCGGTAAAGCCGTCTTTAAATCCTCAACAATATCTTCCACACACGTCACTAAAGTCGCCCCATTACGAATCAATTGATGGCATCCACGGCTCATTTCTGAATCAATTCTGCCCGGAACCGCAAACACCTGTCGATTTTGCTCCGTCGCGAAATTAGCTGTCAACAAACTACCACCCTTTAAATCCGACTCCACAACCAAAGTTGCTTGACTCATTCCCGACAAAATACGATTGCGTCGCGGAAAGGTCATGCGATCTGCACGAGAGCCCAAAGGAAATTCCGAAATTAAACAGCCTTCTTCCTTCAATTGATTATAAAGAGCAGCGTTTTCAGGCGGATAAACTCGATCAATCGAACAACCTAAAACCCCTGCCGTCTCTCCATGAACCCGCAAAACACCTCGATGTGCAGCCGTATCAATCCCACGGGCAAAACCGCTTACAACACACCAGCCACGTTCCGCCAACTCACTTCCAAAACGCTCTGCCAGCTGCAAGCCATAAACACTTGCGTAACGACATCCAACAATCGCTATCGTGTTTGTAACCGGCCGCAATTTTCCTAAATAATACAACCCTATCGGAGGATCGTAAATCGTTTTCAATAAAGGAGGATAATCAGGGTGCTCAAAAGAAATAAATTGAGCTCCCATACGTTCTAAATTCCGTTTTTCCTTCTCAAAATCGAATAAAGAACGCCACTGAAGAAGGTTTTTGCAAACGGTTGCAGAAATTCCTGATGCTTCCAAATCTTTTTCGTTAGCACCAAGAATAGCAATAGGATCACCGCTAAAAAACTTAAGTAATTTTTGGAGGGTCACCCAACCTACACGAGGAAGTGCATTTAAAACTAGAAAAGCATCCTCCCTCGAGAGATTTTTCATCTAAAGAAAGACTTTACGTAAGCAATAAAGCTTATTGAGCATTTACAGAAACACGACGATGTACTTTATCCCAAGCAACAACACCGTCGATCAAGGAAAACAAGGTAAAATCACGTCCCAAACCAACGTTCTTTCCTGGATGATACTTTGTTCCACGTTGACGCATAAGAATCGTTCCAGCTAAAACCTTTTCTCCACTGTAACGCTTTACGCCTAAATTCTTACACTTACTGTCTCTTCCGTTTCTCGATGAACCTTGTGCACTATGATGAGCCATTTTTCAAACTTCCTTATTTAACTTCTATTGCTTCTACCTTAATGACGGACAATTCTTGACGATGGCCTTGCTTGCGTTGAAAACCACCACGACGACGATGCTTTAACACCAAAACCTTCTTATCGCGCTTATTTTCTAAAACCTTAACACGAACAACCGCATTTTCAAGAACAGGATTGCCAAAACGAACACCTGATTCATCTTCAAACATAAGGACATCTTTAATGTCCAAAACGCTACCTGCTTCGGTTCCTTGGTACCGATTTACTTTCAAAATATCTCCGGCTTGGACCGTAAATTGCCGACCTTGTGTTTTAATGACCGCTTTCATATGCTAATTTTGCAATAGTTAATAAAATTTATAACATAATAATAGAACTATGCTGTCCAAATAATTGCAAGCATTTTTTACACTTTTATAAAGAAACTATTCTCTAAAAAACAAATAAACCCCTTAACGAGGCTTACTGCTATGAAAAAAACAAAATACTTTTGGCGTCCCCTAGGAGATTCGAACTCCTGTTGTCGGGATGAAAACCCGGTGTCCTGACCGACTAGACGAAGGGGACATAACCAACAGTATTCATAGTGAAGCATAAAATTTTTTATGCAAGCACTTTTTTACATTTTTTTAAATTACTTCTTTGGCTATCAATAATGCAACCTGTAGAAGCGTTGGAAGTACCGGAAGAACCTTCTTAAAAGCCTTTTTAGTCATCCCCCAAGTTGTTTGTAAACAACTACAACATGCATTATCATCTACTACTGTGTTAAACTCTGAACACAACAACTGAGATACAACAGTAGCAATTTTATCACAAAGATCTCCAGGTGTATCATTAAAAATTTCATATGCAGAACTAACCATATCAAAACCTACACCACCAATAGTCTCTCTTACTGCATTTACAAAATTTATATCGACATTACAGATCAATTCCTTGTTAGTAATACCGTCCCACAATACTTTAAAAATTTCCTTCAAGATCCCTTCTTGATTGTCCAGTCTACTTAAATATTTCCCAGCAAACACACGCATGGTTTCTCGGATAATGCCATTAAATAAAGCATCATTACGATCTCCAGCAACTACCAAAAAATCTTCTCCGTTACCAACAACTTCAAGCAAGTCGGCAATAATCTTCTTATCATCCTTCTTCTTAGAATGCTTAAAAAAACGTTCTAACAACATCGTTTTCAAAACTTCTGAATTACCTAAAGAAGTCTTAATCATCTGCTTAAATAAAGGATTTTGTAAATAAACAACAAAAGATCGACTTGCATCCAGCATAGTCTCCATAAAAACGTTTCGCACCTCTTCTTGTTGTTGCGCATTCAACAAGGATTCTTTCGGAAAATTAAAAAGATCTCCTCGTACCAAGGTTGTACAAAATTGAGCAACTAAAACCCATAAACCGACGATAAACTTAATTTGTATTTTCATATGAACTTATTATTTAAGCAAACTTTATGCCCAAAACTTTACTCCTAAAAATAATCCTAAACAAGGCCTAATTGCCTTAACCCAGCAAGTATTCGTTCCGTCGCACCACGATTAGAAATTGTCCATCGCTGGGCAGCTTTTGCATAAGACTCTGCAGACTGTGGCTCCGCGATCCAACGAAGCAATTGCCGACAAACCTCCTTCTTATCGGAACAACGAACAGCACCCCCACAAGCCTCCAAACGTTTACAAACAACTCGAAAATTCTCCATATGTGGCCCATAAACAATCGGTTTCCCTAAAGCAGCAGCTTCTATAGGCGTTTGCCCACCTCTATGAGGATCCAAACTTTTTCCGACAAAAACAAATTGCGCTAATTGCAAAAAATGCCGCAATTCTCCTGTCGTATTTACCACATAAATCTCAGAATTCAATTTGGGATTCGTCCGAAAGCAAAAATCATAAGGCGATAAAATCTTTTCCAAATCAGAAGCACGTTCCGCATGCCTCGGCACCAAAATAAGACGCAATCGAGGACAAGTTTTCTTTGCTTTCGTAAAAACATTCAAAAGCATTTCTTCTTCACCAGTCCACGTGGAAGCTCCCAACAAAACAAGGGAATTCTCCCATTCAGAACCTAAATCAGAAAGCTTTATGGGAGTTACATCATCCCCCATTCGACCTAAAGCAGCATCTACCTTTAAATTACCAACCGTCTCAACAGGAACCGACGTCAACGATTGAAAACGTTGCCCATCTAAATCACTCGCTGCATAAATTTTATGAATAAAACTAAATAAAACACCAGAAATCGTTTCAAAACGAGAATAGCGTGCAAAAGTTTTGTCCGAACAACGCCCATTCAAAAGAAAAACCGGAATTTTATTCTGATAGGCTTGCCAAAGATGCTCCGGCCATAATTCTGATTCCATCAAAAACGCATATTGCGGACGAATTCTCCGCCAAGCAATCCAAGAAAATAGACAAAAATCCAAAGGGAAATAAGCTATCGCGTTGACTAAATTTTTATACTTATTTTGAGCAACCTGAAAACCAGTAGAGGTTGTCGTTGTCAAATAAACCCCTACCCCGTTCGCTTTTAATGCCTCCAACAAAGGCTGCAATGCCTCCATTTCACCCACACTAACGGCTTGCAACCAAATCGTTTTTTGAATTAATGACTTATTTTTAGGAACAAAACCGAAACGATGTAAAAAATGAGGTCCGTAACCCCCTCTTTTCCACATACGATAAAGATAATAGGGCAATAAAACAGCAAAAATCGGTAAAAAAAGCAGCCGATAACAATAAATAAAACAACGCCTTTTTACCGAAATTTTCACCTAATCTTGGATATAAAACTATCCTAAAACTTATTTATTAAATTTTGGATGCAAATACTCAACACAGGATTGAAGCGATTCCAAATGTGGATAATCTGCTTCAGGAACTTCAATATTGTACTGCTTTCTCAATTCCATAACAATATCCAAAAAATCCATGGAATCCAACTCCAATTGATCGCGCAAACGCACATCATCCTTTAAATTACTTAAATCCTCATCTGGAGCGATTTCAGCAATAATATCTACAATTATTTTACGAACCTCTGATTTTTCCATTGTATTACGTGATTGGTTGTGAAGGTTCATAACGCCGTACAATAACAACCGAATTAATTCCGAGCATTCCAAAAGAATTGTTAAGAATTGTATCTACTTTGTCTAAATGTTTAGGCTGATTAAGAACCAAATTGTTAAGTGCGCATTCTGGATCCAGTTCATCCACATTAATCGTTGGATGCACGTAATGATCTTCAAATGCAGGTAAATTGCCTGCCAATTCCAAAGAGCCAGCAGCTCCCATGGCATGACCAATAAAGCTTTTTGTATTATTGAAATACGTATTGGGTGAGTCTTTAAAAACCTCGTGCAATGCCTGACATTCTTTAATATCCCCCAAAACCGTAGACGTCGCATGTGTATTGACAATATCAATATCTTGTGGCTTCAAACCTGCCTTATTTAAGGCTAATTGAACACATTCAACTTGTCGTTGGCTACAAGGCAAAACGGCACTCTCTGCATCCGAATTAATACCATAACCAACCACTTCTCCATAAATCTTTGCACCTCGAGCAAGAGCCGCATCCAGTCTTTCTAAAGTAAAGAAACAACCGCCTTCGCTAATAACAATCCCATTACGAGACTTATCAAACGGCCGACTTGCCTTGTTAGGATCTTCACATTCGGCCAAAGCGCCCTGATTCTTAAACCCAGCAAAAATACCAAAGGTATGGATACTTTCGCTGACACCGCCAACAAGCGCCATATCCACTTCACCCAAGCGTAACATCTGTACACCTTGGATAAGTCCCAAGTTGCCACCTGCACAAGCACCACCTAAGGTATAATGAGGTCCCGTAATACCTAAATTAATCGAGACCTCACCTGCTGGATTATTAGCAACTGTACGCGGATTGTGATGATGATTCCAGTAACGCGTATCATAACCAAACTTCGAGATTTGATAAACCTCATTTTCGGTTTCTACATTTCCGTGCTCGGTAATTCCTACATAAATCCCAATACGACTCTTATCAGCATTAGCTAAATCAAAACCGCTCGACTCAATGGCTTTGTGGGCACAATAGATACCAATACTTCCGGCACGCGTTCCTGTACGTAATTCCTTCTTTGTCTGATATTCGGTAGCATTAAAGGTACAAACACCTGCTAAAACAAGTCCCATATAACGCATATCAATTCGCTGAATACGGGCATATCCCTCCAAAAGATGCTTACGAAACTCAACCAAAGAATTTCCATTTGGAGCCGTTAATCCAACACCCGTAATCACAATGCGCTCAGACAAATTCAACATAAAAAAATTCCGTCACTTTAAAAGTAACACATTTTAAAACTTTTTGAAGCTAAAAAACACACTTTTTAAGTAATTCTTCCAAACTTTGCTTTTTTTGCTGATTTTCTTGCAGTAATTTCCGCACACCATCAATAACGGGAGCCGGTGCACTTGCCATAAAACGCTCATTCTTTAACTTCTGTTCGGCAGAAGCAATATGCTGCTTAAGACGCTCCAATTCCGCAAGCCACTGTTGTTTTTCCTCTTGAGAAAGCTCTTTTTGCTCTAAAATAAGCGCAAACGTTCCCCAATGCGTAACCACTTTTGCGGCATGTTCCGGCTGTTCCTGAACCTTTTCTAGGTTTCGTAGCCCGACTAAGCGCATGATAAGCTCGTGATGGTGCTCAAAAGCCTCTTCATACGTCTTTTGCAAAAGGACACTCATTTCCACATTCTTGTTGGCACTTAAGCCGTTTTCAGCCTTCAATCCGCGCAATTCTCCTACCAAAGTCCGCAAACGTTCAACTTCCTCAAGCGCTACTTCGGAATAACGAGCAATCAAGTCATGCACTCTTGATTTAAAGGCTTCCACATCCCAACCAGCTTGCTGAATCCAACCTTCACCTAATTGTAACTGCCCCCATAATTCTTCAGTAATATAAGGAGCATACGGCGATAACATAACCAAGATTTGCCGCAAAAACAAGTCCTGTATTGTTAAACACTGCGACTCTTGATGCTTTTGCACTTCCAAATACCAATCACAAAATACACTTTTAAAGCATTGCTGAAGGAGTTTAATGGCCGCATTAAATTCGTATTTCTCCAAAAAGTTTTGGAAACTCTCCATCGTTTCGCACAAATGCTTCAACAAATGGCAATCATATAACGACAACGATTTTCCTTCCAAAGCCTTCCAATAATCCTCTAAAGACGCGTAAACTATCGTCTCGCCTTGCATCTTCCGAAAACGACACGCATTCCACAATTTCGTGCAAAAATTCCGTCCTTGCGTTAAAAACCGTTCGTCAAAACGGATATCTTGCCCTTGAGGCGCGATCGAAAGAAGACCCAAACGGACACCATCTGCCCCATAATCTTTAATTAAATCGAGCGGATCGGGCGAATTACCTAAACTTTTCGACATTTTACGTCCCTGAGCATCACGCACAATTCCGGTCAGATAAACATTTTTAAACGGTACACGTTCCTCCAGAGGCCGATCTTCCAGAAACTCCAAGGACGCAATAATCATGCGTGTAATCCAGAAAAACAGAATATCTGGACCCGAAACAAGTGTATTACTCGGGAAAAAGCGATTAAAAAATGCTTTATTTTCGGCATTCTCATCACGCCCATTCAAGGTACCAATAGGCCACAACCATGACGAAAACCAGGTATCCAAAACGTCCGAATCTTGTTCCCAATTTTCAGGATCTTGAGGGCCATCCACAGAAACATGAATCGAACCATTCGTCTTATGATACCAAACCGGAATACGATGTCCCCACCATAACTGCCGACTGATACACCAATCCTGAATGTTGTCGAGCCAATGCAAATAGGTTTTAATCCAACGCTGCGGCCAGAACTTAACCAAAGCTTGCTCGGCAACTTTTTTCGCCTCCTCTACTTTAGGATAACGCACAAACCATTGCTCGGACAAACGTGGCTCAATCGGTACATCGGCGCGCTCTGAGTAACCAACGGCATGATCGTAAGGTTTTACAGAAACGAGTAAATTCTTCTCTTTTAAAGCTTCTATAACGGCTTCACGGGCTTTAAAGCGATCGAGACCTGCAAACGGCGCCCCTAAGTCATTCACAAATCCGCGTGCATCCAGCACCTCAATAAAAGGTAATTGGTGGCGTTGGCCAACGGCAAAATCGATAGGATCATGCGCTGGAGTAATTTTCAAGGCACCTGTTCCAAAATCCTGCTCAACAACACTATCGCCAATAATCGGAATCTGTCGATCCGCAAACGGACACTGAGCATGCAAACCGATTAAATCTTTGTAACGTGGATCTTCTGGATGAACCGCAAGCGCAACATCTCCCATAATAGTTTCCGGACGAGTGGTTGCTATTTCCAAAAACTGGCCTGGCTTTTCAACAATTGGATAACGAAAAGTGTATAAAAAAGCCGGTGTTTGCTTCATAATAACTTCTTCGTCACTGAGAGCCGTTTGCGAAACCGGACACCAATTTACCAAACGTTTACCTTTATAAATATAGCCGCGCTCATATAGATCAACAAAAGCTTGCAAAACACCACGTGAATACTCTGGATCCAGCGTATACGTAGCATGCGACCAATCACAAGAAACACCTAAACGCTTCAATTGATCAAAAATAATCGTACCATGCTCCTCCCGCCAAGCTTGTACGCGCTGAATAAACGCTTCACGGCCCATTTCTTGGCGTCTGAGCCCTTCTTTCTTCAAAACCTTCTCAACCTTACTTTGGGTTGCAATACCTGCATGATCCGTTCCGGGAACCCAAAGCACATCCTTACCCTGAATCCGTGCCCAACGACACAAAACATCTTGTATGGAATTATTCAGCGTATGGCCCATGTGGAGAATACCTGTAACATTCGGCGGCGGCATAAAGACCGTAAACGTTTGCCGACCATCATCTTTAACCTCAAAACAACGTGCTTCTTGCCAACAAGCATTCCACTTTTTCTCAATCTCTTCCGGACGATACGTCTTTTCCATCAACACCATACCCTTATTATTCAAAACACACCGCCCCTATTCCGTCCAGTTTTTTTTATAAATTTTGAAAACAAGAAAAAGAATTTCTATCCCTAATCCCACTCCAAACAACTTGACTTACACTTACAAAAAGAATAGAATTTGCCAATGGATTTATCTTTGGCACATTTGAAAAAAGTTTTGAAATTCGGTTTGTTTACGCTATTTTTTAGTATAAATCTTTCAGTAAAAGCCTACGTTCCCGCACAACTTGAAGGGAAATATGCAATAAAAGAGAATGATACACTATGGGGTACAGATTGGTTTTCTAGCTTCCCAAATAGAAATTTAACCTGCACCCCTAGTGCTATGGTAGACGAAGCAGGAGTTTTATGGACTGCATCTTTTGAATATATGCAAGATCATAAAGGACTTGGTTACGAACTTGACTGCCATGAAAGGGTAAATGGAACAATCACTTCACAAGAACATCGTTTCTATCCATGGACACTCATTCCAAACGTCACACCAAATTGCGGAAGTGATCCCAACCTTAATACCGGAATCCCAGAGGATTCAAACTTTTTCCAGAAATACATACACAATATCCTACAACCTTGCATCGCACAAGATATTGAAAATGCTTCTCATGTTTGCATGTTCATTTACTGTCCACCGACACGTTATATGAATGCTACATGCAACAATCCCAATGCTGAGGGGGGAAGTGTTGAAGGCTTAATGTATTTTGATTTTTATAAAGATTTCATCAAAGGTACTTATGCAACAAATCTCACTCACGAAACAAATTTTTACTACCATACCGACAATCGCATTTATGCTTTTAATCAGCAAAACTTACGAAAAAGCTCTGATATGACTCACGTAAATCTAGAAACTGGGAATTACACTGCTTGGCATTATCGTGGATTGGTCCATTTAAATTTTATTGCCACCAATGAAAGTGATGGCACCTGTCATGCTGTGTATCATCAATATAACAGTCGGTGGTCAGATAGAAACTCCATCACAACAAGAACGACACATGCAACTCATACTACAATAAAAACTTATCCTCGTTATATAAAATTTGGTGATCATGTGTATGGAATGATTGCCGATTCATGCTTTAATGGCATTTATATCACAAAACAAGGAATAGAAGATTCCGACTATACAACCATACAAAACTGGGCCTATCCATTTAACAATATAACACATTATAGTATTTGGGCAGTAGCACACAACTACGACTTTTGTATCGCAAAAGCAAAAGATGGAACAGGTGTTGTTTGCGTATTAGGATTACGTCCTACTTGCGCTTCATCTGCAGATAAAACTGAATTATCCGCCGCTTATAATAAAGCATGGAATAATACTTATACAAATTGGAACTCCAGTAATATTTCTGACCCCATTTGCCTTATGCTATCTTCTTGTAGAATGGATAAAACACCAAGTGATAAAACCGGAACATTTTCCGTAAACAAATACCCCGAACTATGCTATGAATCACCGCAAAACATTATTTATTGCACTGGAAAAACTTCTTTTTCTCAAGCTTGCGATCTTTATTGTTCTTGTCGTACAGATGATTATGAGTATCACGATACACAGCTTTACAAAAATACACATAAATGCTGTGTTTATACAGCTCCAAGCGGCAATCAATACATCATCTATGCTTATTGCTATCCCGGAAAAACAAAAAAATGCTATTTAGGTTATGCACAGTGTATCGTGGATTCCAATTATAAAGTACAACTTCTTACAAAAACAGAATTTTCAAAAGAAATTTACAACGAAAAAGGAGAGAGGACAGACATAGAAAGTATAGGAGAGATGAATACTTGCGAATATATCGTTTCACTCGACTGTAAAGGCCCTGCAGGCAACGAAAATGTATGGCTAACTTGGCGTTATGGGGATTCCCATTACTATCTTTTCCATATCGCCGCCAAAGACCTTGTTGGAGAATAGCCATAAACAGCTTTAGCAAAACAAACCACAAATAATTAAAGTTTGCGCTTGCAAAGAAGGCCTGATGTCTTTTTTATAGCATTATATTTATTAAACATGAGCGAAAACAAAGAGAAGATTTCGGTTTTAAATTTAACATGGCGTGATACGGATCAATTGAAGAATTTTACCACAGAAACAGGTAAAATCCTACCACGTAAAATTACTCGTTTGTCCGCAAAAGAACAACGCCATATAACGCAAGTCATAAAGCAATCACGCAATTTCTTATTGATGCCGTAAACGCTTTTGTATGAAAGCAATTGTTGGGCATTCAGCACAGGAAGCTGTTCGTTGGCTGCAATTGGGAGAACCTGTAGCCTTGCCCACTGAAACGGTTTATGGTTTAGCGGCTCCATTGTTCGAAGTAGCCACCATACAAAAGATTTACAAATTAAAACGGCGGCCAACCGAAAATCCGCTTATTGTACACATTTTGAATACACAACAGCTAGAAGAAATTGCGTTTGTGCCTTCTAGCGCGCTTGCTTTAGCAGAAAATTATTGGCCTGGACCTTTAACATTAGTCTTAAAGAAAAAAGATTGTGTGCCGTCCATAGTTACAGGCGGCCTTTCTTCAGTAGCTGTTCGAGCCCCACAAGCTCCCCTTTTTAGGGAAGTCATTTCTTTACTACAAGAACCGCTTGTCGCTCCCAGCGCCAACACCTTTCAACATCTCAGTCCAACAACAGCACAACACGTTTTACAAGATTTAGGCAATGAACTTTCCTACATCCTTGACGGAGGCCCTTGTAACTTTGGCGTCGAATCAACCATACTATCGCTTCTTGATGAAGAAAAACCAACTTTGTTGCGCCACGGCCCTATTTCCAAAGAAACACTAGAAGCTTTTCTAAAAAAACCCATTGTCGATGGCATTTCTACGAAAATCCATCTATCCCCTGGCCTATATAAAAAACATTATAGTCCACAAAAGCCGCTTTATTGGGTCCAACAACTCGAAGGCTTCACACCATCAGAAGCTTACAAAAAATGTTTTCATGAAAATGCTGCCCATGTTTTTTTGTATCCACCCAAGCATACGTTAGCGCCTCATGAATACGTTCTAAGCCCTAATCAAACCCTAGAAGAAGTCGCTACGCACCTTTTCGAATGCCTGCAAAAACTAGATCAAGAACATTGGACATCTATCTGGATCGAAAAAGCTCCTAATTATGGCATCGGAAAAGCTATTAACGATCGTCTATCGCGAGCAGCCCATATCGATTTAACAGCTTAAAAAAACCTCAAAGACAATAACGAATCTCCTTAATAACAGGAGTCGGCAAAATTTGATTAAGGGTGTTTTGAATAAGTTCCCGCTCAAACTGTAATTTCTGCTGAACAATCGCATTAGGCACTTTTAGCCACAAACACCCTCTTTGCGTTAAACGTTCCGGATTACACTGAGCTGCAGTTGTCCCTGCAAACCAACTCGACCAATGCTCGTCTAAAAACTGCAAATAATCCACACGCTTTTGATCACGCAACAACCGATTAAGCGCATTCCCCAAAACATTATCTAAAGCAACAGGGGCCTCATTAGGCCTATCAATGGCATCCTTAGGAAGCCCCCTAAAGGTAGCAATAAGGCGAATATCGCTTGGGCGAAAAGTAAATTCTTTACGCGACACGTTCTACGATAAAATCTAAGTAATTAGGCCGTTTAGGAGCTAATCGATAGGCTGAACGCAAGTATTCCAATGCCGTATCCAACCGAGAATGATCATTGTAATGAATCATCATCAACGCATCACCTTGTTTGACTTGCGAACCTACTTTTTTGAGCTGCGTAATTCCAACCGAGGTATCGATTTCATCTGAATCTTTCGGCTGCATTAAAATATCCACACCTTTAGCCAACATACCTGAATTAATCGCATGAATATAACCACGTTTAGGCGCAGCCAACTTGCGAACGTATTTTGCTTTTGGAAACTTTTCCGGATTGTCGATATAAGAAGTATCGCCACCTTGAGCCTTAACCATTTCTTTGAATTTAGCGAGAGCAGATCCATCACTTAAATGACGTAAAATCGTTTGCTTTGCAGATAAAGTTGATCCGGAAACACCCGCCAAACGAACCATTTCCATACCTAACTTCAAAATAAGTTCTTTCAAGTCTTCTGGTCCACGTCCTTGTAATAACTCTATAGCTTCTTGAATTTCCAAACCAGTACCAATAGAACCTCCTAAAGGCTGATTCATGTCGGTCACCAAAGCCACACAACGACGTTGCAAGGAACGAGCAACACGAGTAATAACACGGGCCAATTGCTTAGCCTGCTCGAGATCCTTCAAGAAAGAACCATTTCCCCATTTTACATCAACAACCAAATTTTCGGAACCAACCGCCAACCGCTTACTTAAAATACTGCTGGTAATAAGCGGAATACTTGCTACGGTAGACGTTTCTTGACGCATTTCATTCAAGGTTTGATCAACAGGAGCAATTTGTTTAGGTTGTGAACAGAAGCAACAACCAATTTTTTCTAGCTGTTGGGCACAAGCTTTAACGGATAATTCAGTCTTAAACCCTGGGATTGCTTGCAATTTCCTCAAGTTGCCAAATATAAAATTCTCATCTTCACCAATCACCGAAGGCACAATAACCCCACAAGCGGCCACAAGGGGTGTTAGAACTAAGTTACTTTTGTCACCTACTCCCCCCGTTGCATATAAAGAAATTTTTGGTTTTCCAAGGTCTGTTAAATCAACAACTTCACCTGAAAGCATCATTTCTTCGGTTAAAACAGCTGTTTCTTGGGCCGACAAACCACGGAAAAAAATTGCCATAATAAGCGCGGCCAATTGATGGCTAGGAATTTTTTCAGACAAAATGGATTCAACAACATAACGAACCTCATTATCTGAAAACTCTTCACATGCGCATTTCTTTTCAATTAAATACGCAAAAGAAGGTTGCATAATTTTACTTGTAGCTGCTTTTTTTTCGACCATGGACTTAAAAGGTTAATCTTAAAAAAATAAAACCTGCACAAAGTACTTTATTTATTTTTTTAATCAAGACTATAATTGACATTTTTTTACAAAAATGTCCAGCTTTTTTAAAAAACAAACAATAGTATACCAATAAAAATGCGATAATAACCGAAAATACTTAGGCCATTTTTCTCTAAATATTTAAAAAAAGAATAAATCGTAGATGTCCCTATTAGAAAAGCTACCAATATACCTAAAAAGCAAGTACTGCCGTCCATAAGCATAAAAATTTCGCTGCCATTTTTTAAAAATTTATAGCCTGTTGCAACTAAAGAAGTTAATAAACCCAACAAAAAACTAAAGCGAATCGCTTGTATTAGGCCAAGGCCTACACAAACACCCCCCATTATTGTTGCTAAAGAACGGCTAAAACCTGGCCACAAAGCAACCATTTGAAACAAACCGATCGTTAAAGCCATAGTCCATGACATTGCGTATAAATCTTTAAACTGTTGATTATTGCGACGTCTGAAATACTCCATCACTAATAAAACAATTCCACCAACAATAAGCGCATTGGCCACACAAGTACGATTATAAAACCTCTGAATGTAATCATCCAAGAAAAATCCTGCTAAACCAGCAGGTATAAAGGCCAATCCGACATTCCATCCCAGTTTAAAGCCAATTTTATCCTTACCCAACACCCCACGAATAATACGCAAAACATCTTTTCGAAAAAACAAAAGGAGCGTTAAAATCGTACCTAATTGGATACAAACCATGTAATTATTTAAGGCGCTTTGCCTCTGTTCCGAAGTCTCCGTGGACCTAAAACAGCGTTCATTCACCAAAATCATATGCCCTGTTGAAGATACCGGCAAAAACTCTGTCAAGCCTTGCACAACCCCTAAAGCCAATGCTTGCTGCGTGGAAATTTTTTCAGAATCTGCCTGAAGCTTCCAAGGCATAATCGTAAGAATCAAAGCAATCAATATGCGCATATACAACAAAACTAATTTTTATTTAAAAGCCTACAAGCTTAAAAACTTTCAAACTTGAACGACTCTTACAAAAACATTTACCTACCTCAATAAGCCGTTGCAAAAACCGCAAGTGGGCAATTTGTTTTTTGTGTAAACAAACAAGTACCACGCTCGGATGCAAAAGATTGTGGAAGACAGCGTACCGTAACCTTTAATTCTTCTTTAATTTTTGCTTCAACAGCTGGATCTTCCGACCAATAAGCAAGCGCAAACCCTCCCTCATTCTTAAAGAATTTATAAAATTCCTCCACCGATTCCGTACGCTTAAGCGAAGCCTGTAAGCGCTGAGAAGCTTTTTGGAATAAACGCTGCTGCATCTGTTCCAAATTTTGTGCAAATTGAGCAACAAAAGCCTCTTGTTGTACGGTTTGTTTCTTCAAATCGTCACGCCAAGAAAACGTAAGCGTACGATTTTGAACTTCCGATGGTCCTACTTCAATCAAACAACACGCACCTTTTTTAATCCATTGCCAACGTTTTTCACCGCCACGCAAATCACGCTTATCGAGCTCTACTGAAACAGTCCCAAAGGCATTCTGGACACACAACTGCTGTTTTAATTCTGCACAATAAGCTTCAATCGATGCACGCTGAGCTTCGTCGTGAATAATCGGCAAAATAACCGCATGCGTATTGGCAATTCGAGGCGGCAAAACCAAACCGTCATCATCGGAATGCGTCATAATGAGCGCACCAATAAGACGCGTTGTAACCCCCCAAGAAGTCGTCCAGGCGTACTTTGTTTCGCCATCGGCATCCACAAATTGAATGTTCATGGCTTTGGAGAAATTTTGTCCTAAAAAGTGCGATGTTCCCAATTGCAAAGCTTTTCGATCCTGCATCATAGCCTCTAAGGTATACGTAGAAAGCGCACCTGGGAAACGTTCGCTAGCGGTTTTTTCTCCTACAATCACGGGAATAGCCAATACGTCCTCAGCTAATTTCCGATAAACCTCCAACATACGCAAGGTTTCTTCACGTGCTTCCACCTCGGTCGCATGAGCCGTATGCCCTTCTTGCCACAAAAACTCCGAAGTACGCAAAAACAAACGTGTACGCATTTCCCAACGCACGACATTGGCCCATTGATTAATCAAAAGAGGCAAATCGCGGTAAGATTGAATCCAGCGCGAAAAGGCTTCTCCGATGATGGTTTCAGAAGTCGGACGAACAATTAGCGGCTCTTCCAAAGGGGATTGAGGAACAAGACGGCCCTCATCATTGGCTTTCAAACGTGAATGAGTAACGACAGCACATTCCTTTGCAAATCCTTCCACATGTTTGGCTTCTTTTTCCAGAAAACTAACGGGAATAAAGAGTGGGAAATACGCATTTTTCACACCTAATGCCTTAAATTCCGAATCCAAGGTTTGCTGCAAACTTTCCCAAATTTGATACCCATAAGGCTTTAGAATCATGCAACCTCTTACAGGGGAATGTTCCGCTAAATCAGCAACTTTAATAACCTGCTGATACCATTCGGAATAATTTTCTGCACGTGTAGGACTCACTCCGGTCTTCTTCATAATCCATTATCCAAGCGACTTCTTTACAGTTTTGCAATCTTCTTCTACAAAAATATCAAAGCCCCACAAATAGTATCTGCAGGGCCCTTTCTAGATTTAAAGTAAAAACTTAAAATTGATAACGCAAACCAAACTCGAGCGAATGCATATACGGCGTCTTGAGCGGCTTGATATCAGCATTAAAATCTTTATGCGCAAAGGTTACGGTTTCTGTCTTCATGCAACGATACCCCATGGTCAACATCCAATTAGAACTGATTTCATAGGATACACCTGCCATAAGCTGACCAGCAAACGCATATTTGACTAAATCGTAGTTTGCATTAAACATAGCATTTTCATAAAAATGATACTTCAATCGTACAAGACCACAGCCAGCACCGACATAAAAAGAAACCTGATCTTGCAATTTAAAATCATAATATACATTCAACATGGAAGACAAAGCTGTAAAACGTGCATTTTGACAATCATCACCACCATGATTAAAAATCGTAGCATAATGCTTTGCCGCACGATCTTTCACTTCTTTATTTTCGTATTGAATAATACCCAACTGAAATCCCAAACGCCAATTATCATATTGGATACCAATTTCGCCATTCAAAAGCGGTGCGCTTTTGTAAGAAACCCCATCCTTTTTCTGAGGAACACAATAGCCTGCTTTTAATTCAACATACTTACGAAAGGCATTATCTGCATGCAAACAACTCGCACAAACACCTACGAACAACCCAATTACTTTTGTACTTACTTTCATTTAAAAAAATATTCTCAGATAAGAATCACACAACAAACAGCACAAAGTCAAGCCATCATTACATGAATTTTATTCAATTTCACCTAAAATCAAAAATTCCGAACACAAACAGCAGGCCGCCTAATGGAAACTGCCCGACCTCACAATCGGGCAGTAATGTTTTTTTGTCAAATCTTTTATTTATTACTTTGCTCAGACATAAGCACATCAAAATCAGATTGTAACCTTGGAGGTATTTGATTTCGATTCGTGTATAATTGACTTGGTGTAATTTTATTTGCTCTTATTAATCTAGTAGCTGCATTTTTTTTCCCAGGTGTCGCCGTTCTTTGTATATAATCAAAAATCTGCTGACCAGTAACCCCCTTAGGCTTTCTTGCTTCTTTTTCACGGCGTCTTTGCTCCTCTGCTTGTGCCGCCTTGCATACTTTACAGGTTTGCCCCATATCCAAAACTTGAACAAGATCACATAAAATTGTTACTTCCGATAACAAACGATCGCATTTTTCCAACAAAGCGCGATAAACCCTATCCGCATTCAACGGATCCACTTCTAACGTACCCGTATCGGTCGTCCTAACAGCCAATTCCTGCTTCAAAGTCCGACAATGGTGACGATTCCTTACACCTCGTAAGCGCTGGGCCTCTAGCTCATGCTCCTGTACAAACGCCTCCTCTACATCACTATCCCAATTATCAACTTCAAATTCATCTAAACGCAATTTCAAAGTTTCCACAGGGCATTGGCCGATCTTGTGATCCATCCCACAAACGTCACAAAAATCTCCCCACAAAAGCCCTTGCAAACCCAAACCTAAACCGATACATTTGAACACACTACTCTTCATATTATCATTTTCCTTTCTTTTAATCAAACAAACGCTCCGAACACAAACAGCAGGCCGCCTAATGCAAACTGCCCGACTTGATAGTCGGGCAGCAATGGTTTTTTGTCAAATTTTTTATTTATTTTCTTTTTCTAAACTCTTAAAAGCTTCATGAAAAAATGGATCTAGTTGACTCAAACTTAAATAAGTTGTACCAGGCTGTATTCTTTGGGCTCGCACCGCTCGATTGGCAAGCATACTTTTTTTAGGCGTACCATGCTGCACGACATAATTTACCAGTTGTTGTCCCGTAAACCCCTTAGGCTTTCTAGCTTCTTCTTCACGGCGTCTTTGCTCCTCTGCTGCAAGACGTCTACGTTCTGCCTCTTCGCGCTCAAGACGTTCTCTCTCCAGGCGCTGCTGTTCCGCCAACTTCCGCTGTTCTTCTTCTCTGCGCTTACGCTCCTCCTCGGCTTTCCTTTTCTGCTCTGCCTCTTCCTTAGCTTTACGTTCCGCTTCTTTTTGCTGTCGGCTAAGCTCCGCTTGACGTTTTTGTTCTGCCTCTAATCTTTCGTTTTCCTCTTCCAATAAAAGCTCTACCCCTCGAACCATATCCATATCCAGCTCTGCCACATCTGATTCCCGCTGCTTTAGCAACACATCCATCGACGCTTCTATTCTTTGCTGATTAACAATATTTTTCGATCTTTGCTTTAAAAACATATACTTTTCATCCAACTTACCGTAAATCGCCTTCTTTTTCCTCTGAAAATGACTTACATCCAACAATTCAAAACATTCTTTCTTCTCATTGTAATCTAAAAACATCGGCTCTGGAAACCGACATTCCTGCCGAGACACAAAATTCTGAAGCGCTTTAAACAAAAGCTCATCTGTAGCAAAAACATACACTTTAATTTCTAATTGTTGCTTTTGATTTTCTGGACTGATCGAATCTTTAATACAAAGAAACTTATCTCCTATCCCTGATCGACCTAAAGAATAATTTGTCAAAACATGCTGCACCTCTGCATTTTTTTCTTTCAAACAAGATTTCCACAACAAACCATAAAATATATTTTTTAAACTACGCGGACTAAGATACAAAGCTATTGATTTTTCATCTTTTTTGCCGTTTTCAAGAAACTTCTGCCCCGTTGCTTGACATAAATCTTCACTAATTAACGCATTAAAAGAAGGTTTTAATACTTTACTATTTAAAACACAGGAAGCATTTAACTGCTGCAACATAGACACTTTAATTTCCTTTAAAAAATAAAATTTATTATCTTCTATTTGCGGATATAAAGAAATCTCTTCTTCCTTTCCATTATCCCAAAAAATTGATTTTTTATTGTAAAGACATACAGAAAAAGCTGTTAAATCAACATTCTTATTTTCCATACTTTCCAAGGACAAAAAACAACTTTCCAAGGACAAAAAACAATATATCTCTGGAATAACCACCTTACCTTCTCTTTTTTCTGCAGAAAAGAAAATAAATTTATTTAACGAACCATCGTTCAAAGAAGGAAACCGATCTAAATAAGTAGAAGCTGATTGTAAAAGCTTCAATTTTTTTTCCCCCCCAAAAAAATGTTGTAAAGCAAAAGCACAAGCCTTTTTATTTGCATAGATATCTTTATCCAATTTATCAAAAGAATCAATTTCTTCCTTTGGGCTCAGCTCAACACGATGCGAATCATTTAATAATTCATAAAAACATTCCTTCAATTTGGATTTGTAACCTTCCGGAAAAATTCTCAATATACCCTGCAAAGGATCTTTAAATTTACAATAAAAATTTTTAATGGAAAGTTCATCAAATTGTTGCATATAAAAAACTAACAAATTTTTCAATATTTGTTGTAAGGGAAGCAAAACACCTAACTGATTACTTAAGTTTTCTACCGCTATTAAACTAATAAGTACATTTATACAATTTTTGTAAACTTGATCATTCGCAAAATCATCTACATCTTCGTTTACAAACAATCTAAAACAATGCTTTGCTAAATTTTCATTAAATTCTTCATTTTTACTTAAACTTACAATTTCTGCCTTATGTTTTTTTATAAAATCTTTAAACAAATCCTCTTTTTTCTTATAAAATGTACTTTTAATTAAAGTCTTGCCTTCTGCATCTAAAACGTCACTAAAATTGTAAAAATAGCTTTCATCAAAATTCAAAGTTGCTGACTGAACACTAAGATGCTGTATATTATACACTAAAAACCTAGCCAAAACCTTTTGAAGATTTGCTAAAATTTCATATTCTAATGCATCTGTTTTTCCTCTTTCTAAAATCTGTTTTATCTCCTTTGCTGTTTGAGAATAACGATCTTCTTCATCTTGCAAACCAAACAAAGAAAAACAATTCTTAATATCATCTTCTCGAAAACTCTTTTTTTTACTCAAATCTTTTATTGTTTGTATATTTTTCTCATTCAAAAGACGATCCGCCTTTACCGCGCTTAACGAAAAAGCAATAAAAACAAAACACTTAACAATACTATAAATTTTATGCATGGAACAAAAGTGATTCCCAAACTACTAAATGTCAACACAATTTAACAAAAAATAATACCTACACTTATCCCAAAATTAATTTTACCAAATCAAACCCAATCAAAAATAATCGCAAACAATGCAAAAAGGAACAAAGGAATATTATAATGTAAAAACGTTGGAACACAGGTATCTTTGACATGATCATGTTGACCATCGACATTAAGACCGGCAGTAGGACCAAGTGTGGTATCCGATACAGGCGCTCCAGCATCACCCAAGGCTGCTGCGGCAGTTACCAGCATAATAATTTGAGGACCCGTAAAATTTAAACCCAAACAAACCGGAACAAATACGGTCGCAATAATAGGAATTGTTCCAAAAGAAGATCCGATACCCATAGTTATAATAAGGCCAACACAAAGAATACAAAAAGCACATATGCCTTTATTCGCCGGCAATAACTGCAGTAAATCACTCGCAAGCGTTTGTATACAACCCGTCTCTTTCAAAACATTTGCAAAACCTGCTGCAGCCAACATTACAAAAGCCACAAAACCCATCATATAAATCCCTTCATACATGAGCTGATCCAAAGCCTTCTTTTCAACCACTTTTAAAACAAATAACACACTTAAGCCAACAATAGCACCTAGAGGCAATGAATGAAAAACAAGCTGAATTACAAAAGTAAGAACCATAGCTCCTATCATAATCCATTGTTGTCGCTTACTCAAAGAAGGTTTTTTAGGCTTATCTTCTACTATCGCTACAGAATTAGATTCACTATAGATACGGGGTTTTTTATAAGAAAATAAAAGCGCCCAAACCAGACCTACAACAAAAGAAAAACCTAAAAGCAAAAAAGGAAGTTGAGCATCATGAAAACACACACATACACCATTTTGATTAATATTATCTAAAACCAAGCCCTGAAAAATAATTCCAAAACCTACCGGAAAAGCAACATAAGGCATCGTTAAACCGAATGCTAAAATACAAGCAACCGCCCGACGGTCTATCCGGAGTTTATTCATTGTCTTTAAAAGAGGCGGTATAACCATAGGAATAAATGCAATATGAATGGGAACCAATGTTTGAGACGCCATCGCCATAAGCATTAAAAACAGGTAAAGCAACGATTTTTTGCCTTTTGTAAGCAGCGTAATTTTTTCCGACAAAAGACTAGCACAACCAGTATGAATCATAGTAGCCGCAAAAGCACCCAACAGGATATAACTTAAAGCCGTTTCGCAATTATCCCCCATGCCACCTATAAAGGTATCCATAATCACCTTAAAGGGCATTTGGACACATAAGCCAGCTATCAATGCCGAAAGAATAAGAGCCAACAAAACATTAACCTTCTTTAAACAAAGTAGATACAATACACAAACCGAAACAACAACTGGATTTAAAATCAGCTTTAACATAAGCACTTAAACGCTTGTAAAAAATTTTTTAAATCCGCAATAAAAATATGAAAAACAGGACTTCCCATTAAACACTAATTAAAAGAAAAATAAAAAGAAAAATCAAGCTGAGCAATAGGCCCCATCGTTTAACTGGTGGTGGGGGAGCGATTCGAACGCTCGAAAGGGAAACCCTGACAGATTTACAGTCTGCATCCTTTAGCCACTTGGATACCCCACCACTGTGATTATTAAATGTAAGTGTTTTTTTTTACTTGCCAAGAACTTTTTTGAAAAAATTTAATACATTGACTTCAAAACAAGTTTTAGACAATTCTAATACCATGCAAATTGAAACGTTCAATGAACACAGTATTTATAAAATAGCAGACGTAAACCCTATCCTAGAAGCGCTAGAATCCTACATACCTATCGGTTATACAGAAATCTCAATCGCCTTTGTAACAGAACAAACAATCTGTGATCTACATGAACGTTTTTTGCAAAATCCAGATCCAACAGACGTTATTACCTTTCCTGCAAGCGATGAAGATGTAGAAAAAGTTGGCGAAATTTGCATCTCTGTTGATGAAGCCTTAAAATATTGCAACGAAAATAATTCCCTTGAAGAAGAGTTAACGCTCTATCTAGTTCATGGTTGGTTACATTTAGCGCATTATGATGATATCCAAGAAGAAGATCGTTCGCTTATGCGTCAAAAAGAGAAAGAAGCTCTAGCATTCCTTAAAACACAAAAAATCTCAAGGCTTATTCTTCTTTAAAATCCCTACATTTGCTAGCTTTACTAATAAAGTTACAATTCCTCCACTTTGAGCATTGACTTTTATAAAAAAAGGAGGTCTTATTATAGTAGAGCTATTTTGTTAGCAGTTTTTCATTTTCCTATAGTCAATTAATTTTATGGACGAAGCATTAAAGAATCCAGAAAATGTTTTAGTGGAGAACGCAGATGTTCCTACCAAACCTCGAGTAAAACGGGCGCGTAAAGCGGTTACAAACAAATCTACCGAAGATACGAATACCCCTTCGGCAGATATCACAATGGAAGCAGTTAAGGAAACTATAGACTCAAAACCTACACCTACAAATGAACCTCCCAAAGAGCTTATAAAACCTAAAGCTCATATTAAAGAAACAAACAGTCTACAACCTTATCGAAAAAACCCTAACAATAAAAATACAAATAATGCCAAGCAAACGACTTTATCCCCTCATTTACAACGATATCGGTGGTGGATGGGACAATTGAATCAATGGCGAAATATCGGCGACATTCATTCCATAACCAATTTAATAACAGAGGTTACGGACCCTGCATTGCCTGCTTTTTCATTCAATGAATGGTACGACAAACCTCTAAAAGAACTTCTCGAAGGTATTCCTGCAGAATCGCAACTAACCTCTTTAACTCGACAAAGCATTTTAAGGGAAAAGATGCAAGTTGCTTGTGAACATAAGCAAGCTATTTGTATTGAAGGTGTAGTTGCAAAAGTTCCAAACACAGAAGAATGGTGTGTTTGTTATGCTTCTGATAATTATCAATTACGAGAACTAAGCGCCTATCTTCCTAAGGTTTTAGTACGTAAACACGGAATACGTCCAGGACAAACCATACAGGCACAAATTTTCATGTCGCCAACACATGTCCAATGTCCTTGCGTTATTAAAATCAATACCGTCATGGAGAAAACTCCAGAAGAAATGCGTACCATTCCGCATTTTAAAGAATTGACGCCGTATTATCCTACAGAACGTATTTTGCTGGAAATAAAACCGGAAAAAGGTTGGGACAATAATGCCATGCGTATTGTGGATATTTTGACACCCATCGGCTTTGGACAACGTGGACTTATTGTGGCGCCACCAAGAACCGGTAAAACAGTTTTACTGCAAAACATAGCTCATTCGATCGTTAAAAACCAGCCACAAGCACATCTCATTATCCTTCTTATTGATGAGCGTCCTGAAGAAGTAACAGACTTCAAAAACTTATTACCCGGCATTGAGGTTATTAGTTCAACCTTTGATGAATCTCCCGAAAGCCATGTACGTGCAGCTGAAGTCGTTATTGAAAAAGCCAAACGTTTGGTAGAAATCGGCGAAAATGTAGTTATCCTTTTAGACTCCATTACACGTCTAGCACGAGCCTATAATACGATTATTCCAAGTTCTGGAAAAGTTCTTTCGGGAGGTGTTGAAGCCAATGCGCTCCAAGGTCCAAAAGCCTTTTTTGGAGCTGCTCGTAACATTGAACAAGGCGGAAGTTTAACAATATTAGCAACCGCATTGATCGATACAGGCAGCAAAATGGATGAAGTTATTTTCGAAGAATTTAAGGGCACCGGCAACATGGAACTTCATCTCGATCGTTCGCTCATTGATAAACGCGTTTTTCCTGCTATCAATATCGAAAAGAGTGGAACTCGTAAGGAAGAACTCCTTTATCATCCGGATGAATTACACAAGATTTATGTTTTGCGTCGTGCCTTAAAGGGAGTCATTTCGCCAACAGAATCGATGGAAATGTTACTCGATAGAGTTCACAAAACCAACAATAATATCGAATTTTTAATGTCCATTAACGGTTAACATGAAAAAGCATTTTTATATTACAACAGCCATTGATTATGTCAATGGGCAGCCGCATCTTGGCCATACTTATGAAAAAGTTTTAGCTGATGTCGTTGCACGTTATCATCGCCTCAAAGGTGAATCGGTACATTTTCTAACAGGTGTTGATGAACACGGTCAAAAGGTCCAACAAAAAGCTCAAGCCTTAGGTAAAGAACCACAAGCTTTTTGTGATGAAGTCACAGAATCCTTTGTCGCGCTAACCCACGCCTTAAAGCTTACCAATGATGATTTTATCCGTACAACGGATGAACGTCATAAGAAAATCGTACGATGGGCTTTACAAAAACTTTATGATCAGGGCTTGATTTATAAAGCTGAATACAAAGGCTTTTATAGCGTTAAAGAAGAACGATTTTTACTAGAAAAAGATAAAATTGATGGGGCTTGGCCCGCACTATTTGGAGAAGTTAAAGAACTTTCTGAAAGCAATTATTTCTTTAAATTAAGCGCTTATCAAGATTGGCTAATCAGCTATTTAAAAGAAAATCCAGACTTTATTTTCCCGCATTATCGGCAAAAGCAGGTCTTAGAATTCTTAAAAGAACCGCTTAATGATTTGTGCATATCGCGGCCTATAGACCGGTTACAATGGGGAATTCCCCTACCCTTTGATCCCGAATTTGTAACCTATGTTTGGTTTGATGCACTTCTCAACTACATTTCTGCCGTAGGACTCAATACCGAAAGCTTCGAACAATATTGGCCGGCGGATTGCCACATTATAGGTAAAGACATTCTCGTACCATCACATTCGATTTATTGGCCGATTATGCTCAAAGCCCTCGAATTACCTTTGCCGAAGCAGATCATAGCACATGGCTGGTGGCTCACTTCTGGAGAAAAAATGTCGAAAAGCCTCGGTAATACCTTCAATTTATTCGATTGGTTTGAAGAAAAAGGTATCGATGCAGTACGCTATTTCTTAATGCGAGAAATGGTAACAGGGCAAGATTGCGAATTTTCTTTAGAAAACTTCGAAAATCGTTACAATAACGAATTAGCCAATGAATGGGGCAACCTGATAAGCCGTACCTTTAACATGATTCAACGTTATTGCGATGGCAAAGTCCCTACCCCAAGCCAGCCTAACGAGGATTTAAAAAGCATCTGGAAAGAAACCTACGAAGCTATTAATAAGCATTTTGATCAATTTCAATTCTCGCAAGGCTTAGAAAAACTCTTTAAATTCATTCGTGAACTCAATCGTTATATCGAAAGCAAAGCCCCTTGGAAATTGGCTAAAGATCCTGCAGAAGCTAGCCAAATGGAATTAAAAGATGTATTAGCGCATTTGATAGAAGGTATTCGCTTATCGGTTCAATACCTACAAATTATCATTCCGGTCAGCAGTCAAAAACTTATGGAAGCCTTGCAAATCCAAGATAAACCTTCCAATTTCTCTTGGAATCCTCAAACTCTATCGGGCACTTTCATAACCGAAAAATTACTGCTATTCCCAAAGGCTGAAAAACGCGCATAAGCGCTACAATTCCTGCAAAACTTGGTGTAAAGATATATCGAGTTTTGTAGGAAAAATTCGTTAATATTTACCTGCATGAATTACCTCATAAACCTTTTTAGAAACAGGAATACTTTGATTTGTATCAGGGGGTTGACCATCTACATAAGTCCAATCTTTTAATTTTTGAGCTGCCTCTAAATTTTTCTCACACCAATTTTTATAAGCATCTTTTCCTTCTTTAATTTTTACTAAACCATATGAAGGAGTATTAACATACGAAGGATCGGCCTTAACCAAAGCATCAAGCGCAGCTAGACCTTGTTTTGAAATTTTTTTATCTTTGTTAAAAATCATATCTCTTATAGAAATTGGAATAGCTTTCGGACGGTCTTTTTCTACTATATTTTTGGCATTTGAATAAAGTATAATTTTCCCATCTCCACCATTGTCTTCTAAAGATGAAGAAAATATTTGTAAAAGTTCTGCTACCTGGGCCGCACTTGGTCGTTCTGCCGGATTGGGATTAAGACTATCTCTAAGTAATCCTTGTAAAAAATTACATTGTTCATCTGTATAAAAATCGGGAATTTTACCTATTTCCCTTTGTGCTATAAGGAAATTTTCTTGAGACAAGTTATTGAACAAGGTCCCTGCAATTCTTGTTTTCTGAATTCCTGCAGGAGCATTAGAAATTATTTGATCTTCCCAAAAACAATTACCCGTTCCCCCAATAAAACTTTCGATAATAGAAATACCATAAGAATAAACATCGGCAGCAGGTGATATACCCATATCTTCCACCGCTCTCTTTAACATTTCAGGCGCCATATACAAAGGACTTCCTATCGCTATTGCTTTTGCATCATTTTCTTTTGGCTTTTTTAGGTCACAAGCAGTTCCTAAATCAATCATTTTTGCTTGAATTAATTTATTATCTTTACGTTCAGAATCATCAAATACACGTACCATAAGATTTTCTGGTTTTATATCGCGATTCACAACACCCGCTTCATGAGAAATCGCAATTGCATGCCCCATTTGTGCTAATATTAAACAGCGATCTTTAATATTTTCTTTTGTACAAGGTATACATGGTGGTCTCGGATTTTCACGACACGGTTTTTCTGTATATAAAAACTTTTGAAAATCTTTTCCCTCTGCTTTTTCAAAAACAAGAACTTTTTGCTCATCTATTTTAAATTCCCCATGAAAGGTTGTTAAAAAACCAATTCCTTGTTGATAAAACATCTGATCATCAAATCGAGCGCTACCTTCAAAAAGTGCTTTATTTTCTTTTGCCTCTTTGATGACAGCTTCCTCATTACCTGTTGTTTTCAAAACCTTAATAACATATTCTTTTCCACTAGCATCTTTAGCTCCATAAACCGTACCCAAACCACCCTCTCCAAGAGGTTGTTCATTCTTATTTTTCCACAATTTTTTAAATTCTCTATTAGACAATATTTGCTTAGGCGTTTTCACACGATGCTTAATTGAATCAGTATGAAATCCGTCAAAACCTTTCCCAGCATTAGAAAGATTATCCATTTTCTCACTAACCCCTGCCTTACCTTTAGGATTTTGTATAATAAATTTTCGTTCTTTAGTTAATCTTTTTCCTTCAATTAAAAATGATTGAGGTTCAGGTTGTAAAGGAGTTGTATTTGCAGCATTAACAGACATGCTTTTTTCTCAGCACTTTCCATACCCATTTCTTATTTCTGTTGAATTCAAAAAACTTTTGCAAATTACTTATATAAAAATTTCAAACATCAGTACCCCGTAGTTGCTTCCACTTACGAAACATACGAGTGCGTTCAGGAAGAGGATCTGGAGGTAAAGTAGTGAACCATTTTAGGTCTAAAGACTCATCGGATAATTTTATAGCATCATCAGGCTGAGTGGTTTTTAACAAAAAGCGAATATCGTAATGCCAATGATCGGGTTGTGATTTTATGGAAAAAAGATGTACACTAAGATCGAAAATACCTTCTTTAGCAAGTTCCAAGTGTTCTAAGCCGGACTCTTCATAAGCTTCCTTAAAAGCAACAGCCAAAATATCCGTATTGCCATCTGCATGTCCACCTACTTGAAGCCAAAAACCTAGCTTTTTATGCAAAGTTAACAGAAATTTATCCCCTGTAGCGTTTTCAATCCAGGCGGAACCCGTTATATGTCCAGGAAGGTAGTTCCGATCAAAACACTTGTCACCATGCTCTTGAACAAATGCAATCGTTCGCTTTAAATCTTCAGCTTCTGTCTTATCTTCAGGTTTGTATGCAAAAAGCAAATCCAACAACGACGTACTCATAGATTTTTCAATCGTTTCCTTTCATTTTTTCAAGTTTTCTATAAAAAGTACGCCTCGGAATACCTAATAATTTTGCAGCTTCTGATTTATTACCGCCAGTTTCTTGAAGCGTTTGCTTAATCAACTGCAGCTCATTTTGCGTCATTTTAGACAAAGAAGATTCTTCTGTTGCAGCAAAACGACTATCGAGATCAACAACATCAATGAGGTTATTGCGGTACATAACTACACTATTTTCTGCAAAATTCCTCAATTCGCGAATATTTCCAGGCCAATTATACGTTTGTAAGGCTTCTAAAGCTGCCGAAGAAAGTTCCGGTGGTCGACACTGGTTTTCTGCAGCAAAAACACTACAATAATGATTTAGTAGCAAAGGAATGTCTTCTTTACGTTCACGCAATGGCGGCAAATGAATTTCAATAACATTGAGACGATAATAAAGATCTTCACGAAAACGCCCAGCAGCTACTTCCGCCTTTAAATCGCGATTAGTTGCGCAAACAAGACGAATATCGAGCGGAATTGCTTGCGTACCACCAATACGTTCGATCGTTTTCGTTTCCAAAAAACGTAATAATTTAACTTGGGTATTAAGATCTATTTCCCCAATTTCATCGAGAAATAGAGTACCTTCATGGGCTGATTCAAAAAGTCCAATATGGCGTTGATGAGCTCCCGTAAAGGACCCACGCTCATGTCCAAAAAGTTCAGATTCAATAAGGTTTTCAGGCAATGCAGCACAATGAACGGGCACAAACGGTTTAGATGCTCGCAAACTATATTGATGCAATAAATGTGCCGCAACCTCTTTACCTGTACCTGTCTCACCTGTAATAAGAACGCCTGTCTTGGATGGCGCCACTTGTTCAATCTGCTGCAAAACTTTCACAAATGCTTTGGCTTTACCCAACACCTGAAGATTTGCTGGAAGCTTCTTAGACGGATTTTTAGAGGGATTACGGTCTCGCAAGGCCTTTTGTACCAAAGCTTCCAAACGTTCCAATTGCACCGGTTTGCTGACAAAATCATAAGCTCCATGCTTCATGGCCTCTACAGCAATTTCTATGGTTCCATAAGCCGTCATCATAATACAAACCGGCTTATAGGGCAACGACAAGGCCTTATCAATAACCTGCATACCGCTTTGTTGGCCCATTTTCAAATCTGTAATCACCACATCAAATCTTTCGGATGCAAGTAATTGAATCGCTTCTTGGGGATTACAGGCTGTATAGACGTCGAAATTTTCTGAAAAAGCCAGTTTCAGCCCTTCGCGTGTATGTTTTTCGTCATCAACTATGAGCAAAATTCCTTGCATATGCTTCAATCTTGAGGAAGTTTTAAACGCGCAATTTCCTGCATAATCCGATCACTAATAGCTTGCATCGGATCGGCTTGCTCTTGAGTTTCCGACGCAAGTTCTTCATAGCTAAGTGGTTTCCCAAAAACAATTGCCACATTAGGTTTGAAATTCGGCCACTTAGCACCTTTCGGCCAAGCTTCATAGGTTCCAAAAATACGAACAGGAACTACCGGCGCTTTCGATTTGCTTACAAAAAGCCCAATACCTTTCTTAGGCCGTTGCGGAAGCCCCGTCGGCGAACGCGTACCTTCAGGAAACATTTGTACGGGATTTCCATCCGCAAGCAGCTTTAAAACCTGTTTAATTGAACGAATATCACTTCCCTTATCCCGATCTACAGGGATCATGTATAAACGACGAAAAAACCATGCAATACCTCGCTTAAATAAAGTCTGACGAGCAAAGGAATAAACCGGTTGCCGATTCGCATGTACAGCGATTAAAGGCGGATCTAAATAACTAACGTGATTTCCAGCCAAAATAAACCCACCTGTTGCAGGAATATTTTCTAGTCCGTACAGTCTTCCTTTGTAAGCTCTTTTAAAAATAAGCTTAAAAAACCAGCAAACCAAACGGTAACAAAAAGAAAGATTTGATTTCATTACAAAAATTGTATATGACTTTTTTTATAAAATTAAAAGAATAATATGCTAGAAGATAAAAAATGGTTGAATTTATTAGAAACGACAATCGATCAACTGGATGGACGGCCCTCTTGGAATCTTTATTTTATGTCCATTGCTCTGCTCCTATCTGCACGTTCTAGCTGTGAACGCTTACATGTAGGTTGCGTACTGGTTTCAGGGAAAGAAAATAAACACAGAATCATTGCCGCCGGCTATAATGGCTTTCTAGCAGGTCTGCCCCACGAATCTATTGTCCGTGATGGCCATGAGCAAGCAACAGTTCACGCCGAACAAAATGCACTTGCCGATGCTGCACGACGTGGCGTAACTACCCAAGATGCAATTGCTTACGTCACACATTTCCCTTGTATAAATTGTGCAAAAATGTTGTTGGCAGCTGGTATAAAAAAATGCTATTATTATAAAGATTACCATAATGACGACTTGGTGGTTCGTTTGTTTGAATCGGCCAATGTCGGTTTGGAACAGTTTTAATATGCAATTTGAAGTCTCAGTTTTTCCGCAAAATTTCTCTGGACTCGTACTTTTATCGAATCCACAAGTAGAAACGTGTTGGGATAAAGTTGTTATGGTTGTCATCAAACATAGCCAAGAGACGGGTGCTATCGGTTTACAACTCAACCGTCCTTCTCGGCTAAATCTAAGCGACTTCAATGACAAAAACTGGGAAAGTTTTGGCAATATCCCTGTTTTCTTAGGTGGACCACGCCAAATGCAAAAATTGATGATTACAGCCTTTGATTGGCATCGTGAACAACAGCTTATCAAATGGCGTTTGGGTCTATCTCCTAAGCAAGCCTATCAACTTGTTTGTGATTATCCAGCGATGAATTTTCGAGCCTATTGTGGCCACATAAGCTGGCAAAGCGGACAATTGGAGGAAGAGCTTAAAAATAAAATTTGGTTGCCAATACCCGTTCCCCAAAAGAAGCTTTTTGCGCCACATCCTCAAAATTTATGGCAGGATTTGATGTCACAATTCTATCCATTAGGCCTATTTTTCAAGCAATTGCCTACCAATCCTTCTCTAAATTAATTTTCTAAAAATTACTTTATTCAGCACTCAAGCGCCAATCAATAAGCTGTAATTGAAGTGTTTTGTAGGATTGCCAGTAATTCCAAGAAATGCGTACCGCTAAATCAATAGGTGTTAAAACTGGCAAACCCGTATATCCCATATTCCAAGCAATAACTGTAAAATCATTCAATTTAAATCGTAAATGCGCTCCATTCTTACCAAAACGTTCTGGCTTTTTCTGTAAACTCACATTTAGTAAAGCAAACGTAGGCATCTCATTTCCTTGACCAAAAGGCCCAAGACGTTCGATTTCTTCAAGAAATGTAGGACTTATCTCTTTAAGCGATACAACATCGGCTATCTTTAACGTAGGCTCTGGTAATTGTTCTGCAAATTGTTCTCTTAACAACTCATTTAAACGCTGCTCCCAAACTTCAATAGCCTCTTCAGTAAGCGTTAAGCCAACCGCTGCTGGATGTCCACCCCATTGTTCAATATGTTCTTGTGAAGCCGTCAGTAATTCCACCAAATTGACTTCAGGAATACTACGTCCTGATCCTTTCGCCTTACCATCTTGATACCCCAAAACAAAAATGGGACAATTAAATTTTCGCATTAAACGTCCTGCAACAATTCCAACAACTCCCACGTGCCAAGATGGTTTATAAAGCACATAAGCTAATTGCTTAGGACGTTCCTGAATCATTGCTTCTGCTTCTAAAGCAATCCTATGTTCAATATCTTGACGCTCTGTATTCAATTTGTCTAATTGTTGTGCTATAACACGACAAAACTCAGGATCCGAATGGGTCAGCAAACCATATGGAATTTCAGCAGAATCTAAGCGCCCACTTGCATTAACCCTCGGCGCAATTTTAAAAGCAACATCGTCAACCGTCAATGGAACAGCTTCGGAACAACCTGAACATTCAAGCAATTTTAAGAGGCCAAAACTCTGCGAATGCACCATTTCCTTCAAGCCATAATAGACCCATAAACGATTTTCGCGTCGCAAGGGTACCAAATCAGCTACAGATCCCAAGGCTACAAAATCTAAAAAAGGCTTCAAACGCATGTTCTGAGCAATTTCATGGCCCTCTTTCTTTAATTTTTTTAGCCAAGCATGTAGCCATTTAAAAACAAGACCTGCCGTACACAGTTCCTTGGCTGACTGAGAGTGTTTTTCTGGATTTACATGAGGATTTACAATAATAGCGTCCGGCAAATGATCTCGATTACGCTTATGATGATCTACAATAATAACTTTAATATCACGTTTCCGAAGCTGTTCTACCGCCTCTATCGAATTCGTTCCACAATCCAAGGAAATCAGACAATCTAAATGTGATTCTGTGGTTAAAATCCGCTCTACAACACGTTCTGTCAAGCCATAACCTTCTGTTTCGCGCATAGGAAAATAAGGCTCAAAATGATACCCTAAAGCATGAAAACAGCGCGCCATTAAAGCCATACTTGTTACGCCATCCACGTCGTAATCACTTAAAATGGCAATACGCTTATGAGTTCGGCAAGCATCATCCACCCAATCAACAGCTTCTACTAAACCCTCTATCAGCTCAGGCGCTTCAACATCTTGCAACGATGGAGAAAGAAACCGATGAAATTCTTTCTCATCTTTAAAAGGAATTTGCCGTAACAGGTGCCCTACACTTCTAGACACCCCACTTTCAGCAATACACAATTCAAGCCAGGGCTCAACAATAGGCGCGTTAAAAATCCAACGCATTTACGCCTTCATCCAATCATGAGTAGCTTCGTCGTCCTCACTCGGCTTCGCAATATTATTACGATTGCCACGATTCCAAAAATAGAAAATCGGCGACGCAATAAAGATCGAAGAAAAGGTTCCTACTAGAATACCCAACAAGAACACAAGTGCGTAATCACTTACCACACCCGAGCAAAATACGTACAAAAATACAGCTGGAATAAACGTTGTTAAGCTCGTCATCAAAGTACGCGATAATGTCTTATTGATGGCCAAATTCATTACTTGAGCTAAATTCAATTGGATATTGCGCTTCAATTCCTCACGAATACGATCAAAGATAATGATTGTATCATTGATGGAATATCCGATAACCATCAAAACAGCAGCAACCATAGGCGCCGTAAATTGATGTCCTAAAGCGATGTATAACCCAATCGTAATCAAGGTGTCATGAAGTAATGCGATAGTAGCACCAAAACCATAACTAAACTCAAAGCGAAAAGCTACATAAAGCAGGATTCCCATAAGAGCAAAAATAACAGAAATAATAGCATTTTTCTGCACTTCTTTGCTAACCGTAGCTCCGATATGAACTTGAGCAACTTGCTTGAACTGAGAATCGGAAAATTTCTTCTGTAAAGCCGCTAAAACAGTCGCACTTTTTCCCTTCTCGGTTTGCAACTTTAAGAAATTCGAAGCACCTGATTGTCTTTGATAAACGGCATTAACTTCGCCCAAATTCGATTGCTTAGCGAATTGACGAATAACCTGCCCATCTACTGGCTTTTCGTAACTTAATACCAACTCATCACCACCAACAAAATCAATACCCAAAATGCTTTTACCACGTATACCGGTTGCAACACAACCAATGATAAACAAACCGATAGATACAGCAATCGCATGCCAACGATGCTTCATAAAATCGTAGCTTACATCACCCAACCACGATTTTAAAGGCAAAGAAAAACGTTCTTTTCTTGCTAAAATCTCAAGCAATGCACGATTGAAACACAAAACCGAAAACAAGGTCGTTAAGATACCAATCCCCAAGGTTATTCCAAAACCTTTAACAGGACCGGTACCAAACCAAATCAATAAAACAGCGGTTAACAAGGTCGTAATATTAGCATCTAAAATCGTAACAAAGGCTTTTTTATGCCCCAACAGGAGTGAAACAACTGCATCTTTACCAGCACGCATTTCTTCTCGAACGCGTTCCAAAATTAAAATATTAGCATCAACGGCCATACCAAATGTAAGCGCTAAAGCCGTAATACTTGGCAACGTAATTGTAACTTGAATGCTTGCCCAAGCGATCACGATAAAAACAAAATTCAAAATAAGCGTTAAAGCACTTGTTAAACCAGCTCCACGATAGTAAAAAACGAGCAAAGCCATAACAAAAACAACACTCACTAGTGCAGCATAAATAGCCGACGTTTTAGCACTAGCAGCTAAAGAAGGTCCAACCTCATAAATTTCACTCAAATCTAATTCAAATTCCAAAGGATTATTCAAAGTATTAGCTAATTCAAGCGCCTCACGTTGCGTAAATTTACCTGAAATACTCGCTTGACCTTCGGTAATTTCAGAACGAATAACCGGCGCCGAACAAACCTTTCCATCCAAAACAATAGCCAAACGTTTGTTCAAATTCTTTTTGGTAATCGTCGCAAAAAGCTGCTTACCCTCTGATGTCATTCGCAAAGAAACTTCCGGCTTACCATAACCATCAAGCACACAATGCGCTTCACGAACAGATTTTCCAGTCATCTCAGGCAAACGCTTAACCACAATCGGAATCTGTTGCTCCTGCCCTTCTTGATCTTCTTGAGTCAAAAAAAGGCGTTCATACCCTAAAGGCACAGCATCATTAGGACCTATAGCGTCATTAACCAAACGAAACTCTAATTTGGCAGGCTTCTTAAGAGCTTGCATAATATGCGGATTCGCTTCTAAAGAAAGTCCTGGCAATTGCACTTCAATACAACGTTCTCCGCGAGCACGAACAATAGGCTCCGAAACCCCTAAAGCATCCACACGACTTGTGATAACATCCACACCTTTTTGAATCAACTGCTGCTTTTCCCAATCGCCTTTACCTACCAATGCATTTTCATTAATTTCTAGTGTAAAGACTACACCACCACGTAAATCCAAACCTTCCTTAAAAACACATTGAGATTTTTTCAACAAAAACTGCAACAAAGCCTGATTCTTTTTAGTAAGATTTTTTATATCAGAAACATTATACTGCGGGAAAAAAGTGCTCAAATCCAAATTCTGCTTTTGACAGAGCGTTGCCAATGCCAAGCTTAAATGCCCATATTCCTTTGCCTGAACACTCGCTTTAGCTTGATCTAACAAACGCAAAAAACCTTCTTTGTCATGCTTCACCTTTGAGACTAAAAAGGCATCAAACGGCTTTGTTTCAAATGGCATTAATTGGAAAAGGCCTGCAACCAGGACTACAAGCGTAATCCACAATCTTTTTTTTGTCCCGCTAAACATCATTTATTCCTATTCTTTTTCGTATCAACAAGTTTGGTTTGAATAAAACTTTTATGAAGTTCTATCTTAGAATCTCCGGTTTTCATAACTAAACGCTCTGCTTTTACTTGCAAAACGCTACCGATAATTCCAGACGTCGTCATAACTTCATCCCCTTCTTTAAGCTCTGCAATCATCTTTTCCTGAGCCTTTTGACGCTTTCTTTGAGGTGCAATGAGTAAAAACCAAAAAGCCAAGAAGAAAAAAACCATCATCAACAACGATGAACTTCCTGGATTCACTTGCGCACTTACTTGGTCACCTATCGTTAAATACATAATTCCATTGCTCATAACTATTTATAATAAACACTCTTTTCAACAATAATGCAAGCTTGTTTGTTAGCTTTTTAACACTTTATCGGTATGAATTCTTGACTTTAACAAAGAATTATCGTACCGTTAAATCATGGCAGTAAAAGAAAATAAAATCTCAGAAAACGTTAGAGGAAAATTTTACGTAGACAATCAATGCATCTCTTGTGGACTTTGTCGCGAAATTGCACCCGAAATTTTTGGAAGCGTAAGCGATACAGACGCATCCTTTGTTAAAAAGCAACCTTCGACGGAAAACGAGGTCGAGCTTTGCATGGAAGCCTTAGAAAGCTGCCCTGTAGACGCTATCGGTCAAGATGGTGACCAATAATTATCATCAATAGAATTTACTCAAATCCCTGCTTTAGAAAGTAGGGATTTTTATTTTAAAAACATTTCAATCCCCATCTAGCTTTCCTCCGCTCCAATATACATTTTCACACGCAACCTCATTGCATAACAAAACACCCAATTTTTAATTTTCCACTCAATTTAGCAACACCCTAACTAAAAAACCATTGTTTTTAGATTGCATTTTATGCTTGCTTCAGCTATCAAATAGTCAAAATAAAGAAATACATTCAAAAAAAGATTAAATGTTGGACACAGAGGACTTAAATTATTCATTTTTTGAAAAGTTGCTACCCGACCAGAAAGAATGGTACACCGTCAAGGAAGCGGCGGCCATACTTGGACGGAGCGATCAATATGTACGAGATTGTTTTGACAATCAAAAATTACTAGGCCATGTTTGGAATGCGAAAGCTAAAAGAGGACAAGAAAAAAGAAGGACCTATCACATTTCTCGACAAAGTCTTGTTTTATTTTTTATGGAAACCGCTAACTATCGTGCTAGTGATTTTTTGCAACGTATTCGTAATGCCGAAAAACATTAAACAAATGTGTTTTTTCAAAAAATTTGCTTGTGTTTTTACGGAATGCAAGTGATAGTAGTTACATATTATGTTGAATTTTTTGATAATTGTTGGATCTATTCTATTAGTTGGCTTGTGCGCATGGATTATTTTGCTCATTTTAATGCAAAAACCAAGCGCTAATGCAGGCATGGGAGCAGCTTTAGGAGGAGGCGCAGCAGAATCTGCTTTCGGAGGTGAAGCTTCTAATGTTTTGACACGTTGGACGGTTTTCGGAGTTATTGGATTTTTCACCCTCACGCTTTTCCTGACATTAGCCCAAGTTTACAACCATCACAAAAACACAGCGACAACTGAATTAGTTCCCGTTATTGAAAAGCAAGAAGCGAGCTCTTTAACGCAAATACCAAGCGAGAAGTCAGAAAACGCTGTTGCTCATGAGGCAAGCAATAAGTAATCACAGCATTTTTTTTATAATAAATTGTTTCGTACACATGGCTGTGTGCGAAAAGTTTATTTTTGAAGACCCAGAACGATTATTTGGCATTACAGAACGCATTTGTGCTCTAAAAACATATACTCCAAACGAAAATTATTGTTGGCATCTAGAATGGAAAGTTGACAAACAAAGCTATTCAGGACGCTTGACAGGAAACGTAGAAGGCTCACATCATTGGATTAACATTGTGTTCCCAGATCAAACAACGCTCTTTTTTGACAAAAACAATCCTCAACAAGCTTTTTACCCCCATCGCCTCTGTCCTTTACCGCAAGAACGTTGGCAAGAACCTTTAGGCGGACTTCCTTCCGTTTCTTATGAACTTATTGCCATGCCGTTTTTAAACGACACCGTTATTTCCGTTAAAAAAACAGCTAAACAAGGACGAAAAGCCTTAGAAGTAGATTTTAAACGCGAAAACCATATCTCTACTAAAGCTTTTCTAGATTTAAAATTTAACACAATTTTAGAAGTTCAAGCACATTCAACCCATCCTACTGGCAAATTCCAATTAAAAAGCTTAAAAAAATTCAACGGCATTTGGGGACTTCATCAAGCCGTATTCTCGCAAGGGAAAAAAACCACAAAGCTAAAAATAACTTCAATAGGGTTCCTGCAAAAGTCGGAGATGAAAAACTTTGGTATGCCGCATGAATAATGAAAAAAGCGGTCGTTTCAAGGGGGCTAAAATTTTTTGATATTATTTTTCGCTCTTCAGACCGCATAGATACTGAATTTACTGGC
>JBKSMP010000025.1:0-3089 GCA_046881885.1 Opitutales bacterium
TTTTTTTGTATGCCTACCGTTATCCATGAGTAACTTCTCCTTTCGTGGGCAAGGTATTCTCAGGACCTCAAGGTATGGGGAGAAGTTATTTATGGATTTAATAGCAGATTGCAAAAGAACCAACAAGAACCAATATGTATCTTGCTCATCCCATAGAAAAGCAGTACCTTTGCAAACTCGAATAAAATGAATAAGGAGAAAACCGAAAAGCCTTGATAAAAGTGAGTAGGTATCATTAAAAAAAAACAAAAAAAATGAAACGAAAAAAAAATGTTATTGGAACACTTGTGTTCCTGAGTTTGTTACTATTGTCAGCTTGTAGTAACAATGGAAATGGTCCAGCGGAAGATGTACTTTCAAAAAAAGTCTATTCTCGTGTAGTTAGTACATATGACGGTGTAGGTGATTTTTACAATGGTGTGTCAGTCGTAAGAATTACAGATGAGAAATATGATTCAAAATATGGTGCAATCAACACTAAAGGAGAAGTTGTTATTCCAATTGAATACGATGAAGTCAATAATTGCCATGAAGGAAGGTGTATCGTACGAGTTGGAGGCTCGTTCTCAGGAAAATATGGCGTAGTAGATGCTACGGGAAAAGTAATAGTAGCTCCAACTTCCAACTATAGTAAAATTGAGGATTTTGAAAATGGTTTGGCTGTTGTTAAGGACGCTAAATCAGATTTGTATGGTTATATTAATCTCCATGGAGAAGTGTCTATTCCTTTGACCTATAAGTATGCATATTCTTTTTCGGAGGATCTTGCATGTGTAAAAGTGAAAGCCAACAAATATGGTTACATCAATGAAAAAGGCGATGTCATTATTCCAATGGGATTTGATGATGCTGAATCATTCTCAGAGGGTTTAGCTGTCGTTGAAAAAGCAAACAAAGAAATGGTGATAGATAAAAACGGTGAGATTATATATACTCTACCTAAAAATCAAGAATTCTATAGTACTGGGTATCATAATGGACTGATTTGTGTTGTAAAAGACCGAGATGGTGATTGGTGGAGTGATGAAGATCAAAGATGTGGCTATCTTGATACTAAGGGAGAGGTAGTGATTGATTTTATATATGATGATGCAGACGACTTTGAAGATGGAATCGCGTATGTAGAAAAAAATAACAGGGACTTCTGCATTAATATCAAAGGCGAAGAAGTGGAATGTGAATAATAATCGGATAAAATGTTTAACAACCTAATTAACAAAACAATGAAGAAATTTTTATTAATGATTGCATGTGCTGCTCTTATGTGTGCATGTGGAGGTAAAACCTCGTCTTCCAAACAGCCTACTGATGAGGCGAAATCTTTAGAAGCATCGACTCTTACGCTTCGTGGTAAGCATGCTAATTTGTTCAAAGTATCGGCGGACACTTATAAAGTCATGCTGGTGCAAGCAAATGATGGTTGGCAAGTACGCATTAAAGTTCCTATAACTTTAAAAACAGAGTTTAAGCAACTTAAAGATTACAAAAAATACGAACGCGAATTGTCATCAGTTTATGGTAATTTATTAAATGTTAGTGAAGTAGAACTAGAATCTTTGGATTTAGATGAGAGCGAATGGGATGTCCTTTTGCAAGAAGGTGCAGAAACAGAAACCTCTATTACAGGAAAAACATGGAGTTACAAGAGTTATTCTTACGAAGATGCTAAAAGCATATACGATAGAGTAGCTGCGGTTGAACTTACAGGTATTGAGTTGGAAGAGGCTGAAGAAACAACTTCATCTAGTTTGTTTGATGAAGAAACGGAGCAAGCGTTGGATGATGCTATGGAGTTATTAGAAGCCGAAGCAGAATTACTTAATGCTCTTGGTGGATTGTTATAATTAAAAATAATGAGTAATCTTATAGGCTTACTCTCAAAAAAATATTTATTAACTTTCAAAATTTAAATTTTATGGAAAATCAAAAACAAAATGCACCTTATGCAGTAGCTGCATTGGTACTTGGAATTTGTTCTTTATTGTTCGGCTGTTTCTTTGTCGGACTTGTTTGTGGAGTTGTTGGTCTTGTTTTAGCTAACAAAGGACTTACTGTTTATAATACCAATCCCAATGTTTACAATGGATACGGCATGTTGAAAGCAGGTAAGGTGACTTCAATCCTGGGTGTCATCTTTGGATCAATTTATGTATTGTATTATATCATCACAGTAGCGTTCCTCGGCTCTGTTGGCTTTGCATGGCTTGAGTGGTTGGATTTGTTTTAAATTCAATGGATACAATTTCCCTTTTGCCATGTGCATATAAGCAATTATTTGGAATCAGTTGTCCACTATGCGGTTTCCAAAGGTCAATGCTCTTGTTGTACAAAGGGGAAGTGTGGGAAAGCATCTGTCAATTTCCTATTTGGCTTATCATGCTTTTATGGGTAATTTGTTTCATAGCATTTGTTCTTGCTGGTAAGAGGAAATTATTTTTGTCAAATAGCTGGTCATGGACGATACTATTAATTTCATTATTTGCCAATGCTATCTATCAAAATTTATTTTGGTAATGATGTTTTACCCCTTAATAAAATAACGATTTAAAACTACTTTATTATGAAACTAAAATCAATTATTGTTGTAGCAATGATAGCCTTTTTGGCTTCATGCACTAACCCTGAATCCCTTCTTAAAAGTTATGAAAAAGCTTGTGAAGCTGGTAATGCAGTAAAAGCAGCACAAGTTTTGGAGGATATGGAAAAGAAATATCCAGAAGATACTGATTGGACTGAAGACCAAATGGAGCGTATTATTGAAGCAAGTGCCACTCTTGCGGAAAAGCAAACAGAAGATGCTTTGAAGGCTCTGGAATCTTTGGGTGGGTTAGAATTATAATTCCCCACATAAAAATAAAATAAGAGGGTGTATCCATTGTTGATACCCCTCTTGTTTTTTGCGAATGCTAACTCATATCTTCGCGAACAGACAAGAAAAATTAATGCCACGCTCGGAGTGCGTTCCGTCGCACTCCTTCAGGTCGCCTAATCCGCAGGTAATTTTATCTGTCTTGCCAAACACAAAAATCGGGGATTTCTGACAAAAATACAAAAAACATTTGCACAAACCAAATAAAATCACTACCTTT
>JBKSMP010000026.1:0-34562 GCA_046881885.1 Opitutales bacterium
TTTTTCATAAAATATTTCTCGCTCTATAGTTTATACTATCGGCATTTTTGCTAAAATCTTGAGAAAATTTTTGAAAAAAATGGCAGAAAGATTTTATAGTTTTTTATTCAGTAAAGTTGTTAAAATTTGAAACACATGAATTTTTGGCAAAATTCTGAAAATTACATGTACCTTTTAATAGTAAACAACAAACAATCAAACAAAATACTTAAATAATATGTAAGATAGGGGCAAGTTAAGAAGTAAGCTATCGATAAGGTCAAGGATGCCACCGATTCCGGGAATGGTTGTACCAGAATCTTTTGTTTGAAGTTGGCGCTTAATGAGTGATTCTAGAAGGTCAGAAACGATAGAGCCCCATGCTAAAATCACTGAAAACATGAAGCAATGAAGGACACGAAAGTTTTGTGGAAAATGAGGTAATAAATAAAACAACAAAAAGCCACCAAGTATTGCAAATAGAAAGCCACCTAAAACACCTTCCCAAGTTTTTTTAGGGCTAACCGCAGGTGCTAAACGATGCTTTCCGACAGAACACCCTACGAAAAAGCCACCAACATCTGTTAATTTCGTAACAAATACAATCCAAAAGAGTATCGTAAGGGTTGTTTCTGCTTGAAAGGCAAACAATTGTTCTAATTTTAGAAAAAAGTGAAGATTGAGAACAATATACCAAAATCCAAAAAGCGACGTTAAAAACGCTCTTGCGGTTTTTCCTCCAAAAACACTCCAATTACAGATTAAAATCAAGCTAATCGCGTATAATAAATCGGTAGAAACATTTGTTTTTTGAGTTAAATACGCGTATAAAAGCGGAAAACAAAAGGCTAAACCTACATCGAAAATCGCCTGTTTTTTATCCGATTTAAGCAATTTTGCGAGTTCATATTGGGCACCTACTGAAAACGCAGTAATCAGCAAAAGAACACCTGTAAGTTTAAAATAAATAAGTATAAAAGCGAGCGTTCCCCACAAAAAGACAGAACTTGCCAAGCGTTGTTTTAAAGCATTCATATATTGCCGAAGCGACGATTCCTTTGTAAATAGTTCTCAATAGCTTTATCGACTTCTTGTTCATTAAAATCAGGCCAGTGAGTTTTCGTAAAGTAAAATTCACTATAAGCCGCTTGAAGAAGCAAATAATTACTCAAGCGTTGCTCGCCAGAAGTTCGAACAATGAGATCCGGATCGGGCATACCTGCCGTATAGAGTTGTTGCGCAAAGGTATCCCAAGTCAAGTCTTTGATCTCATTTGCCGGCAAAGCTTTAATCGCTCTTAAAACTTCCTCACGTGCTCCATAATTCAAAGCTAGCGTAAATGTATGTTCGGTAAAATGAGCCGTAGCAGCCTTTACTTCTGCAATGGCTTTACGAGTAGCTTCCGGTAATGCATCGATATTTCCAATGGTTTGAAAACGAATTTTGTTTTCTAAAAATACAGATTTTTTCTTTTCTAAATAAGTAGTCAACAACTCAAAAATAACATCAATTTCCTGTTGTGGACGCTTCCAATTCTCCGTTGAAAAGGCATACAAGGTAATATAAGGAATATTCCAATGGTTGAAAATTCTATTAGCAATATCAAAAGCACGCTCTGCACCTTCTTTATGACCTTCTGTGCGCGCTAAATTCCGTTGTTTTGCCCAACGACCGTTTCCATCCATAATAAAGGCAACATGCTTTAATGGCGCTTTTATCTGTATTTCGTTATTAACAGACGGTTTTGTAAGCTTAAAACGCAAAAGCATACAAGCAAATAATCCTAACAAGAGTGCAAAACTTAATCTTATCCAATATTTTTTTAGAGTGTTCATATATTTCCAAATCTTCGATTTCTTTGTAAATAGTTTTCAATAGCCTTATCGACTTCTTGATCATTAAAGTCTGGCCAATGTGTAGATGTAAAGTAAAATTCGCTATAAGCCGCTTGTAGAAGCAAATAATTACTCAAACGTTGCTCGCCAGAAGTTCGAACAATGAGGTCCGGATCAGGCATACCTGCCGTATAAAGTTGTTGTGCAAAGGTATCCCAAGTCAAGTCTTTGATCTCATCTGCCGGCAAAGCTTTAATTGCCCTTAAAACCTCTTCTCGAGCGCCGTAATTTAAAGCTAGCGTTAGCGTATGGTCCATAAAATGAGCCGTAGCAGCCTTTACATCTGCGATAGCTTTACGTGTAGCTTCCGGTAACGCATCAATATTACCAATCGTGTTAAGACGGATTTTATTTTCAACAAATACGGCTTTTTTCTTTGTTAAATAGGTCGCTAATAACTTAAAAATAACGCTAATTTCCTGTTGCGGCCGCTTCCAATTTTCTGTCGAAAAGGCATACAGGGTAATATACGGTATTTTCCAATGGTCAAATATGCGCTTGGCAACATCAAAAACACGTTGAGCACCTTCCTTATGGCCTTCCGTTCGGGCTAAATTTCGTTGTTTAGCCCAACGACCATTACCATCCATAATAAAAGCGATATGCTTCAGCGGTGCTTTCATCGTTTACTCCTGTAGTTGCGGGATATACTGCAAACCTAACTCCTGTAATTGTTTTGCTTCAACAACGCCAGGGCTCATGGACATTAAATCCTGACCTTTTTGAGTCTTCGGGAAAGCGATTACATCACGAATACTTGTCGTGCCTGCCATAAGAGCGACCAAACGATCAAATCCAAGCGCAATACCCCCATGCGGAGGTGCACCAAAAGAAAAAGCTTTCAACATGTATCCAAAACGATTTTCTACAACATCTACAGGCAATTTCAGCACATTTTCAAAAATAAAGCGTTGGATTTCAGGAGAATGAATACGAATACTTCCGCCACCCAATTCGACACCATTCAAAACTAAATCGTAATGTTGTCCACGAACTGCTTGTGGATCAGTTTTTAATAAAGAAACATCGTCTTTTACTGGGGAAGTAAAGGGATGATGTGTGGCTACAAACTTCTTCTGATCTTCATCGTAAGTTAACAACGGGAAATCAACCACCCATAGGAATTTATAATCATCTGCAGCTATTGTTAAAGCACCACGTTTTTGCAGAATTTGTGCAAGTTCTAAACGCACTTTTCCTAAAATTGTACAAGCTTTTTCCCAACGATCTGCCATGAAGAATAAGCAATCATTTTCTTTGATCTGCAATTGGCTTGTTAATGCACTCTTTTCATCGTCTGACAAGAACTTTGTAAGCGGAGATTTCCATTCACCTTCTTTGATTTTAATATAAGCAAGTCCTTTGGCACCCAAATGCTTGGCGGTTTGTTCAAGACTCGCCAATTCGCCAGCTGTCATGTCGGCAAAATTCTCGACCTTCAAGACCTTAATTGCATCACCTTTATCGGCCACGCTCGCAAAGACTTTAAAATTAGATCCTTTGAAAACAGCTGTTACATCTTGCAGTTCGAGTCCGAAACGCATGTCAGGCTTGTCGGATCCAAAACGATTCATTGCATCTTTAAATGGCAAACGTAACAAAGGTGTCGAAATTGTAACTCCTAGGCAATCTTTCCACAATTTCGCAATAAGACCTTCAATAAGCGCATAAATATCTTCACGATCAATAAATGAAGCTTCTAAGTCAATTTGCGTAAACTCAGGTTGGCGATCCGCACGCAAATCTTCATCCCTGAAGCATTTTGCAAACGAAAAATACTTCTCAACCCCCGCCACCATAAGCATTTGCTTGTACTGCTGAGGAGACTGTGTAAGCGCATAACAATTACCTGGATTCAAACGACTGGGCACCAAAAACTCACGGGCACCCTCTGGTGTACTCTTAAACAAAGCCGGAGTTTCAACTTCAAAAAAACCGTTAGCGTCTAAATAATTACGAATAACATTCGAAGCACGGTGCCGCAAACGCAAACGCTCTTGATTAACTTTTCTTCTTAAATCCAAGTACCGATAGGTTAAACGTAAATCCTCACCTACTTTTTCAGCTTTTTCATCCAATGGGAATGGCAAGGTTTGACATATATTATGTATTGTAAGGGTTTCAACCCAAACTTCAATCGCACCCGTAGCCAAACTTGCATGTACGGTTTCTTCAGGTCTCAAACGTACTTTTCCGGAAATTTCGATAACAGATTCTGTCTTTAATTGGGCAATTTCCTTTGCAAAAACTTGCGTATCGAGAACTAATTGCGTAATACCTTCACGATCCCGCAAATCGATAAAACAAAGTCCGCCATGATCTCGCAAACTTTGGATCCAGCCCATTAAAATAACGGATTGCTCTAAATGCTCTTTACGTAATTCTCCACAATGATGCGTCCGTTTACTAAATTCCCTCATAAAAGTATGATAAGAAAATTTTTCAAATGACGACAAGCTCGTTTTTAGAAAACTTTATAGCAGCATTTTTATAAGCATCTATTTTTTTGTTGAATAAAAAAATAAAAAGGCGTTAAATGACAAAACTATGACGGTTATAACATTTTCTTGGCTTATAAGCATTTGCTTAATTATTCTAGGGATGAGCTTGATGCACTGCAGTGAAGACAAAAGTACCAATTGCTTGCATTTTCTGCGTAATAACACCTGGGGGTTGACTTTATTTGGAATCGCTAGCTTTTGGTTTTTAATAAAAATAGCAAACTTGGGAGAAGCAGACTTTGGTGCTTACAAACATTGGTTGCTTTTTCTCTTTATCAGTGTTTTTATCGGTTGCGGAATTTACTGGAAAGATTTCTTAGTCGTTCGTGCCATAGCAATGTTAACCTTAATACTTTGCCATCTGGGATTACAAGTCGGTTACATGAGTCCAGCACTTGTACGTCCTTTCTTGTCGCTATTTTTTTATAGTTTAATCATTCTGGCATTGTTTTTTGGAACTTATCCTTTCAAGGTAAGAGATTTGTTACCTATACTTTTTAGACGAAAAGCGCGTTTTTTAAAGCGATTGGGAACCCTAAGTCTTTCCTACGGTCTTTTACTCATTATTTTATCGCTTCAATAACATGAAAAATTCTTTGCTGATCGTAGTAACCGGAACATCAGGTAGCGGAAAAACAACGCTATGCTCACGTTTTTTAACCGAATTTAAACAAGCCCAACGCGTTATCACAACAACAACAAGACTTCCTCGTCTGGGTGAATCAAATGGTATTGATTATTATTTTGAAGATAAAGCGCGTTTTTTACAAAGAGTATCCAATGAAGAATTTTTTGAATATGCGCTCGTTTATGAAAATTATTACGGAGTTTCGCGGGATGCAATTCTTGGAGTTGATTCCAAAAATGATTTAATCATTTGCCTTGATGTGCAAGGAGCAAAAACCTTGCAAGCTAAGTGGTGTTCTACAGTGGGGCGTCGATTGATAACTGTGTTCGTAAGTCCAGAAACACTGCAAGAACTGCATCATCGCCTTAAAATGCGTGATACCGACGATGAACAGACGATCCAAAAACGCCTTCGTACGGCTGAAAAGGAGTTGGAAACTTTGTCTCAATTTGATTATCATCTGTGTAGTCGAGACAAAGAGCACGATTGGCAGTGTTTGCAACACATCTATTTTGCCGAGAAAATGCGTGTTTAAGCAATGTTTTCAAGATAAACCTCCTTACTTTGTTCCTGAGTGGGAATGGCTAATTGTGATAAGTTAAAATAAGCAAGACCTAATTTTCCAAGATTTGAGTCCCGAGAACAGGTTAAAATGGACTTACCATCTTCTTGGAAAGCACAACGACCTCTAGCATCTATCGTAATCGATAACGTCGACGTAGGACTATTTCTAAACTCATTCAACAAAGGATCATTGATAATCGCATTGAAAAGATCTGCTTTCATGCTGGTTAACGTTTCCTTCGCGCAGCCTTTTCTTGACAAATGCTGCATGATTGCGTTAAAATTAATAACCTTATGTTCATTGCTTCTGATCTTATCTAAGGTTTGATCGAGCAGTGACGTTCCGATGGTTGATAGGCCGTTGATAATTAAAGGATGCATATACTATCCATTAAGCAGCAAAAAACGTGCCAATTTTTACAAAAACAAATTTAACCTCATAAAGATTTTATTAAAATTTTTTGCGAAAGCTACCTAAATGCCGCACAAACACTGACTTTTCACCTTTTTAATTAAAATTAAAAAACCTTCAATAATTATTGTTTTTTCTAAAAAATTTTCTTTTTTTCAAAAAACAAAAAATCTTGGCACAAAAATTTAGCAGTATGTGGAAAAAATTTCCTACCTTACCGGTCATATAAGTAGGAAAAATTTTCACATGGGAAAATTTTTCTAGATTCGTCTACTTTGTAATAACTTTTATTGGATTAAACGTCCTGCAAAAGTCGGACATAAAAAAGTTTGTTATGTCGCATGAATAATGGTAAAAACTGCCGTTTAAAGGGGGTTAAATTTTTTTGACATTATTTTTCGCCTTCTAGGCCGCATAGACACTCGGTTTTCTGGCGATTTTTGCGAGGACTTTTGCAGGATGTCTATTAATAAAGTATTTGTAAAAGTAAAAAAGGATTAAGCTTGCCAAGGATTTTGTTTTGACCTATAGTAAACTGCAAAAATTATTAAAACGCAGGTTTTTGCAAGTAACAAATTTTGAGTGTGTGAATAAATTTTTTATACAAGATCTTAATTTTGAGAAAGACATCGGGGCCAACAGTATTTTGTTGGAAGTTGGGCCCTTTAAATTCGTTATTGATGCGGGAATGGATCCAAAGCAATTAGGAAATAAAGCATTGCCTAATTTTGATATTTTGGAACCCAATTCTATCGATTTTATCGCTTTAACACATTGCCATTTAGATCACTTGGGTGGTTTACCAATTTTGGCAAAAAAGCAGCCACAAGCGCAAGTTCTTGTGAGTTATCCAACGAGTTTGTTGGCGCCTTTGATGCTCGAGAATTCATATTCGGTAATGTGTCGTCAGAAGGATGAGAAATCGATTCCGGAATACCCGTTGTTTACCAAAGAAGACGTTTCGGCTCTTCAAAAACGATTTTTTGCGCTTAAGTTCGGTAAACCGTACTGCATCGAAAAGGATGGTCATCAAGCGCGATTGACGTTTTTTGCGGCAGGTCACGTCTTAGGAGCATCAAGCCTCCTTATAGAATATGAAGGTCGGCAAATCTTTATTACGGGTGATATTCTTTTCTCTGATCAAAATTCGCTTAAAGGTGCACAAGCTCCGCAATTAGCGCCCTTAGATGTGTTAGTTTTAGAAACAACGCGTGGCTGTACCGAACGAACTGCTTTGCGACGAGCCGAAGAAGAACGTTTAATTAAAACAATCTCAAAGACAATAAAACGTGGCGGTATTTGTTTAATTCCCGCATTTGCATTGGGGCGTATCCAAGAACTATTGGTGCTACTTTATAATGCCAGAAAAGAGAATAAATACCCCGAATGTCCGATTTATTGTTCAGGCTTAGGAATGGCTTTGGTTGGCACATTTGACGCGATTGGAAAGACGACTTCTGCAGTTAATTTCAGTCGGCAAATTTTGAAAAAGTTAAACATCAAGCAATTGCGTCGCAAAAAAATTGATCCCAAAACAACGAAATTAAAAGGGCCTGCGATTTATTTGTTAAGTAGCGGCATGCTCGTAGAACATACACCTGCTTACAAGATTGCTTCGTGCCTTTTAAAAGATAATAAGAATTCGATTTGTTTTGTGGGATACTGCGATCCAAGCACACCTGGAGGTCAACTTTTACAAACGCAGCCTAATGAGGTTTTCAAATTTGAGGAGTTCGATTATTCGATACCTGTTCGTTCGAAAATTGAGAAGTTCGATTTGAGTGGACATGCTGATCGTGAAGATTTGTATCAATTTGTCCTTGCGCAAAAGCCAAAAAAGTTAGTCTTAACGCATGGTGATGAGGATGCTCGTCAGTGGTTTGTTCAAAAGTTTGAAGACCATTCGAAGTCTTTTGATGTCCTTAATCCCAATGTTGGGCAACGGTACGAAGTATAGGAATGTATGTGTTCGGAAGGATCTGTTAGTGCAAAAGAAGCACGTTTAACGCGTTATCAGCCAGGGAGTTTGGGTGAATTATGGGCGATTTCATGGCCCTTGATGCTAGCTTCTTTTTCAGGAAGTTGCATGACTTTTATCGATCGTGCTATTTTGGCTCGCTATCAAACAGAAGCGTTTGTTGCTTGTTCGGCAGCTCAACCTTGGTTTTGGACGATAGAAGGTTTTTTGCTATCCTTTGTTATTGTGACGGAAATCTTTGTTGGTCGTTTCAATGGCTCTCGTGAGTATAAAAAAATAGGACCAGCTGTTTGGCAAATGGTTATTTTTTCACTTGTAACCGAATTGCTCTTACTACCTATTAGTTTAAATGCACGTTATTTGCTTGCAGATACCGTTCAAGATTTGGCGCTTCCCTATTTACAAATGCTTTTGGTTACCTTGCCATTTGATATTGCTGCATTTGGAGCCATGGGGGCGTTTTTTGTGGGTCGAGGCGATACGAAAAAGATACCCATTGTTTTACTCATTTGTGGATGCTTAAATTTGGTTTTAGATATTTGGTTCGTTTTTGGTGGCTTAGGAATACCAAGCATGGGGATTATCGGCGCTGCACTGGCTACGAATATTGCTCATATTTTTGGTTTTTTTGTCTTCTTATTTCTTTTTCTTCAGAAAAAATATCGAGAAAAATACGCTATCGGCTCGTTCCGATGGTCTTGGAGTTTTTTTAAACAATGTGTAGACGTGGGAATGCCTAATGCTATTGGTTGTTTTTGTTTGATGACCGGATGGTCGCTTTGTTATCAATTGTTGGCCTTACATACATCATCACTTATGTTTACTGCTTATAGCATTGCATTTACTATTTTTAATGTGATGTTTTTTGTCATGGATGGGATGAGTAAAGCGGTAGGTACGCTTTGTTCGAATTTTATCGGAGCAGAACAACCTGCATTAATGCGATCTGTTTTAAAGCAATCCTGTCGATTAACATTCTTTTTTGCTATTTTCTTTTTAGTTTTTTTGTTGTTTTCAAACCCTATGATTCGTTTCTTTTCTTCGGAAGACTTGTTTGAAAATCCTCTATTTAAACAACAAACATTTGTGTTTTTAGCATGGTATTGGGTTATATTCGTTCTCGATACCTTGCGTTTTTGTGCACAATACTTTATGTTTGCTTTGACCAAAACCAAAGTCGTACTGATTTTTAATGTCGTATTTTGTTGGGGATTGATTATTGTACCGACGTATTATTTTGTTGTAAAACTCAAGTGGAATCCGATTATTTATCCACAATTATCCTGTTTGGAGTGTTTCCTTTTACTCGTTATTTTTAAACTTTGGTTTAATAAGGGTACTTGGTTGCAACAAAAGAAATTAAAAGCATAGTTAGGTCTGGATTTAGAAATAAAAGCTTCTTAGCTCTTTTATTCATTGTTTGCGCACAATCCACGCAAAAGCGTTTTTACCGGTAATAATGATGGGGGTATTGGCGTTAAGCGGTTCGTTTTCTGCGTAGGCTTCACAAATTTGTCCATTGATAATGATTTTACCGCTTGGCATGAGGGGCGTGAGCGTAGTACCTGTCCGTCCAATAAAGTTTTCAGTTAAAGTTGCTTGAGATGTTTTGTTAATCGTTTTTAAAAGAGTAAAGCAATTTAAACCACGACGAACCAACCCTAATTTCCATGCGATTACAATAAGGATACAAGTAATGATACAGCTATACAATACTGTACTGAAAGGTTGAAGGAATAAACCCCAAGAAAGGTCAATTCCTGGCCAAAGATCGATACCACTTAGCCCAAGTCCTAAAAAGAGGCAAACAATACCAATAAAAAGTACAATTAAAGTTCCAAAAAAGAAAAGATCTCCTAAAATACAACAAATCCCAACAAATAGAAGTCCCCAAGCTTCATAGCCGCCAAATCCTGCTAGAAAATTAAGAAAAAAACTGAGACTTAAACATCCCAATCCTAATAATCCCATTAGTCCAAAGCCAGGGGTTTTAAATTCCAAGAAAAGTAGGAAAAATCCAATACCGGATAAGAGTGGTATGAGTGCTTGCATTTTTTTTGCAAATTCTTCAAAACCAGTAGGACTAAAATAAACAATTTCAGATTCTTTTGAGTCTAAAAATTGTACCAATTGGTCTTCTGTTTCAAAAGTACCTTCAGATAATAAAGGCTTTTCTTTGTGCTTTTGTTCTGCTTCTGCTGCGGTTAACGTTAATAATTCACCAGCTGGCTTGATGACCTTACCGTCCCATTTAAGAACAAAATTAATATCCATCATGGCCCGTTGGATGGACGCACGCATAGGGTCCTTTTCGGTTAATGTTCGGATTTTTGCGTTTAGATAACTATCAATTTTGGCTTGCATGTTTTTATCTAAATTTTTTCCTTCACCATCAATAACGGCAGCTGCTCCAATAATACCATTTGGCTTGAAAAAGATGCGATCGCAAGTAATTGCAATAAAAGATCCTGCAGAAATGGCTTCTTGGATATACGCAATAGTTTCTAGGTTTACTTTTTGCAACATTGCCAAAATTTCTAAGGTACTATCTACTTGGCCACCAGGTGTGTTAATCGCCAAAATAACACGATCATATTGCTCCGCTTCTGCCTTTTTGAGACCTCTACGCAAGATGCATTCTTGAACGTAATCAATAGGCCCTTCTACAGGAATGATAAGGTTTTTTCCAAAACTAAAAGAATTAAGTCCAAGACTTAAAAATGCAGCGATTTTGAGAAATAGGATGTTTTTTGACATAAAGTTTTAAAAGTGCTCCAACTAATATTACAAAAATTGAATAAAATTGTCCACGCGAAAGATTACAGATGAGGGGAGCATCGGGCTCTCGAAATCGTTCTAAGAAACAGCGCATTATTCCATAAAAAATGAGAAAATTACAGCTTAGTTTTCCTGGTGAATGGATTACCGTTTTTTTCTTAAAAATGGAATATGTTGCTAGTATAAAAATAAGAAGGCCTTCACCCAATGCTTCATAAAGTTGAGAAGGATGCCGTGCAAACAGTTCGCCATTATATAAAATTCCCCAAGCCATTTGTGTGGGCTTTCCAATAACTTCTGCATTAATAAAATTGGCGCAACGTCCAAAGAAGATTCCAAGGCTTCCCAACCAAACGGTTAGATCTGTCAGGGAAAACAGAGCGTATTTTTGCTTTCTACTGAGCCAATAAAGTGCAAGCGTGATGCCAATAAATCCACCATGACTGGACATACCTCCATGCCAAATCGCAACGATTTCAAATAAATTTTCCCAATAATAGTCGAATTGATAAAATAGAACATACCCTAAACGGCCTCCTAGTAAAATCCCGCAAAACAAGGCAAATAAATACGTTTGTTGTTGTTCGTAGGAGAGTTTGATGAGTCCTTTGTTCCCTAATTGTTTTAGAAAAAGATAGGCTAACCAAAAGGCTAAAAAATAAGCAAATCCATACCAACGAATTCCGTCAATCGGCCAAGGTGGTGGGAACTTTATTAAAAAAGGATCTAAGTTATGCACCCAATAAGCCAACATAAATGCTAATCATTTAAGGATGGCTCTTTTGCTTTTTCAGTATAACCAGAATCTTGGCGTTGAAAATTAACAGCATTTTTGCGCATATACGTATCAAAAACTTCTTGTGCGCTCATGCCCAAGGTTTGTGCTAAACTGATTACAAAATGGATGATATCGATAAGCTCAACTTTTGCGTGTTCTAAGTCTTCTTTTTGATAATGAGCCCACCATTTCCACGGAACACAATCGACTAATTCGGAAACTTCCTGCTGTAAAGCACGCGAATATTTTAAAACCCATTCTGTCAGATTTTTTTGCATGATCTGATCAGCGTCTTGTCCCAAAATGCGCACATTTAAAGCGTGCTGCATTTTAAACATTTCTTCTAACTTATCCATTTTGAAAAACTGGTAGGCCGGCAGGGATTCGAACCCTGAACCAATGGCTTAAAAGGCCACTGCTCTACCGTTGAGCTACCGACCCAATTCACTTTACTTATTCATCAGAAAATTTTTATGTCCAAAAGTCAATGCATTTTTTAGGATAAATTTCTATCTAGGAAACAATCGTTAGCGAAACAACTTAGAATATGAATTAAGTAAGTTAATTTTGCCCTTTCTATAGAAAATCTTAAAAAAACGTTGATTTATGCGAAAAGCTATTTAATTTAATTTTTCAAAGCTATGCCAGATCTAATACAAGACCATCCGATTGCGCAAACGCTCGAGCAATATACGTTTGAGGAGCTTAATGAGCACCTTGAAACGCGTTTTGAGCATTTGGATCCGGCAAAATTAGCGCGTACTTCACCCAAAGAAATTGGTTCTTTTCTTGAGCGTTTAACGGTTGAAGAGCGGCGTTTATTTCTAAGGCGATTGTCTGAAGAAAGTGCTTCGGACATCTTGGCGGAAATGAATGCAGAAGATTCGGCGGAGGTGCTAAGTGCCATGCGAGAATTTCGTGCGGCGCGTATTATTGAACTTTTGGATGCCGATGATGCTGCGGACCTTGTTAGCGAGTTAGACGAAGAAGATAAAGTCCGTCTTTTAGCAAGAATTAATCCAGAATTGGCTTTCACGCTTCGCAAATTGCTTCGGTATGATCCGAATACCGCTGGTGGCGTTATGAATCCAGAAGTGGCTATTTTGCGTTCTAGTTGGACCTTGCAAGAAGCGCTTGAGCATGTGCGAAAAGATCGCAAAAAAGTGGAAAACTTATACGATCTTTACGTTTTAGATGAAAAAAATCGCTTATTGGGCGTTACTTCCTTAAAAAATCTTATCTTTTCAGATCCGAAACAAACGGTTGGCGAGATTATGGATACGAATATCCAGACGATTGCTTGTTTGCCGGAGGTTGATAAAGAAACGGTTGCCAATAAAATGGCGGAATACAATCTCTTTGATGTTCCGATCGTGGATGAAAAGAATCGTTTGTTGGGTGTTGTAACACACGATGACGTTTTGGATATTGTACAGGAAGCTGCAACGGCGGATTTGCAACAGTTGCATGGTGCGGGTGCCGACGAAAGCATTCATGATACCATTTGGTACAGTTTGAAGAAACGAAATCCTTGGTTACTGATTAATCTCATTATGGCCTTTTTTTCCGCTTATGTCATTTCGAAATTTAACCATGCGATTGAAAAAATTTGTTGGATGGCCGCATTTATGCCAGCAATTGCCAATTTAGGTGGAAATACGGGAGCACAAACCTTGGCGGTGGCGATTCGTGGATTAGCCCTTGGAGAATTTCAGAAAGGGGATGGTGTTTTCGTTTGCGGTAAGGAGCTCTTAAAGGGGTTATTAAACGGTGTTATTGTAGGTTTTTTGGGAGGATGTACCGCATTTTTCATGATGCATGATTGGAAGATGGGTCTTGTTGTGTTTTTGTCGATGGCGCTTACAATGGTACTTTCAGGGTTTACAGCAGCACTTGTACCGCTTATTTTAAAGCGTTTTAAGTTTGATCCTGCACAAAGTTCTTATATCTTTTTAACAGCAATTACAGACATTGCTGGATTTTTTATCTTTCTTAAGCTAGGAACTTGTTTTTTACTCAATGAATAAGGAAAATTATCTATCCGTACAAGAGCTCAAGGCGTTGCAAGTTGGGCTTCCATTTAAAACCTTTGTTCTCGTTAAAAAAATCAATCGCAAAATCAGTAAGAACAATACTACATTTTTGCAGATAGAAGCAGGTGACGCAAAGGACTCTTTTACATTTAATTGTTTTGATGGAACAGCACCATTTCTCTTTTTTTCAAAACCCTTGTCACGTTGTCCGCAAGTCGTTGAAATAAAAGGCCAGTCGGAGCTTTTTATGGAAAAGTTTAGTCCGAAAGTCCAAAGTGTTTTGGAAGTTAGCGATGAGCTTTATGAAGGGTTGTTGGGTGAATTATCGGAACGGCCAGATGAATCTGTAGAGAGTTTAAAAGAAGAACTAGAGCAATTAATTGGACAGATTCAGTACGAAACACTTGCAGCGACTGTTCGACAAACCCTTCAGGACTTAGGAACAGGATTTTTTGAAAGTGTTGCGGCGGTTTCCATGCATCATGCTTATGTACATGGTTTGTTAGAACATTCTGTACATGTGGCACGCGTTGTGCAAAAATTGTTACCGCTTTATGCTGAAGTAAATGCAGATTTGGCCTTAGCTGGCGCGCTTTTGCATGATGTTGGAAAGGTTCTAGAGTATCGTTACAGTGCGACTGAAGGGATTGATAGAACGTGTGTAGGACGTTTACAAGGCCATGTTGTATTAGGGTATCGCTTGGTTCGTAGTGCAGCACTTCGACAAAAATTGCATCCGGTATGGCTGGAACGCTTAGAACATATTGTTCTTTCGCATCAAGGTGAACCTGAATGGGGGGCTGCCGTTTATCCAGCTACTCCAGAAGCCGTTTTGGTAAGCTTGGCAGACAATTTAGATGCCCGTATGGCGATGGTCCATCAACAATTGAAAAAGGCACCTCATGAGCAAGTTTTTTCAGACTTTATTGCAGGTCTCCAAAGCCGCTTATTAACACAAAACATTCCAGATCCAACCGTGGATCAAATGGGATTTTAATAGATTTGTTGCTACCTAAAACAGGGCAGAATCAAAACAGAAAAACAACCGCTAGAAACTAAAATAAAAAGACAGAAGTAGGAAATGCAAAGAACAAGTATTTCCCTAGGTCCAATATTAAGTTTTTAAAGATAATTGGCAAGATAAACAGAGGGAGGTTTTCTTAGAAAAAGACTGCAAGGCACAGTCTTGTACGAATCAATGGCCGTTGGCCATTTGAAAGAAAATTTTGGGAAAAAGCCGAAAACGCTATCTGCACATCTCTTTTTGCTTTTCGTAACCTTTTACCTTTCGGGTTATTCTTCACGATTGATCCTACAAACTCCTTATATTTAGCGCTTGATTTTTTATAAGATGATTATTATTTTTAGGTAACGTAGGGTATGTTTACATGTTCGAACGAAATTATTTTTAACTTAGCCTGGAAACATAAAGCGCAACGAATTTGTCGTTTTTTATTACATGATTTAAGCAATCATTTAACAGGTAGTTTGGCTTTGAGTGAGTTGTATTGCGAGCATCCTAATGCAGATTCTTTAAAAGATGGTATTGTTTCGATTCGTAATAATTGTTACAAAGAACGGGATTTGTTGATGCGTCTTTCGCAACTCAATCATGCAAGTTCTCACCAAATTACTTATATCGATTTAAAAGCCTTTTTAGCAGAATTATTGCCTATTGTACGTTCTTTTTTGCCCCCTCGTACAAATTTAACAATAAAAGCGGAGCAAGCTCATACGCGTGTCATTCAATTCAGTCCAGAACGTTTACAGCGCATTTTTTTGCAAATTTTATTTAATTCAGCAGAGGCTTTGCAGCAAGTTAGCGATCCAGAGGTTTGTATTGAATGTACACTGAAGGACGAACTTATGGTTTGTGAGATTTCAGATAATGGTTGCGGAATACCATTAGATGTCATTGACAAAATTTTAGAAGCACCGAAAGCACTGAAGTTAAGCGATGAAACTCATTTAGGGATGGGGTTGGCTATGGTGCAATTTTACATATCTGTCATGCAAGGAAAAGTTGAAATTGCTTCTCAAGAAAATGGGGGTACAACAGTATTACTTTATTTTAGAACGTTATCATGAAAAAACCATACCCTATTCTTATTTTAGACGATGATGAGGCAATTTTAAAGGCTTTGTTGGAAACGCTGAAATTAGAAGGTTACGTGTGCCAAGGAACGACACATGCAAAAGAAGCTTTAGAATTATTACCTCAAAAAACGTTTGCGGTTGTTCTTTCAGATCAGCGTATGGCAGAACTTAATGGTACTTACTTTTTGCAGCAGGTAAAAGAAATACAGCCTAAATGTTCACGTATTTTGATTACAGGAGTCTTAACAAGTGAAATGTTTTTGGAAGCTATTAATAAAGCTGAAGTTTTTAGGTGTTTAGCTAAACCTTGGATGCGAGAACATCTGATTCAGACCATAAAAGAAGCTTATAGTGCATTTGAGATAAAATTGGCTTATGAAGAAGCTCATCAGGCACTTTTAGAAACAAATCAACAGCTAATAGACGAAAACATTCAATTGCGACGTCATCAATGAGTACTGCAGATTCTATTTTAATCGTCGAAGATGACGTAAATTCTGCTTTTGTCCTAAAAGCTATCTTGCAAAAAGCAGGTTATTCTATATTGCCAATTGCTTCTAGTGGCGAGATGGCATTGCAACTAGCAGAAGAACATCATCCTTCGCTTTTATTGATGGATATTACCTTGTCGGGGAGTTTAGACGGAATCGATACCACTCTAAAAATTAAGCAAAAATACGATGTTCCCGTTATTTACTTGACGGGATACACGTCTGAGGACGTTATTCGTCGAGCAAAAGCGTCGACCCCATTTGGATTTCTTTTAAAGCCTTATACGGCAAAAATGGTACTCATTACAACCGAAATGGCTTTACATAAAGCTTCTATTGAACGTGAATCAAAAGATACTAAGAGACGTTTAGCGGTTACCTTGGGAACCTTGCAAAATCCTATTTTTTCAATAAATCCAGAAGGTCTTATTACGTATGCAAATCCTGCGGCTCAGCAGTTTTTAGAAAAGCCATTACATGCAATTTTAAATCAATCTTTTGACAAATTATTGCCGCTTTATTGTATGGAAGATTTGCGGCAATATAATTCTTTTTTAGACTTCCTAGATACCGATTTAGATAAAGTTATTTGTTTTGATAAAAATCAGGAAAAAGTGTACTTATATATCCAGGTAAGTGCTTTAAAAGATTTTTATAATAGCATCCAAGGTTATGTAATTTCCTTAAATGATTTTACAGAACGTTTTTTGTTGCGTGCAAAAGAGTCTATGTTGGCCTCTGCGCTGACGAGTTCACAAGAAGGTGTTATTGTTACCGAAGTTGATCCCAAGGCATCAGATTACAAGATAAAATATGCAAATCAGAGTTTGTTGACGCTTTTAAAGACGACGTCAGAAGCCTTAGTTGGACAGTCGTTAACAAAGTTGTTTTGTGAAAATTTTAATGAGACAATTATTCGTGCATTAGCAGAAAATTGTGCTTATACGGCCGATACCATCGTTTTATGCGAAGACGGAGAGCAAAAATTGACGAACTGGAGCTTGTCTCCATTTTTTGATAATCAACTGCAATTGCACCATACCGTTATTACCGTAAGGGATGTTACGCAATTGAGGAAAATGGAAGAAAATTTGCGTCAGACTCAAAAAATAGAGGCTGTTGGACGTTTGGCCAGCGGTATTGCGCACGATTTTAATAACTTATTATCGATTATTAATGGCTGTACGGATCTGGCACTTGCACAAAAATCCTCCAGCGAAAAGATTGAAGATTATTTGAAAAGCATCCATGAAGCCGGTGAGCGTGGTGCTGTTCTTGTCCAGCAACTCATGTTGTTTAGCCGCAAAAACATAGAAGAAGTTGAGCAAAAAGATGTTTGTTATCCTACAGATGTTATTCGGAAAACTTTAGCAATGTTGCGGAATTGGTTAGGCAAGGATATTCTTTTGTCTGAAGATATAGAAGCAAATTTATGGCCATTAAAATTATCTGAAACACATTTGGATCAAATTTTAGTGAACCTTTGTGTAAATGCAAAAGATGCGATGCCTAATGGTGGAAAAATAGAGATTATTGCTAAAAATTTCAAAGGATGTCCTCAAGGCTTAATCGAGGGTTCATATATTCAAATTTCTGTCCAAGATCAGGGCGAGGGTATGGATGATGAAACTCAAAAGAAAATTTTTGAGCCCTTTTTTACAACAAAACCAATAGGAAAAGGTACTGGATTAGGTTTGGCGAGTGTTTACGGGATTATAAAACGTTATGATGGTACCATTGTTGTTGAAAGTACCAAAACGCAAGGATCTGTATTTACTTTTTATCTACCAGCACATATGCCAAAACAAAGTCTTTCTATTCTTAAAAAGACAAGCATTAGGCGTTGTTATTTAAATCTCGATGAAGCTATTTGTAGGGCCTTAAAACCTTGTTTACGTATAGAGGGTTGGTCTGTTGTAGACACTGTAAATGAAGAAGAGTCTTGTGTAATCATTTCACATGAACCTTCTGCAGATGTTTATGTTCCAAGAAATTTTACCTCACAATCGATTGTACAGCATCCCTTTGCAATCACGCAAATCTTAGAAGAAATGCGAAAACGCTTACCATGATTTGCTTATAATTTCTTTTATTTAAGCTTGAAATTTCTTTAAAAATAGCCATAATTTTTAATAAAGAGGTAAATTTGTTTTTTACTGGAAAGGTAATATTATGATGAACGGATTGTTTTGGTTAGCGCCTATTGCAGGCTTAAGTGCCTTAATTTTTGCTTTCTACTTTTATAAGCAAATGATTGCAGAAAGCGAGGGTAATGAGACGATGCGTACGATTGCTTCGCATGTAAGAGAAGGTGCTATGGCCTATCTTAAGCAGCAATACAAAGTAGTCGGCATGGTTTTTGTCGTTTTAGCTTTGTTATTAGCGTTTTTAGCTTATGGTTTAGACTTGCAAAATGATTGGGTTCCATTTGCCTTTTTAACCAGTGGTTTTTTCTCGGGTTTGGCTGGTTTTTTTGGAATGAAGACGGCAACAGCTGCGTCTTCACGTACTGCAGAAGCCGCTCGTCATTCGCTTAATAAAGGTTTGACAGTTGCTTTCCGTAGTGGAGCGGTTATGGGCTTGACGGTTGTTGGCTTGGCTGTAATGGATTATTCTTTCTGGTTTTATATTCTCAATAGCTGCATAAAAGCGGTTTCAGAAGCAGAAAAAATGCTATTGATTACAACAACCATGGTTACATTTGGTATTGGTGCTTCTTTACAAGCTTTATTTGCTCGTGTAGGTGGTGGTATTTTCACGAAAGCTGCCGACGTTGGAGCAGATTTAGTGGGTAAAGTTGAAGCTGGAATTCCTGAAGATGATCCGCGTAATCCTGCTACCATTGCAGATAATGTTGGTGATAACGTTGGTGATGTTGCCGGTATGGGAGCTGACCTTTACGAATCTTATTATGGATCGATTTTGGCCGCAGCTTCTTTGGGGGCATTGGCTTTCTTTAATCAACCTCAATTACAATGGAATGCGGTTTTGGCTCCAGTATTAATGGGGGCACTTGGAATTTTCTTGTCCTTGGGTGGTATTTTCTTTGTTAAAGTTGGTGGAGATGAATCCGGAAAAGCAATTTTGAAGGCATTAGATCGTGGTATTCATGTCGCAGCAGTTGGCTTAATCATCTGTTCCTACTTCTTATTAAATTACTTAGGTTTGGGTACTCATGTTTGGGGTGCTCTTGTTTCCGGATTGATAACCGGTATTGTTATCGGTAAAGGCAGTGAATATTATACCTCTAGCGAGTACAAACCAACACGTCGTATTGCCGAAAAGGCGAGTACGGGGCCTGGACCTGTCATTATTGGTGGCTTAGGTGAAGGTATGGCATCAACCTTAATTCCTGTTATTGCAGTGGTTATTGGTATGTCTTTGGCATTCGGATTTGCTTCTAAATTCCAAGCTTCTGCCATCAATGAAGGACTTTACGGTATTGGTTTGGCCGCAGTTGGAATGTTGGCAACTTTAGGTATTACCTTGGCAACCGATGCTTATGGACCAATTGCCGATAATGCTGGTGGTAATGCTGAAATGAGTGGTTTGCCTGGCGAAGTTCGTCAACGTACGGATGCCTTGGATGCCATTGGAAATACAACTGCAGCAACCGGAAAAGGTTTTGCTATTGGATCGGCAGCATTAACAGCTTTAGCATTGATCGCATCTTATGTTCAAGAATTGAAGTTAGGTTTAGTTCGTATTGGTAAGGATGTCTTAGAAATCAATGGAGAGATGGTTCGTACCTTGGATACTACCTTGGTTCAGTTAATGCATTTCTTTGAAGTACATTTGTTGAATCCGAAAGTTTTGATGGGAATGTTTATCGGTGCAATGTTGGCATTCGTTTTCTGTGGAATGGCAATGAATGCAGTTGGTCGTGCCGCTTCTAAGATGGTTGATGAAGTACGTCGTCAGTTCCGTGAAATTAAAGGTATCCTTACAGGTGAAGCTAAGCCAGATTATTCTCGCTGTGTTCGTATTTCAACGGAATCAGCACAACGTGAAATGCTCTTGCCTGCATTCATGACCATTGCTTTCCCATTCATTGTTGGTGTATGCTTAGGCGTACCCGGAGTTATTGGTATGTTGGCTGGAACACTATCTTGTGGCTTTGTTCTTGCAATTTTCATGGCAAATTCCGGAGGCGCTTGGGACAATGCCAAGAAATATATTGAAGAGGGACATTTCGGCGGAAAAGGTTCGGAAGCACACAAAGCAGCTGTTATTGGCGATACGGTTGGAGATCCATTCAAAGATACAGCAGGTCCTAGCTTGAATATTTTGTTGAAGTTGATGACAATCGCTTCTATTGTTGGTGCTGGCGTAACATTAGTTTCTCAATTTTAGTATTGCCAACGAACATAAAAGTCTTTGATAATTATGTTCGTTGTTAGGAGAGATGACAGAGTGGCCGATCGTGCAGCACTGGAAATGCTGTGTACTCGCAAGGGTACCGAGGGTTCGAATCCCTCTCTCTCCGCCAGTAATTAATCATAAGTATTTCATTGTTAAAGGGCAGTAATGCCCTTTTTTGTTTTAAAGAAAAACAAAGACAATTTTGGCTAAAAATGCCTATTTTTTTAATGATGGCGTTGACGACGCGCTTCGTAGAGGCAGAGTGTTCCGGAGATATTGGCATTTAACGAGTCTGCAGATTGGCCGTACATCGGAATAACGACTTGGGTAGCGTTTTCGAGCCAAGTTTTAGACAGGCCAAAGGCTTCACTACCAACACAAATAACAGAGCCTTTTTTCATGTCGCAATCCCAATAAGTAAGATCTGTATGCGGTGTTGTTGCAATCATTTGGAGTCCAGCATTTTTGAAAAGCTGGAGTAGATTGTCTGAGGTATCCCAATAGATTTTAAGATTAAATACAGCGCCTTGGGAAGCACGAATAACATTGGGGTTAAAAATGTTTACAACTGGATTTGCGATAAAGAAGCCATCGACATGAGTGGCTTCAGCGGAACGCATCAATGCACCTAGATTTCCGGGTTTTTCCAAGCCTTCTACCAGAAGATAGAGGCCGTTAGGATCAAGTTTACAGTGTGACAAATCGCTAGACCAAGTTTTTGCGATCCCCATCACACCGTCTGGATTTTCGCGGATACTTAATTTTGCAAAAAGCTCATCCGATAAAATCGTTGCTTGCGAAAAATGAGGACCAAAGCTGCTTGTAATCGTTTCGTTTTTTATGGCGCTTTCGCTGAAAACAAAAGAAAGAATTGGTAGGTTTGCTTTTAACGCACGACTTAATTCACGTTTCCCTTCAATGATGAATCGTTCGGACTTTTTTCGACCTCTATTGGTGGTTAAAGCCAATAAATCTTTGTAGTTCGCGTTTGTTTTGCTAGAAATAATCATTGTGCAAACAAGCCGTTAGTAGGGTTTATTTTTCCGTAACACCAAAGCTGTGGTGTTTGTTTTAAGGATAAAGCTTGGATCCAATCAAGCATCAATTGTAAAGCTTCATACTCAAAAATATCAAAACCATCGGGTTTTTTATCTGCAGATTGTTTTTGTAAATCTTTGAGAAGAATCTTTTTATACATTGGACGCCATGCTTGGAAGGATTTTTCAAGCTCTTTCAATTCTTTTTTAAAAGCACGATCTTCATTGATGTTGGCAATACGATCTTTTAGATTAAGCGAAAATTGTGTTTGTTTATATTTCTTGGCGAACCAATAAACTTGCTTTTGATACCAATCGTACATAGGTTGAGTGTTTTGACGTAAATGTTGATTTTGGACAAGATATTGCAATAATCCAGGCTTGATCCAATAACAAGTGGCGTCTTTTTGAAATGAAGTTTGCATCGGTTCCATAGAGTCCCAAGGAAGTGAGTTGGGCAAATCCGATTCCCCAATCGGTAGGCAATCATAAATCGATGGCATTGCGATATCAGCACGAACACCACGTTGTTGCGTCGATAAACCATTTGGCAAATACCATTTTTGAAGGGTAAGTTTAACAGAACCCAAACGTGGAGTAACAGATGACAACATCGTCAACTTGTCCATTTCAATAACTGCTTGTACGGTTCCTTTGCCATGTGTCGTACTATCGCCAAAAATAAGCGCACGATTACAGCATTGTAAGGCCCCTACAACAATTTCGGAAGCAGATGCGCTGAAACGCGACGTTAAAAGCAGAAGCGGACCTTCCCAAATACAACTGTCTTTTGAAGCACTTTGGGAAACACTATTATTCATATGGTCCTTTACTTGTACGACAGGACATTCGTTAAGAAAAAGACCGGCAAGATTAACCGCTTCTGTAAGTAAACCACCACCATTGCGACGAAGATCCAAAATAAGGCCTTCTACATGGTATTGTTTTAATTGCTGAATAAGTTTGGCGACATCCTTACTTAAGGTATGGGCTTCGAGGTCTTCTGTATTGTCTGGGCCATAAAACGCAGGTAAATTTAAGACTGCGATTGAGTGATAATTACCTTCTTGATCGATTAAAGAGTATACTTTTGCGGAAGCTAAATTTTCTTCGAGTTTAATCTCGTCACGAATCAATTCAATAACTTTTCGATCGGAAGGTTCTCCATCAACCGGTTGAACAAGTAAGCGTACTTTAGTCCCTTTTGGCCCACGCATCAGCTTTACCGAACGTCGCAATTTCATGCCTTGGATGCTTATAAAGTCTTCATCACCTTGAGCTACTGACAAAATTTTATCGCCAGCTTTAAGCAATTGGCAACGTTCTGCAGGACCACCAGGTAGGAGCTCTTTAATTACACAAGAACCTTTTTCTTCACTGAGATATGCGCCAATACCGACCAAAGAATTTGACAAGCTAATTGCAAAATCTTCCATGGAATCAGCCGAAAAAAAGGTAGTATGTGGATCATACATTTGTGTTAAAGCATTACAATAGAGTTCTTGGATATCGACAGCTTCGACGTCGGTGCATTGCTTATAAAAATTTTGATACCGCTCGCTCAAGGTTTTACGTGCCGTTTTTTCTGCCTTTAAAACCAATTCTTCCGTTAGAACGGTTTCGGTTGTAGGCTCTTCTAGTTCGATCCCTTCCTCGGTTTGAGGAGAATGAGAAGATAACATTTCATTTAATAGTTCATGAAGTAGGCGCTTTTCCCAAGCTAAATCGAGACCAATGGTGCTGTTTTCCAATTCGACATGCTTGCGTTCAGTATCGTAAGTTTCGTGAGAGTAAAAGGAAAAAGGCGATTGAAGGCGTTTTTCAATCCATTGTGTACGAAATTGAACCATTTCACAATATTTGGCAAAAATATCGAAACCAGGAATAAGGCTGCCTCCATGCCACAGTAGATTAAAAGAAGGTAAGTATGTGTTTTTGAAGGCCTCTACTTGATTTTTTGAAAAAAAGAGCTTTTCAGGATCAAGAGCTTTAAAATAATTTTGCAAAATAGCTTCTTCGCCAATATCTTTTAAATTTTTTTGTAAAAAATGAAGTTGTTCCAATAATTGCACCAAGAAAATGGTTTCTGTGCGCATTGTAGCATTGGCTTCAAGTGTCTTCGCTTGAGCTGAAATAATGACACCAAAGTAGACTAAAAACGTTTTTAATAGCAGTTTTATATTCATTTGAGTTTCCTATAATTTTCTAACCATCTTCTTTCCTCAGCAGAAAGCGCACCAATTCCTTCTTCTTGCAATTTTTTTAATAAACCAAAAGGAACGTCTTGGATGACATTGTCCTGCTCAATATGTACAAAATAACGCGATTTTTGTGTGGTTTGTTGGGGTTTATTTTTGGGATGGTTCTCGGCATAATTTTGGTATTTAAACCATAAATATCCCATAAGAGCACCTCCTAAATGCGCAGAATGTGCTACCAATGTCATGCCTTGAAGTTCAAAAAATAAGCAATTTAAAAGTTCATAACCGATAAAGAAGGTAAGACACCAACGTGCTTTTAAATTGACTGGAAAAACAAAGAAAAGGAGTATTGATAAGGTTTTTTCAGGGTAGAGAAGGAAAAAATAGGTCCACAAGCAAGCAACCCCTGCAGAAGCTCCAATAAGTACATAATGAGGCTGTTGCAAATGCATAAGAGACCATGCCAGCCCTCCAAAAACAATTCCAGAACTGTATAAAACAAGTAACTGTTTAAGCTTAAGCTCTCCTTGCAAAAGTAATCGGCTACTGCCATAAAACAAGAGCAAATTGAAGAAAATATGCCAAAAGTCGCTATGTAAAAACGAATAAGTAAATAAGCGCCAAATTTGCAAGTTTATACAAGAACTTGGTTGTAAACAAAAAAGTGCATCCAACAAGCCACAATTAAACCAAACATGCGTGATTTGCTGAAAAATAAAAACAATGAAATAAAACCATAAAATACGATTTATCCACCGCGTTGTTAGTGTTTCCGGCCGGTAAAAAAATCCATTCATATGTCTAGTTTCAGAAATTTATTGCCATATCGCAAGATTTAATGCAATGAAACTTAAAGTTTTCTAGGGTTATGGGTAAATTTTTTGTACAAATTGTCGTTACAATTGTCCAATAACTATTGAATTTAAAGTAAAATATTGACAAGCCCTAAGATCGCGATGCAATTAAAAGAATGCGTTGGAAATGTGTTTGTGCTTATGAAGGAACCAATTTCTGTGGTTGGCAAAGTCAACCCAATGGAAATGGTGTTCAGGATCATATAGAAGCACGTTTAGCGGCTGTTTTTAAGCGTTTTGTGCGTATTCATGGTAGTAGCCGAACAGATGCTGGAGTACATGCACGAGGTCAGGTTTTCCATTTCGATGCAGATTGGTTACATGGTTCAGAAGCGCTTAAGCGTTCTATAAATTCTCAGCTTGATTTATGCATTCAAGTAAAAAATGTTGTTCAAGTTAATGAACATTTCCACGCCCGGTTTTCAACCAAAGGAAAGCGTTATCATTATTATTTTCAGAAAACGCCAGCGGATCCGTTTGAATATCGATATGTGTGGCCATTGCTCGCAAAAGATTTTTGTTTAGAACGCATCCAAGAAGTGCTTCCATTGTTTCTAGGTACGCATAATTTCAAAGGATTTGCAGGAAAAATTCTTTCTGGTGAGAATCCTATTAAAACGGTTCATTCTTTGAAAATCGTAGAAAATGGCGATAAATTCCATCTGGAGATTATCGGCTCAGGCTATCTGTATCGAATGGTTCGCATGATTGCAGGAGCGCTTGTTATGTGTGCTTACGGCAAAATTAATGCCCATACAATCTTGGATCGCCTCAATTTAAATAATCTCCAATTTCCTCTGCTTTGTGCCCCTGCCAAGGGTTTGTTTTTAGAAGAAGTTTATTATTAAATACTTTTCTTTAACAACAAAGCTTACCTTCTCTCAAACACCGCATGGTGGCCTTGTTGGCCGGTGAGGCGAGAAAAGACGGTATTGACGATATAAGATTCGCAGGTAATTGGGTGCCAATTGGGATGGGCATCGATGCGTTGGCAAGTTTCTTCGAAGTAGGGTAAGGAGTCTGTTTCAAAGTGGATTTTGGCTCCTGGAACAACTCGTTGGGCTAACTGCGATAAAAACTCTACTTGAAATAAGCGGTTTTTATGATGGCGATTTTTGGGCCAAGGATCGGGATAAAGCACAATCACTTCATTCCACAGAAAATCTTCCGGCTGGCATTCCAAAACTTCTTCTGCACGGGCTTTGAGAAAAGCAATATTGGTCAAATTAGCCCGATTCGCTTTACGATTGGATTTTGCAATACGCTGCGTAATGAGATCGATACCGACACAAAAACGTTCAGGAAAGTTTTGGGCGTACTGAACCAAGAAATCGCCATGACCACAACCAATTTCAAGGGTTTTGAAGGTTTTATCCGTTTGCAAAATATCTCTCAAGGTCTTTCGTAAGGCTTCTTTACGTAAAGCAACGGTTTCCAAATACTGTTTTAAACGCTCTTCGTTATTCATTTGGCATCAAAAAACTTTTTTAAAGCAATCATCAAAATTTGGATATCAGACGGATTAACGCCGCTAATACGATTGGCTTGGCCTAAATTTATCGGACGAATTTTTTCCAACTTTTGTAAACTTTCCGTACGCAAACCATGAACAGCATGATAGTCAAAGTTTTGCGGAATTTGAATCGCATCCAGCCACTTTGTTTTTTCAATCTGCTTACGGTCACGTTCTAAATACCCGCGATAGGAAAGCCGATAAAGCACTTCCTCACGAATTGCATCACTTTGCTGACAAAAATCGGCTGGAAATTCCGGCATAGGATAGCCTTCCTCGCTTTGAGCACGACGCACGCTATCACCAAAACTTTGCCCAGGTTCCGCACGACGCGTTTCTAGCTCTTGAACCCAGTAATCAATCGCTTGTGCTTTTTGCTGAATGGCTTCTAAACGCTCTTGGCTCAAACATTTCCATTGACGCGCTTTTTCATAAAGACGCAACTCCGCACTGGAGTGATTCAGTAACAAACGATGCTCTGCACGCCCCGTAAACATACGATAAGGCTCTTGCGTACCCTTTGTCGTTAGGTCATCGACTAAAACACCGATGTAACTTTCCTCACGTGATAAGATACAAGCAGGTTCCTCTAAAACCTTCGCAGCCGCATTCATTCCTGCCCATAAACCTTGCCCAGCCGCTTCTTCATAACCCGATGTTCCGTTAATCTGGCCAGCCATAAATAAACCTTCTAAACGTTTACTTTCAAGCGAAGGATACAAATCGGTCGGATCGGAATAAACATATTCAACTGCATAAGCGGGTCTTAAAAGAACAGCTTGCTCAAGCCCTGGAATGGTTTTAAGCATTTCCAACTGAACATCTAAAGGCAAACTTGTCGAAAGGCCATTGATGTACCACTCATCCGTACAAACACCTTCGGGCTCTAAAAACAAACGATGACGATCGCGTTCTGCAAAACGTACACATTTGTCTTCAATACTCGGGCAATAGCGTGGTCCTGTTCCCTGAATATTTCCGGAAAACAAGGCTGATCGTTTCAAATTATCTAAAATGATTTTGTGGGTCGCTTCAGTCGTATAGGTCATCCAACAAGAACAAGTTTTAGAACCAGGTTGCCAAGCTGCAGGACTTTGGATCTGTTCTAACCGTTCTTTTTCTGCAGATCGTGTGTCATAAAACGCAAAAAAACAAGGAGTTTCATCACTTGGTTGTTCATCACAAACGGAAAAATTGATACTTTTCCCTAAAATACGAGCTGGTGTCCCTGTTTTTAAAATACCTAAAGGAAATTGCAACTTTTGGAGGCTTTCCACTAAAGGATAACTCGAAAAATCTCCCATACGGCCTCCAGGAAAATTCTGATGACCAATATGCAAGGTACCTTTTAAAAACGTTCCTGTCGTTAAAATAACCGTCTTGGAAGCGATTTCCAGACCAAGCTTCGTTTTTACTCCACAAACACAATCTTCTTTAACGAGCAAATCTACGACTTCATCCTGAAACAGACGAATGTTTGGGTGTTGCTCTAAACGTTGCTTCATGCTTATTTGATAACATTTTTTATCGCATTGAGCACGAGGAGCTTGTACGGCTAAACCTTTGGAACGATTTAAAATACGAAATTGAATGGCGGTTTCGTCTGCATTGATGCCCATTAAACCCCCTAAAGCATCGATTTCACGAACAATATGTCCTTTAGCTAAACCTCCAATGGAAGGATTACAACTCATCTGAGCAACGGTATCCAAATTTTGCGTGATAAGTAACACCGACACACCTTTTTGCGCCGCTATCCAAGCTGCTTCGCAACCTGCATGTCCCCCTCCACAAACAATGACATCAAACAACGTATTCATTTACCAATACAAAATTTCGAAAAGATTTGATCCAAAACACGCTCATAATCAACACGCCCAACAATTTGTTCCAAAGCTTTTAAAGCTTCTTTTAATTCTGCCGCCAAACAATCATCACAACATTTCTTATCCAGCAAAATAAGGGCTTTGTCCAAATTGTTCTTAGCTAACAAAAAAGCCTCTGCGTGACGCTCTCGAATCATAAAAGCTTCTTCAGAAAAATTATGATATTTATGGTCCAAAAAATCGAGCAAAGTCTGTTTTAACAAAATTAAAACATTTTCTGCTTTTAAAGAAACTGAACCTGTTTGGTAGTTTTTAAAACATTCTTTATAGGTCTCACAAAAACCTAAATCGTTCTTATTGAAGAGTACCAAAGTATTTTCTGGAACAAATTTTTCCTTTAATACCTCTATTTCGTTTGTAGGTGCTTTTGAACTATCAATTACCCAAAGAACCACATCTGATTTTTGGATTTGTTCGTAGGATTTTTCAATTCCTAAACTCTCTATCGGATCTTTAGTCTCATGCAAACCAGCTGTATCGACAAGTTTTAAGGTATAAGGCGCAATTGTACAATATTCAGAGATAAAATCACGCGTCGTTCCAGGAATCTCACTTACGAGCGCTCTTTCCTGACCTAATAACAAATTAAGCAAGGTACTTTTTCCAGCATTAGGGGCACCCGCGATAACCGTTCGAATACCTTCATGTAAAGGGGCATAATGCTGATGAGCATGAATCAATTGCTCTATTTGATGCCGCATCGTATGCAAAGCTTCCCTAAAAGCCTTACGATTTTCTTCGGGTAAATCTTCTTCAGGAAAGTCCAAAAAAGCTTCTACGTAAGCAATTTGCTCCGTTAATGCTGTAACAAATTGTTCAATTTGTGTACTCAAAGATCCCGATAATTGCTTCTGTGCTAATTGAATGGCTTGCAAAGAACGTGCATGTATGAGATCTTCAACAGCCTCTGCTTGACACAAATCCAAAGTACCATTGAGAAAGGCTCGACGTGTGAATTCACCAGGTTCAGCTTGCTGACAACCCCGTTTTAAACAATCTTTTAAAATTTGCTGTATAATTAGCGGATTACCATGACAAGAGATTTCTAACATTTCCTCACCTGTATAAGAGGCATTTTTCGCAAAAAACGTAAATAAAACCTCATCAAGAATGTTTTCCTCTTCAACTAAACGGTACTTTCCCAAATAAGCATAACGTGGCTTTATTTCATCCTTATGAAAAATTTCTTGTAGCAAATGCAAACAATCAGGGCCACTCAGACGAATAACGCCAATACCTGATACACCCATAGGGGTTGATAATGCTACAATGGTATCCATATATTCCTATGCAGCAATAAAAAAGCTTTCTTCGCAAGTTTATTCGCTCAGCAAATTTTTCTTTATGAGAAAAAACTTCCTTTTTACAAATTGTGAATAATTTGTTCAAAACTTGCTAAAAACCTGTAAAAAGCATACCAAAAACTTAATTTATTCATTTTTAAAAACTTAAAATCGCAGACTTATTAACAAGAGAAAAATTTTCTACAAGCTAGATGAATTCTGCATAAACAGGATTCATGCCAACTTATTAACATACTTAAGAATAGAATTAATTTTTTTAAATTTTATATAAATCTATTAAAAAGCTTTTACATTTTTGTGAAGTATGTGCATTGTAATAAGTATCGTGACATTGGAAGAGACGAATTCTTTTTTTGAGCGTTTGTTGGGATCTATTGGTGAGGATCCTAAGCGGCAAGGTTTGGTAAAGACTCCAGAACGGTTTTTGAAGAGTTTTCAGGAATTAACCCAAGGTTATCAGCAAAACCTGGACGAAATTGTTAATGGTGCTCTTTTTGATTGTGAAACAGATGAACCTGTTTACATACAAGACATTCCTTATTTTTCATTGTGCGAACACCATCTATTACCTTTTTTTGGGAAATGCCAGGTTGCTTATGTACCTTCTGGAAAAGTTCTTGGATTGTCTAAAATTTATCGTATCGTAGATTTATTTGCTAAACGCTTACAATTGCAGGAACGTCTTACGCAACAAATTGGAGAAACATTAAAAGAGGTTACAGGAGCTAAAGCGCTTTTTGTGGAAATGACAGGCGAGCATCTTTGTGTTGCCATGCGTGGGGTTCAACGAAGTCATTCATTCATGCGAACTGTATACCACTATGGTGAAATTCCTGAGAAAACTCTTAAATTAAGTCATAAAGAAGTACTAGAACCTACAACAGTTCTTCATTTGTGTACACTTGAATTACCTCTAAAGATAGGGTGTTACGAGTCTGAACAACATACGACAACTCCTGTAAAAATAGAGATTGATATTCAACTCCCAAAAAAAATTCATTGTGTTCAGGATCAGTTACAATCTGTACTTTGTTATGATCAGCTCATTCGTTTTTTGAAGGAAACATGCTTTAAAGAACGCTATCAATTAATTGAATATGCGTGTCGTATAGTGTACAATAACTTGCACGATTACTTGGCCAAAACTTATCATGTTTGTCCTGTTCGAGTAGCTTTTCAGAAACAGCTTCAACATCCACTTTTAACCAATAGTACGTGTACCATAAGCGATTTTTAAAAGGATCCATGTTAAAACAAATCATAGAAGGTATAGAGTTTATTTACTATAAGTTCGAAGATTGGAAGAAAAGAAGAACGTCTTTGTCTTTATGGAATACTTCTATCCTAATTTTGTTGAGCATTATAGGTATTGCTTTTATGTACGCGATACAGAAGGATAGTACGGTTCTACATTTTAAATGGAAGCTACAAATTATTTGGCTTTGTCTGGGTCTTATCATCTATTATGTAACTTCTAGCATCCATTATAAGGTTTTTTTGCAAAATGCACACTGGATCTATATTTTATCCATATTTTTATTACTTTTGTTATGGACCCCCATGGGAAAAACTTTGGGAGGAAGTCGACGTTGGCTCAATTTTGGCTTTATTAATGTTCAACCTTCCGACTTTAACAAATTAGCTACGTTACTAATGGTTGCCAGTATTTTAACACGCACACAAATGACAACGATTCGCGATTCTTTTCGTGTTTTGGTTGAAATCTTTATTATAAGTTGCATTTCGTTTGGGCTTATTTTTTTACAGCCGGATTTAGGTTCTGCAATGGTTTTACCGGCCATTATCTTTGGACTTTTATTTGTTTCAAAACTTTCTTTAAGATTTTTTGGTATTGTCTTTTTAACGACGCTTTTTGGGATAGGACTCATTACTTTGGATGTTTATGGTTATTATCAGCGTTTGAAAGGCCGTGAATCAAGAATACATTCATTTTTGCCCTTGAAGGATTATCAGCGTAATCGTATTTTAGCGTTTACGGTTCCAACGAGTATTGACCCTAAAGGTGTGCATGTCGGATGGCACTTAAAACAATCACTGATTGCTATTGGGTCTGGAGGAATTTTAGGTAAAGGGTGGACAAAGAATACGCAGGCTCAATTAGGTTATTTACCTAAAGCGGCTTCTTTGGATGATTTCATTTTTTCGGTCTTAGCAGAAGAAACAGGTTTATTAGGCACGTATTTTGTGCTTGTATTATATTGCATTTTAATTTTTAATACATTTCGTATCGCCACAATGGCTAGAGATCGTTTCGGATGTTATTTAAGCGTAGGTGTAGCATTGTTATTGTTTACACATGTTTGGATTAATATGGGAATGACACTCGGAATTATGCCGATTACGGGGTTACCACTACCTTTTTTGAGTTATGGAGGATCATTCATGATTGTGTGCTTTTTTAGCCAAGGTTTAGTACAAAGCGTATACCGATTTCGGTTTGCTGAATGACCTCTTTTGAAAGCATTGTAGGAGAACAAACATGGCAGAATTTAAGAAGAAAAAACAAGTAGATGGAATAAAACATATCGCAAAGCCGGTAAAGAAAACAGTAAAAGTAGATCCAAAAGTTTTAGCGGATGAAGCTAAAGAACGGTCGAAAGATCAAAGTTTCTTTCAACGTTTTTTAAACTTTTTTAAAAAGGATAAACATTATTCAGAAATTGTTGTTAATGGTCTATTGCCGCAAAAGCGTGTAGCCGTTTTAGTAGATGGATTACTGGATAACTTAGAAATGGATACAGGTGAAAACCAACAAATGTTTGGGGCCATTTTTAAGGGAAAAATTCAAAATTTAGAACCGGGTTTAAAAGCTGCGTTTGTAGATATTGGACAAGATAAAAATGCTTTTTTACACTATTGGGATGTTCTTCCGCTTGTTAATGGAGAAGGTTTTAGTGAAAGCAATCCAGACGAAGGTGTAGAAGTTGTTCATCGAAATGTATGTAAAGATAACCGCAAAAAGGTAGCTTTGCAAGATATTCCAGACATGTTTCCTATTGGTTCAGATATTATGGTGCAAGTAACGAAAAGCCAAATAGGAACCAAAGGACCTCGTACAACAACGAATATTGCACTTCCGGGACGTTTTTTGGTGTTAACACCTTATTCCAATCAATGTGGTATTTCGCGTAAAATAGAAGATGTTAAAGAACGCGATCGTTTAAAGAAAATTTTGAAAAAACTTGCATTACCATTGGGAATGGGGGTCATTTTTAGAACAGCAAGTAGTGGTAGTACATTAAAGCAATTAGTTCGCGATTTACAATTTTTACTAGAAACTTGGCAAAATATTCAAGCGCGCGTTGACAGTGCAAAACATCCTTGTTTAGTGTACCACGAACCTAGTTTAATTGAACGAACAGTTCGCGACTTTCTTACGGAAGATGTAGATCGTATTTTAGTGGATAATGAGGCTGATTATAATCATATTTTAGATTTGATTAAACGGATTGCACCTCATGTTCAAAATAAGGTGATGCATTTTAAGGATTCTATTCCAATCTTTGATCGCTATAACATTGAAGCACAAATTGAACAAATGTTTTCTTGCCGAGTTCCATTACCTTCTGGTGGAGAAATTGTTATTCAAGAAACAGAGGCGTTGACGTCAATTGATGTTAATACGTCTTCGCATAAGGGGGTTGATGATGAGGCTTCACATTTTATTTTTCAAGCCAATTTGGAAGCTGCTCGAGAAGTTGCTCGCCAAGTACGTTTACGTAACATTGGTGGCTTAATTATTGTAGATTTTGTAGACATGAAGTTAGCCAAAAGTCGGCGTTTGTTACATCAATTCATGCAACAGGAATTTGGTCGAGATAAAGCCCGTTCGCATGTATTACCGATTTCTCAGTTGGGCATTATGCAAATTACGCGGCAAAGGCATAAAGAAAGCGTTCTAAGTCAGTTATATTCACATTGTCCTTATTGTGGTGGAGAAGGTGTTATCAAATCTCCGTGGAATTTGGCAATGCGTATGCAGCGAGAAATCCTTACAAAAGTTTTTTGTGCAAAAGATCAGGCGCTTACCTTTAAAGTTTTGTTAAATCCACATTTAAAAGATTATATTATTACACACTGTCGAAAAGATTTTAATGCTTTAGAAGCAGATTTTAAAGTAAAGTTAGAATTTAAGGAAGACAGTAATTTACACATTGAGAACTTTAAAATTGTGCGTGCATGATACATCCTACGGCTATTATTGATACAAGTGTTTCGATTCCACAAAATTGCCAAATAGGGCCTTTTTGTGTTGTCGAAGCAGGTGTACTTTTAGCAGAAGGTATTTGTTTAGATGCGCATGTAGTTCTCAAAAAAGGTACGATTCTTCAAAATAACGTACATGTACATACAGGCGCTATTATAGGGGATGATCCCCAAATTAGTGGGAAATCTTTTGATTTTGAAAGTGGTGTACTTATCGGAGAATCTACTGAAATTCGAGAAGGTGTTACCATACATCGTGCTTCTGAGGAAGGGAAAAATACACAAATAGGAGCACATTGTCTTCTTATGGCATTTTCGCATGTTGGACATGATACGGTTGTAGGAAATTATTGTATTATTGTTAATAATGTTCTTTTGGCCGGTTGTGTAACGTTGCAAGATTATGTTTTTATGAGCGGTGGGTCTATGGTTCACCAATTTGTACATATTGGCGAAAGTGCTTTTGTATCGGGTAATTCAGAAGTTACGTGCCATATTCCGCCTTTTGTGACGGTTTTAGAAAGAAATCGCGTATCAAACTTAAATGTAGTCGGATTAAAACGTAGAGGTTTTACATCTCCAGAAATGACTGATATAAAAACGCTTTATCGGGAAATCTATGATGGTGTAAGTTTATCCTTTAAGAAAAAAGCTCAAAAAGCCTTAGAGGAAGAGCGTTATCAAACGGACAAAGGAAAACAATTTCTACAATTTTTTTTGGATCCAAAACCAGAACGCGGTTTTGTATATCCTTCCATTTAAGTAGCTAAAATACATTAATTCTTACACGTATGCATTTTGTTAGGGTAATAAACTCAACGTTTAATCTTTACAAGAATCGCCTAAAGCTGCTACAAAGTAAAAAGGACGTCTGAAAGCCATTGGCACTGCAAATAAAACAAGAAGACATACACAAGGAGGACAAATGTTAAGTAAAATCACGAAATTAATTTGCGCTGGAGTAATTATTAAATTAAATGGATTTTTATTGGGTTGTAAAGGTCCTGAGTTTGTGGAAGATGAAGATGGAAATTTATTAGGAAT
>JBKSMP010000027.1:0-25384 GCA_046881885.1 Opitutales bacterium
AAAAATTTTTAATGCAAAAATTAGGACTTCAAAAAAGTGAAGAGATTTTACAGTCAAAATACAAAGTTTTTTGGCAAAACGGAAAAAATGACGATTCTCTTGACGAAATGACCGTTATCTTAGGAAGTGAACGAAGAATTGCTTTTAGAAAGATTGCTTACATTAGCGAAACTTTGTTTTTACAAGAATTTTATAATGATCCTTCTATTATTTCTTGGTCACATTTTGCTGCACACTCTATTGAATTTTGGAAAAAAATGATTTTAATACTAGGGAAATCCTATGTAAACAATATAATAACTTACGACAAATTTGGATTAACCTTATCAAAATTAAGATTATTTTCTTATCAAAAGTGTCAGAATGTTAATCATAAATATCACTTTGAATATACAAATAGATCTGATATGGATGTTTTTTTACAAGATGTAGAGAATACAATAAAACACTTAATGATGAAATCTTTACAAAAAATTGTTTTAATTAAAGGTATGCGTATGGAAAAAGTAGCTGAAAAGATAGAAAAGTTTGAAATATTACAATCAAACGAAGGAATTGCTTTACTTCCTAAATATTCAAAACATATTGTTTTAAATGATTATAAAAGTATTGATTTAGCAAAGGAAGAAAATGATTCTCTTATGAGGCAATACATTAACTTTCCTTTAAATGAAAAGTCTTTTCAATATTTCCAAACAATAATGAGACAAAAGAAAGTTTTAGTTATTGTAGATGACGAAAGGTTGGCCTATAAATATTGGCTTTCAAACAAACATCCTACAAGGATTTTTTCAGAAGCTAAAAATCTGCAAAAGGTTTTGGAAAATAATTACAATAGTGATATAATGCTTTATTATAATGGTATCTGTTTTCAAAAAATTGTAATAAAAGATTAAGACAATATTAATCTGTTAAAAAATAGAATTGGGTGTTACATTGCGAATAAAACTTCTTATGTATTTTCCAATGGGTGTTGTATAGTCAGGCATACAACGTATAGCACCTTTTAAGTGAATTGTGTCCAAAATTAACCCCAGCTCTATTTTCTTACAAAAATCCCATGGGATTGTGTAATTTTTTTTATTTGCGATTTTAAATAAATAAGCATATCTGCAATAAAAATAATGATCTGGATAATCTATTCTTTCTTGTTTACTACACCAATCATGAAAAGTTTCTTCTGTATGGATAAGTTTTTCTAGTTCTTGTTTTTCCTCTTCATTATAGATTTTCCAATATTCATCTTCACAAATTTGTATTATTCCTTCAGGGAAGTTGAATTTTATGCCAATATATTCAAACTTGTCATCATACTCATTCCATAATTCATGGGTCCAATCGCTAAGTTCTTGTGGCAACTCCACGCCATCGATTCCTTCTGCTACTAGCGTCGGACCTCCTTCATAAAATACATCTATCCGATTCCCCCAGGCACAGAGCCCGCTTAGCCCGATTATTACTCCAGCGCAAACTAATTTCGTGATTTTACTTAACATTTGTCCTCCTTGTGTATGTTTTTCGTTCTATTTGCAGTGTCCGTGGCTTTCAGCCGTCCTTTTTACTTTGTAGCAGCTTTTTATCTCTTCTGTAAAGTACAAAACTGATTTTTCTATTGTCCTGCTCACCGATCCTGACAATCTAGAAAAATGGGAATATCATCTCCGAGAGCAGAAATTTCCATTCTTTATTACCTTGGCTCATGAGTTTTTACATGCATTGAATCAGTTAGAGAGAATTGCTAAAGTTTTTCGATGGCTAAAAGTAAAAAATGTGCAAGATTTGGTTAATAAATTGGATAATCTAACTCAAGAAGATGCCTTTTTTAAGATAATACACTTATTTAATAAATAGAGGATCTGCAAAAGTCTGGGAGAAAAAACGAGCGTAAGAAATATTGGGTTTCTAGTTAAGGTATTTAGCGAAGGAGAGGTTGTTTTCACAAAACTTTCTTTCTCGCCTTCAAATGGCTAACGACCATTGGTTTGTTCTTTTAGTATTTCTCAATTCAACAAAGGCATCTTGCTCCTCTGCGTATCTTGCCAATTGCCTTCAAAAACTTAATTTCACCTTTTTAGAAAATGTTTGTTACTTTGCATCTCTTGCTTCTGTATTCTCATGTGACCTTTATCAGTTTCACTTCAATCTTGATTCTGCACGGCTTCATTTTTTTAATGTTTTGTCTATTAGTTATCGGATTCTAAAAAATATTACGGGTTATGCCCCTAATATTTTATCTTTTAAAATGGAAAAATCCTTAAGATTTTTAGGTTGTTTTGCTTGGGCAATCTTCTTATTTTTTTACTTTTTTTGCCTTGTTTTTGTGGTATTCAACCCCCAAATCCATAGCAGCTTGAAGATCGCTCTTTAATAACTCTGCATTAAACAAGCAATCTAAAGACAAATAAGTTTTGCCTATTTTTCCATCTAATGGTTTAAATTTCAAACATGTGTAAGTTCCGAAATGTTGTGCCGCAACAAAATTTTTTACTTTTATATTTTTTAACATGCGTATTAAATTCTCTGCAATTGCAAGAATTTTCTTATTTGATGCTTTAACATCAGTAGTATGTGCTTCAAAATATGCATTTTGAACAGCCATAAAACTCTGTTTTATATCATTTATTTTTATTTGTGTTTCTTTTAAGCTTTTTATCATTTTTTTCGCCTTGACAATATTTTTCTTCTTTTGGTCTTTTACTTTTAGTTTCGGATTTTGTAAACATTCTATAGGTAAAAAATTATCTTTATCAAGGCACTTAACATATTCATTTAGATCTGTTAAACTTAATGTACAGTATCTTTCAATTAAATAAAATGGATCTTCGTAAGCCCAAACATTTAAAGTTTCATAAAAATTTTCCATTCCACAAACTGTACTTAAAAAACTTTTATAAGGTTCTCTTAAAACTTTGCTCATTACTTTACCAATTTTCATCAAAAGCTTCATTCCGCGTTCTTTTACAGGATCATAACCAATATTACTTCCTAATGGCAAGCAAGGCACAGGATCTGCATAACTACAATATCCTAAAATATTTTGCCTCCCCATAACATTTTCGATTGTTTTTAAAGTATTGGCATCACCAATAGCTCTAGCAGGCGATAAACAAATAGCATGAGCTATATTAAATACCTTATTGTCAAAATTATTTCCATATAAATATTTTCCAACCCAACTTGTTATGTAAGGTGCAGCAATTTGGGTCAATCCGCCTCCTTGACTATGTCCAACAATATATAGCTTTATACTACATTTATTAACTTTATCTACTTGTTCCCTCAATTCTATTCCAGAAATAGAAGAATCATTTAAGTCTAAAGCATTAAAGTTTTTTATTTTTAATTTCTCAAATAAACTTTTAAGAATACCTTCTGTACTTATTTTAGAAGAAATTATTTTATTGTAAAAACCTTCATGCAGTGATAATTTTTGTGCAGAATTTAATAAAAAGCTGCTAGGTATTTCCAAGCTTTGGGGATCTACATTTACTTTCTTTGCATTAAAGTTTGTCATCCAACTTGCTCCCCCAACGCCTCCTAAAAATTGAAAGTTTTCACCTTGAGAACCTTCTTCTATAGCAAAAATTTGGATTTGTTTTTCGCTTCCTTTTAAAATTTCTTTATAAGCAATCATTCCCATAATACCATTTTCTTTTATTCTAGCAGCTCCATGCGTTCCATAAATAAAACCTGCAATTTTAACTCTTCTATTAGTAATCAATTTTTTAAAAGCAGGAGAAGCATCATTATTATTATCCTCCATTTTATTTTGAGGAAACAAAACCTTATCTTCTTGATAACGTTTAGTTGTTTGGTATAGACACTGTGTTGCAACTAAAATGTCATAAAAAGTGTTTTTATCTAAAACATTTGTATCTATTTTACGGTTAGATCCTGTTTCTAGCCATAATTCTTTGGATTGTTTGGATAACAAGAATTGATTTCGTGCAGGTGCTATAGGTTTTTTTGGCCTTCTTGCCCGTACATCTCTTCTATTAAATTTAGTTCTTTTAAAAGAATTAGGAGCTTTTGTAGAATTTTTGATATCATCTAAAACAAAAGTCTCATCTTTAAATCTATCTTCAACGGAAAAATTATCTGCTGATTTTGCATAAGCAGTCGATTTTAATGATAAAACAATTCCAATAAAACAAAAAAAATGCTTCATGTATTAAAACGAAGCAATACTTATGCCAAACTGGTGCAGGTGGACGGAATCGAACCGACGAATCCAGCTTGGAAGGCTGGAGTTTTACCACTAAACTACACCTGCAAAACTGATAATAGTTATGGACTTTTGTTTAGGCTAGGTCAAGTGAATTTTTATAAGAAAATAGAAATAAGAACTTTTGGAGTTTTGAAAAACCTAGCTAAGAAAAGTTTATGAAGCCGCATTAATATTGGTAAAAGGGTAATTTGAGGATGTGATTTTCTTCTTTAAATTCTACGAACGCTGTATTTTGAAAAAATTTTCTTTTCGATATTTTCAAACCATTTATTAAGCTTATACAGCAAGTTTTAAGATGCTTTTTCATTTTAAGATTGCATTTTAAGGTACAAGGTTTACAACAGATGATATGGTTGAAAACGGATATGTAGATGCAAATGTTTTAAACGCAATTCCTCATCGAGAGCCTTTTTTGTTTGTAGATCGGATTGTTGAATTAACGGATGAAAAAATCGTTACAGAAAGGGTTTTGAAGAAGGAGGAATTGTTTTTTAAAGGACATTATCCGCAAATGCCGATTATGCCTGGGGTGTTGATGTGTGAAGCTATCTTCCAAACAGCCGGTGTATTTATGAGCAAAAAGCTTTTAAATGAAGCAGAAGTGGAAGGTAAAGTTCCGGTTTTAACGCGTATTGAATCTGCAAAGTTTAAGAAAATGGCTTTCCCGGGAGATGTTTTGCAGTTAGAAGCTCAATTTGTGCAAAAACTAAAGGATTTTTATTTCTTTAAAGGTTGTGCCAAAAAAGATGGACAATTGCTCGTTTCTATCGAGTTTATTCTTGGAATGGTTAATAACTCGAGCTTATGAGTTTCCTAAATTTAGACGGTAAGACAATTTTAATTTTCGGCTTAGCAAATCGGAAAAGTATTGCTTGGTTTACAGGGAAATTACTTGAAGAGCAAGGTGTGCAGGTTTTGTATAGTGTACGCAGTGAAAAACGAAAGGCTGAATTATCTCGTTGGATTCCCGAAGACCGATTATTTATTTGTGATGTCGAAAAAGAAGAAGAAATCCAACACTTAAAGGCAGAAGTTGAGCAAAAAGTTCCACAACTTGATGGGATTTTGCATTCAATTGCTTTTGCTAATTTTTCGGAAGGATTTAAGCCTTTCCATGAAACCCATCGAAACGATTTTTTACAAGCGGCACAAATTTCTTGTTTTTCTCTCGTAGAAATTTCTAAGGCCTTTAAATCTTTACTTTCCCCAAATGCTTCTGTCGTAACAGTAGGTATTTCTTCACAAGTAACAGCTATTCATTACGGATACATGTCTCCCATAAAAGCGGCTTTGGAAAGTACCGTTCGATTTTTAGCAAAAGCCTTTAGTGCAGATATGGAAGTACGCTTTAATTGCGTGGGTTCTGGACCTCTTAAAACCAGCGCTTCTGCAGGCATTCCAGGGTTTTTAAAGAACTATTTGTTTGCCGAAAAGTTGACCTTAAGAAAACGTGCCTTAGAAACGCAGGAAGTTGCCAATACCATCGCTTTTCTGTTAAGTTCAGCGTCGAGTGGTATTAATGGCCAAACGCTTGTGGTTAATGCTGGTATGGATTTTAATTATTTTGATGAACAAGTGGTAGAAAAAGCAGTTTAAATGGAACGGTTGCAATTTGTAGTTATGGGTGCAGGGGCCTGGGGGACGGCAATGGCAATCCACTTGGCAAAATTAGGGCATCGCGTTATTTTATCGCCACGCAATGTGGATAAAGCGCAAAAAATGCAAGAAATGCGTGAAAATCCATTTTATCTTCCGAGTATCCCTTTCACTGATAATTTGCAGGTAGATGCTCATTTTGAAGCTTATTTAGAGGATTGCGAAGCTTTATTCATTGCTTGTCCAACGCAAGGTTTATTGGAGGTTTGTGAACGTTTAAAACCTTATAAAACTAAGATTAAACGTATTATTTCGCTTGTTAAAGGTCTTGAACGCAATTCCTTAAAAACGCCTTCAGATTGGTTGTCGGAGCATTTGCCGCAAGTTGAATGTTTTTGCTTATCGGGACCTACCTATGCAAAAGATTTCGCATTAGGGAAACGATCTGCTATGGTGCTCGCTTCTACGCATTCAACGGTAGATTTACAAAAAGCCATCAGCAACGATACCGTTCGTGTTTATAGCAGTTCAGATTTACGAGGTGTGGAATTAGGAAGTTGCTTGAAAAACATTTACGCCTTAGGTGCCGGTATTTTAGAAGGTTTGCAATTGGGTGATAATGCAAAAGCAGCTTATTTAACGCGAGCACTTCATGAAATGGCGCGTTTTGGTGTTCAGTTAGGCGGCCAAAAAGAAACGTTTTATGGTCTTAGTGGTCTCGGGGACCTTTTTGCTACAGCACAAGGTAGTTGGAGTCGCAATCGTTGCTTTGGAGAAAATTTTGCTAAAGGTCAAGCGATAGACGATCTTTTACGTGATCACGTTGTAGAGGGTTATTGGAGCGTTGGTTGCTTTTTCAATCTTGCACAAAAAATAAAGTTTGATGCACCTATTCTAATGGCGTTGTATCGTGCTCTTTATGAAAATTATCCACTTAAGCTTGCGATAAACGACTTAATGATGCGGGCTTTAAAGTCGGAATAAGCTTTACATAGAGGTAAAGTCGACGCCTTGAAAAAGTTGTACCAATGGGTAAAACAAGCTACAAACGATAATAAAGACAAAACACGCCAAAAAGAGAAGACAAGCCGGTTCAATCCATTTTACAAGCTGTAAAAGTTTGTTTTCATAATTTTGGTAATAGATAGTAGATAAATTACGTAAATTTTTAGCCAATTCACTATTAATTTCTGCAGATTGTAGGGTTTGAATGAAGTCTTTTGGAAGTCCTTTTAAGGCATCCGATAAAGCAATTCCCTGTTGAAGTGAAAATGTTATTTCTTCATAAGAATACCGACTAGGCAAGTGCGGCAAAGAAAGTTTTAAACCTTCAATTAAAGAAATGTTTTGTTCTAATAATTCTGCTAAGTTAATTGCGAACGAGCTGTAATAAAGTGGACTGAAGAATTTGTAAAAATAAGTTTCAAATAATTGCTTGAAATGGTTTTTTTGATACTTAAAAAGCAATAAGCTTCCCAAGCCTAAGAGAGCTAACAAAGGAAGGATTTTGGGTAATAGATGATTAAATGAGAAAATAAAACCTACCCAGCCGTTAAGCGGTAAACCTTGTTGGATGAAAAATTCTTGGAAACGTGGAACTAAAAAGAAAATTAGAAGGAAGCAAAAGCCAATGGTAAAACTCAGTACGCAACAAGGGTAAATTAAGTTTTGCCGTAATTGCTTATGTATTTTATTTTTCAGCAGGAGTTGTTCATAAATGCGATCAATTCCTTGGGTTAAGTAACCACTCATTTCGGCACACTTTAATAACTTAATTTGTTGTTGCGAAAAATGATATTGAGGATCTTGCAAAACGGAATAGAAATAGCGTCCACTCGATAGACATTCGAGAGCTTCTTTGATGAACTTTTTTTGAGCTTCGATGTGTATGTTTGAACCTAAAGCTTTTAAAGCATTTGATAAGTTCTTTCCACTATGTAAGTGAGCTGATAATTTTTCGAAAAAATAGATCCAATGCTTAAGCTGGAGTTTTTCTGGTTGCTTAAAAAGCTTTTTAGTAAAAATGGATTGTAGAGAAAAAAGACGGTATGGATAATGCCCTTTTTTTACTAAATTCCGTAAACAATGCCATTGCGAACGAGCCCATTGCAATTTCCACCGGTAATGTTCTGAGTTTTGTTTGATTTGGTAAAAAAATAGCATTTGTTCTTAGTTTCAAGAACTTAGGAAATAAAATCAAGCCTATTATAGTTTTTAAAATCTGGGATTTCTTGAAAAAAAGCAAAAATTACATAAAGTTTCTGCATGGACTCCCTGAAAACCTGGCTGTATAAGGCGTGTTCCGACAAATAATCCACGTCTGCAACCAGCTACGTAAGGTGTTTGAGTTGAAGAATCGTACAATGGATACCCAGCACGTTTTCTAGCATTGGTGTAAAAAATGCCTGTCGTTTCATCTTGAGAAAAAAACTGAGGCCAATCGTTGGAGGTTGTATTGTTATTGGTACCCTCGCCTGATTCAGCAGTTTCGGTTGTTAATTTTGGCAAATACCCAACAGTTAAATTGGTAAGAGTATCTTTTGTTTCGTTAATGGGCTTACCGGTACCTACATTAGACGAAAATGTTACTAAAGCTCTGTATAAGGGATAACAGTCTTGACCATTTAGTGATATTGCTTCACCAACATGATAAATAACACCGCGACCGCCTTCTACCATACCACGTTCTTGTACAAAAAGGATGCAATTGCCTATGCAGGGTGCTGTTGGTAGGGTAAAATTACCGTTTTCCGGTGAAATTATTTCTTCTAGATTATTAAATACATAAAAACTTAAAGCATTGTGAACATCTTTTTCTAAAAATTTTGATAAAATACGCAAACTTTCGTTTATTTTATTACTGCTACTAATATAGCGGTACTGATTTAATTGCGTCAGAAAAAATTGAATAATACAGGTTAAGGTAATACAAGCTAAAAAACTTGCCATTAACACTTCTACTAAAGTAAATCCGCTTTGTCGTTTTTTCACATAATTTATTCTACATTTTATACTTTTTTTTGCAATATTTAAAATGCTTTTGGCTCAAATTTGGTACAACTTGGCACAAATGTGTCATAAGTGTGTCGTTTTGGCACAAAAAATGACAGTAATAAACTATCTGAAAGAAAGGTTTTTGTTTAAAGTCCGCATAAATACTAGGATTTGAAAAGTTGGCACGATTTTTGCGAAATAAGAAGGTATTATGAATAAAGTTACAGGAAAAGTTTTAGGTATTGACCTTGGAACAACAAATTCGTGTATGTCCATTATGGAAGGTAACGAACCAGTTGTTATTCCAAATGCAGAAGGAGCTCGTACGACACCTTCGATTGTTGCATTTACCAAGACCGGCGAACGTTTGGTTGGGCAGGCTGCAAAACGTCAGGCAATCACCAATCCAAAAAATACTATTTTTTCGGCAAAGCGCTTAATTGGTCGCAAATATAATGAAGTTAAGTCCAGTCTACAAGGCTTACCTTATAAGGTTGTAGAAGGTAAAAACGGTGATGCTTGGATCGAGTGTGAAGTAGGGGATAAAACCGAACGTTTTGCTCCAGAACAAATTTCGGCTATGGTTTTGGCGAAATTAAAGGCGGATGCAGAGGCTTACTTAGGCGAACCGATTAAACAAGCTGTTATTACCGTTCCTGCCTATTTTAATGATTCGCAACGTCAAGCGACCAAGGACGCCGGAGCGATTGCAGGTTTAGAAGTTTTGCGTATTATCAATGAGCCTACAGCTGCTTCGCTTGCTTACGGTTTGGATAAGAAAAAAGATGAAACGATTGCCGTATTCGATGTTGGAGGAGGAACATTTGATATTTCCGTTTTGGAAATTGGTGATGGTGTTTTTGAAGTAAAAGCGACCAACGGTGACACTGTATTGGGTGGTGACGACTGGGATGATGCCATTATTACTTGGTTGGCAGATTCCTTCCAGCAAGAAAATGGAATTGATTTGCGTCAAGATCCAATGGCACGTCAACGCTTAAAAGAAGAAGCGGAAAAGGCCAAGATCGCGTTGTCGTCTGCACAAGAAACGGATATCAACTTACCCTTTATTACAGCAGATGCTAGTGGTCCTAAGCACTTAAATGTGCACTTAACACGTTCGAAGTTGGAACAAATCTGTGATCCTTTGTATGAACGGTTAAAGACACCATTTTTTGCCTGCTTAAAGGATGCGGGAATTGATGATAAAAGCATCAATGAGCTTGTTTTGGTTGGTGGTATGACTCGTTCTCCTAAAGTCGTTGAATTAGCTAATGCTTTAGTTGGAAAACAAGCACACAAAGGTGTTAACCCGGATGAAGTGGTTGCCATTGGTGCAGCTATTCAAGGTGGTGTTTTAAAGGGTGATGTAAACGATATCTTGCTCTTAGACGTAACACCATTAACATTGGGTATTGAAACAGCAGGGGGTATTTCGACCCCAATGATCGATCGTAACACAACCATTCCGACCAAGAAAACACAGACTTTCTCAACGTATGCGGATAATCAAACTGCAGTCGATATTCACGTGCTTCAAGGTGAACGTTCGTTAGCTAAAGACAATAAGACTTTGGGCGTGTTCCGTTTAGAGGGTATTCCTATCGCACATCGTGGTGAACCAAAAATCGAAGTTACCTTTGATATCGATGCTAGTGGTATCTTGCATGTAACCGCTAAAGATGTTGCAACTGGTAAAGACAAGAAGATTACTATTACAGGTTCGTCTGGGTTCTCGGATGAAGAAGTAGAACGTTTGCGTAAAGAAGCCGAACAATTCGCTGAGCAGGACAAGAAAGAACGCGATCGAATTGAAACCTTCAATCGTTTGGATACTCTTGTTTATCAAGCAGAGAAGCAAATCAAAGAGTTTGGAGACAAGTTGCCAGCCGACAAGAAGGAGTCTTTAGAAGCTAAAATTGCCGATATTAAAAAGGTTTTAGAGAATAAAGACGCCGATGGTGAATTGCTCAAGAACAAGGAAACGGAATTGATGGATTTGTTGCAAGCGATTGGAAGTGCTATGTATGCAAATGCTTCGGCAGAGAATGGTCAACCCAATCCACAAGCTGAACCACAAGCCAATGCAGGTTCTGCGAAAAAAGAAGATGGAAATGTCGTTGACGCCGATTTCGAAGTTGTTGATGATGGAAAAAAGGAATAAAGTTTTAATCTTAAGTTAGGAAAAAATTATGTCAGTAAAAATACAACCTATTGGAGACCGTGTTTTAGTAAAAATGGTTGAAGATGCGGAACAAATTAAAGGTGGAATTATCATTCCGGATTCTGCTAAGGAAAAGCCTCAGGAAGCTGAAGTGATTGCTTTAGGTACCGGAAAGACCGATAAGGAAGGTCGTACGATTGCTTTCCAAGTTAAAGCTGGAGACCGCGTTTTAATTAGCAAATACGGTGGAACTGAGGTCAAATTTGGAGACGAAAAGTATACTTTGTTGCGCGAAGACGACATTTTGGGAATTATTAATAAATAAGGAAATTTTATGACAGCAAAAACATTACATTTTGATGAAGCCGCTCGTAAAAAGATTTTGGCAGGTGTTACAACCTTGGCCAAGGCGGTTAAAGTAACGTTGGGACCTAAAGGCCGCAATGTTCTCTTGGAAAAGAAGTTCGGTGCTCCTACCATTACTAAAGATGGTGTTAGTGTAGCCAAAGAAGTCGAATTGAAGGATCCATTTGAGAACATGGGCGCACAAATGGTTCGTGAAGTTGCTTCTAAGACCTCCGATAATGCAGGTGATGGAACAACGACCGCTACGGTTTTAGCTGAAGCTATTTACCGTGAAGGTTTGAAGAATGTTGCTGCTGGTGCGAACCCAATTTTCTTGAAGCGTGGTATTGATAAGGCTGTTGCAGCTGCTGTTGCTGAATTAGCTAAGAATAGCCGTGATGTTAGCAACCGTGAAGAAATCCGACAAGTTGCTACGGTTTCTGCTAACTGGGATGCTGAAATCGGTAACATCATTGCTGATGCCATGGATAAAGTTGGAAAAGATGGCACCATTACCGTTGAAGAAAACAAAAGTATCGAAACAACGCTTGATGTTGTTGAAGGTATGCAATTCGATAAAGGTTACATCAGCCCTTACTTTGTAAACAATTCCGAATCGATGGAATGTGTTTTGGAAGATGCCTTTATTTTGATTTTCGAAAAGAAAATTAGCAATTTGAACGACTTGTTGCCACTCTTGCAAAATGTTGCTAAAACCGGTAAGCCATTCCTTTTAATCGCTGAAGATATCGAAGGTGAAGCTTTGGCCGCATTGGTAGTTAACAAATTGCGTGGTACCTTGAATGTTTGTGCCGTAAAAGCTCCAGGATTTGGTGATCGTCGCAAGGCTATGTTGGAAGATATCGCGGTCTTGACTGGTGGTCGTTGCATCTCTGAAGACTTAGGTATCAAATTGGAAAGCGTACAATTGACGGACTTAGGTCGTGCAAAGCGCATTACAATCGATAAAGAAAACACAACGATTGTTGAAGGTGCTGGCCAGTCTGAAGATATCCAAGCTCGCTTGAAGCAAATCCGTCATCAAATAGAAGAAAGCTCTTCAGATTATGATCGCGAAAAATTGCAAGAACGTTTGGCTAAACTCGCAGGTGGTGTTGCTGTTATTCATGTAGGTGCTGCTACAGAACCTGAAATGAAGGAAAAGAAGACTCGCGTTGAAGACGCTTTACATGCAACCCGTGCTGCTGTTGAAGAAGGAATTTCTGCAGGTGGTAGCGTTGCTTTATTGCGTACCGCTAAAGCTATCGAAGCCCTTTCCTTGAAGGATGAAGAATTGGTAGGGGCCCAAATCGTTCGTCGCGCTATTGAAGCTCCTTTACGCCAATTGTGTGAAAATGCAGGTGTTGAAGGTTCTTTGGTCGTTCGCGAAGTTTTGAACCATGAAGGTGCTTATGGTTACAATGTAGCAACCGATACCTATGAAGACTTACTCAAAGCCGGTGTCGTTGATCCAACCAAAGTAACACGTACTGCGCTTCAAAATGCAGCTTCTGTTGCTGGCTTGCTCTTGACAACTGAATGCATGATCGCAGAAGTTCAAGAAGACAAACCTGCTGCACCAGCTCCTGATATGGGTGGCATGGGCGGTATGGGTGGCATGATGTAATTCACACGCCATTCATAAAAAACTAAAGAGGGCTTTAGCTAAATGTAGCTACTGTCCTCTTTTCATTTGATAGAAAATGTGTAGTTTTCTAATGGGATTTAACGGTAGATCTTCTGGAAAAACTAATTTAAGCTTGACAAAACCACAAATATTTACCGAGAATAGGGCTATGAAAAAAGAAATCGTAAAAGGGTTAAGTATTTTTGGGTTAAGTTTAATCATGAATTTAGGATTAGCATTTGGTGGCGGCAGTGAAAAATATAGTCTTTATCAATTGGATCAGCTTTACGCGTATTGCCAAGGAAATGAAGGAGATTGGCCAAGGGTTTTGGAAAACACAAAAGAAGCCGTTTTAGCAATGCTAGCCGACGAAGATTACAAACCAAGCAATACGGATTTGATGGCAGTAAACTCTTTCTGTTGTGGTTGCAACTATTATCTTATCAGTTGGTTTATGAAATCTAAATTTTATAACGAAGCCAAACATGCTGAATGCTTAAAAAATTTATTTAGATTATCTCACAAGATGGCGTGTATGTCTGACATGGAACCAGAAGAGACTGTAAAAATGGAACAATACAAAGTCTTAATGGAGCAGCAATTTAAGAACGATAAAAATCTTTTAAATATCATAACCGCTACTCCATTTTCAGAGCTAGCAAAGCTAGCTGCAGGTATTATTCAAAGTAATATTGACTGGGGTGAATAGAATTGACTCCTGCAAGCTCTTTTACAATTTCTTTAATACCTTCAGTAATTGTTAGCTCGAGCGTCCAGTGCTCTGAATAAGGCTTGTAATAGTCTTTGGTGAAATCCTTTTTAAAAGTATAGATATCTAAGCACTTTTGGCGCTTCTGAAACCAAAAATTACAATGCCCCGTCCCATTGCACTGTCCAGCCTTACAAAACCTGCAATTCTCTCTTGGGTCCCTGCAACAAAAGGAACAATAATGCCAATATACATTCTGAGTGATTTTATTTTTACCAATCTTATATAAACTCAACAAATTAAAACACACTGACGATCTTTTAGACGCGTCTATAGCTTTTTGCAATTCTTCTGCAGCAGTTTGTGAATGGAAATTAGCTAAAACAGCTTTTCCGTATTTTAGTACCTGAGCATCTAAAACCTTAAACATGAAGAAGTTTTTATTCATAGTTAACCAAGGAACTAATTTACACGAATTACAAGCTTCAAAAAAGGAATATACTGGACTACTCAATTGCATGTCTAAAGCAAAACTTGCCGGCAATAGGAGCCGTAAAATTTTTGCATATTTTATGACATCATCAAGTTCCCCTTCTTTTTCTATAAGATCTTTTTTTTCTAATTTATAAGTTTTTAGCACCGAATGAAAAGAATTCAAGATCGTATGAATTTGAAATTCGGTATGGCGTAATTGATCTAAGTTTTGAATATTTTTTGGGCAATCATTTAACACGGCCTTTTTCGCATTCTCTAAAGAAGCGATTGGTGTTTTTAGCCTATCGGCTTGATGGTCTATAAATTGCTTTTGCCAGTCTTCGCTTGTTGCCTCAGTAGCTAAATTGATATAGTTTTTTATTTCATTTTCGGAGGGTGTTAAAATAATGCTTGCTTCACTAAATTCTTTTTCAACACTTAACTTTTTTTCTATGGGATTATATTTCTCAAAAATGTTCGGACTAAAATCAATTTTGCCGCTCTCATCTATTGATCCAACCAAAGCAACAATATCCTCTAGAGGAACGACGATAACATCAGGACTTTTTTCAATCTCTGGATTCTGTTTAGAAAAATAATCACCGCTCTTTAGGACAATCGTCTGGCCGACACAATTTTTATAAGCAAGAACATTACCAGATTTTTTATAATGACTTTCAGACGGATTTGCATAAGACTCAATAATAGCTTTAGGTTCAGTCGCGAAACTAAAATTAAAACCCGTTACCACCAGCAAAGAAGCTTGGATAAGTTTATGAGTAATCGTTTTTATAATCTTCATCGTTTTTAAAATTTTGTTATCGTTTGATAAAAGAAAAGGAAGCAAAGATTGTGCCAAAATTTTTGCAGCTCAATTCTATGAATTTAATTACAAAATTAGAAACTCCACGAATTCGCTCTTGACGCAAAATAGGGCTTTGGTAATCTTTTTTATAATTGCATGATAGTTGACGTAGAGAAAAAAGAAGCGATAGAAGCCTTAAATGAGCGCTGGGAAAAGGTTTTAAAGTTTTTGGATGTGGATGGCAAAGAAGCTCGTCTAAAACTTATACGTGAGCAATTATCAGATGATAGTTTTTGGCAATCTGGCCAATTGGATCAAGCGCAAGTCCTTCAACGCGAGGCTAAAGAAATCGAACGGGCATTAGGGGTTATTCATGAAGGCAAAAAGGTATTGCAAGATCTTTACGATACTTTAGAATTTTGTAAAGAAAGCGATTTATCGGCTGAAGAAGAAGCGGCTTGGAGTAGTGAACTCGACGCGTCTATTGAAACCGCTAAAAAGCTTGTAGATACCACGGAACTGCAAACTTTTCTGTCAGGACCAATGGATGCCAATAATGCAATTGTAACGATTCATGCAGGAGCAGGTGGTACCGAAGCCTGTGATTGGTCGCAAATGGTTTTTCGGATGTATCTTCGCTGGGCAGAGCAACATGAATTTAAAACAGAAATTCAAGCATTTCAGGATGGTGAAGAAGCGGGATTGAGTCGTGTTACCTTTCGTGTAGAAGGGGCCAATGCTTATGGGTATTTAAAGGCTGAGCGAGGGGTTCACCGTCTAGTAAGAATAAGTCCATTTGATGCCAACAAGAAGCGTCATACTTCGTTTTGTGCGGTGGATGTGGTGGCAGAATTAAGTGACGACATCGAAGTTCCTGTTGAGGATAAGGACTTGCGTATTGATACCTATCGTGCGAGTGGAAAAGGTGGTCAGCACGTTAATAAGACCGAATCCGCTGTTCGCATTACCCATATCCCAACCGGTATTGTTGTTACTTGTCAGAATGAACGTTCTCAGATCAAAAACCGTTTAACGGCTATGAAGGTTCTGAAGGCACGGCTTTTTGAACGTATGCAAGATGAAAAACGTTCTGCTTTGGAGCGTTTTTATGGAGAAAAAGGTGAAATTGGTTGGGGCTATCAAATTCGAAGTTACGTTTTCCAACCTTATCAAATGGTCAAGGATTTGCGTACCAATGTTGAAGTGGGCAATGTTCAAGCCGTTATGGATGGCGATCTCGACTTATTTATTGAATCCTGGCTACGCGCCGGACAACCTAGAACTCGCGCTTAATGGTGTATATTGGTAACGATATCATTGAAATCGAACGTATTCGACATTTCGTTCTTCGTCATAAAGAAGGATGTCTTGGCCGCGTTTTTACCGAAAAAGAATGGCATTATTGCTGGAATAAGCTTAATCCATTCCCTTCTTTAGCCACTCGTTTTGCCGCAAAAGAAGCCGTTGCTAAGGCTTTTGGTACGGGTATCGGGCAAGCCCTGAAATGGACTTCTGTTGAAATTTTAGTGGATTCTTTAGGCTGTCCTTTTGTTCAACTCGATACACTCGGACAAAAACTTATGCACGAACGTTCCATAAAATCTATAAGTATCTCTCTATCTCATTGCAGAACTTACGCCTTAGCAACAGCTTGCTTAAGTAAATAAATGAGAATTATCTCTCAAAAACCTCTCAAAGTCTGTTTTTTTGCAACGCCACTGCCAATTATTACCAATGGTTCCAGGGGTATTAACCCGAGCTTTAGAATCTAAACCTAGCCAATCCTGGAAAGGAATAATAACATGTTGTGTAGTACGATGCTTAAAAATCCAACGAATTAATTCTCTACTTACCGTTTCTTCTGTTAAGGTTTCAACAGATAAAATGTTGGCAACACGTTCTTGGTCTAGTGGACTCAATGATCTAAACCAACCACGAGTCGTATCATTATCGTGCGTTCCAGTATAAATAACTTGCTTTTCTTGCCACGCTTCGGGCAAATAAGGATTGTTTTCTCCCGAAAAAGCAAACTGTGCAATTGCCATGCCGGGTAAATCTGAGGTTTTTAAAAAGGTTTTTACAGCTTCATGTAAGTCACCTAAATCTTCCAGGATAAAAGGCATAGAAGGCCAATTTTGCTTTAATTTTTTCAAAAAATCATTCTTGGGGCCTGACTTCCATTCACCCTGTTGTGCAGTTTTTGCGCCTTGTGGAACCGCCCAATAATCAAATAAGGCGCGTGCATGATCTATGCGCAACACATCAAACCATTCGAATTGTTTTTTTATACGCTGCATCCACCAAGCAAATTGTGTACGCTTATGTTCCGACCAACGATAAAGCGGATTTCCCCACAATTGCCCTTCTGCAGAAAAATAATCTGGCGGTACCCCAGCAACACTTTTGGGGCAATCTATCTTTTTATTCCACTGAAACAAACTGCGATCAGCCCAAACCGTCGCATTATCTAAGCCAACGTAAATCGGCAAATCACCAATAATTGTAATTCCGCTTTTTTTAGCATAACAACGAATTTTATGCCACTGCTCGTGTAACAACCACTGCAAAAATGCGAAAAAATCAACCCATTTATGGTAATCTTTACGATAGGTTTGTACGGTTTCCGCAGAGTAACTACGATATTTTTCCGGCCATTCCCACCAAGGTTTTTGGAAAAATTTTGCTTTTAACGCACAAAAAGTAGAAAAAACAGCCAAAGCTTCCCCTTCTTTATCCTTAAAAGCTTCAAATTTGCGTTTTGCTTTCGACTGCTTAAAAGCCTCATAAGCTTTAAAAAACAAGGGCATAAGTTGTTGTTCAACGGCAGGATAATCGACTTGGTCTTGAGGTAATGTTTGAGCTATTTTTTCCCAATCTGCTTTCGAAATCCAATTACGTCGATATAAATCCTCTACATCTAAAAATAAAGGATTGAGGGCAAAATCAGAAAGGGTTTGATAAGGAGAAGCGCCAAAACCTGTAGGCCCTAAGGGACATACTTGCCAAGCATTCATTCCGGCGGATTTAAGTGTATCTATCCACTGTATAGCATCTTTTCCAAAACAACCGATACCTTGACTGCTCGGTAATGAAAAAATTGGCAATAAAACTCCCGTATATGGCTTCTTCATGTTTTTATTTTATAAAACGACGGAGTATTTGTCAATGACTCTCAATCTTGCCGAATTTTAGAAATGCCAAGCGGGATATGGGTTTGCTGAACAAAGTTTTTTACAACGGACCATGCCTTTTCTTTGTAGATAAAACTCGTCCAACCTCTTTTGTCAGAAATGCTATAAAAGGTATTTTTCCCAGGTGAATTTCCCAGGCATAAGGCTTTGAAAGAGTAAGTTTCTTGCCGATTTTTTTCTACCAAAAAACGCAATTGTGGCGCAATTGGCTTTATACGACGGCAGGGCCAACTAAGTTTTTTCTCTTTTTGAGGCTCTTCGGTTTTAAATTGCCAATCCTTAACGCCTAAATTACATGTTTCTTGGACAATTTCACGTCTAAAATTTGTTAATAATTCTGATGTATGTGGCAACAAAAGCGGCTTTAATTTAGAAAAATTCAAAGAGGTTTGTAAACATAAAGGCCTATCATCCCAAGGATATCCAGCATTCTTCAGGTTCACATTATAGCTTAACCAAGCTTTTTTTTCAGGAAATAACAAAAGTGGCAACTCATGTTCGAAAGGATTTTTCAAAAAGCTATTAACTACGCAAAAAACAAGAAGCAAAAAAAGCAACACTCTAAAAATTTTCATTGCGCTGCAACAGCCAATTGTACGGATTTATAGCCATGAAAATGGGCTTGTTCAAACAATTTTAGCACCCTTTCCCAGGCAATATGTTTATCAATAATCAACCAAAGCACTTCTTCAGTATCTAGCGAACCAGAAAATAAATCTTCCAAATGTTCAAAATCATAAACCTTTCGTTCGAAAAAAATAAATCCGCGCGCATCAACGATAATTGCGTGATTCAAAGGATAAGGTGTTTGTAAAGCAACTGAAGTCGTAGCTGTTGGCAATTGCAACTGAATACCTGGAGGACACAACCATTTTGAACTTAAAAGCAATACTCCAAAGACCAACACCAATAAATTACAATACGGTACCCATTGAAGCGGAAAAGTAGTCTTTTCGGCCAAGATTTCTTGCGAAAGCAATCCCAAACGCTCAAAGGAATTAGTCGTTTTCATTAGATTTTTGTGGTGTTCGACTTAAAAAAATCACTATTTCATTCACCGACCATTCCATATCAAAAATAAGAGCTCGTAAGCGGCCTTTTAAGAAATGGTAAGCTAAATAAAATAAAAACATCTCAATAAAACCTATCAATGTTACCGATAAAGCTGAGGTAATATAAGGCGAAAAACTTGTTAAAGATGTATAAGCCTGCAAAGCTCCCAAGTTCCAAAAACCTTTTAACAAATAAAAAACAGAGCCAATCAATCCAACAACTGGCGCTAATTGAGCCATAAAACGCACCGATTCAATCCGTTTTCGCAGCAAAGGCAGCTCCAAAAGTGCGTTGCGACGTAATTCATCAAGAATAAAATTTTGAGATTCTGAAGCATGAATAAGAGCAATTTTCATAAGACGAGCTACGGAACCAGGAGTTTCCTCACACAAGGTAATTGCCTCCATACGACGTCCTTTTTTTAACAATGCTTGAAGCCCAGTAAGAAAATTTTCCGGCCGAATTTGTCCTTTATGCAGAAACAAAGCTCTTTCTAAAAAAAAAACAATACCCACAACCAACAAAATACCAAACGGATAAACAAACCACTCAATGCTGGAAATAATTTGTACCATATTAACGTTTTACTTGGGCAGATGGAGTATGATGCACAACTTTTCCAAAACAAAAATCAGCCCAGTTACTAGGTGTTTCCTGTCCAGAATGAATGAAATCAATACGCTTCTGTGCTTTTTCAGAAATTTTTGTAAAAGGCGCTAGCAATTGAGCTTCATTATAAAACACAAGCGCACCTTCGGGATAATGCCGACGATACAAAAAATAATCCCCTAAAACCAAACGACTTTCCCCATAAAACGCACGCATTTCTTGAAGTTTTTGGCGAGCTAAAGCAATTTTATCCTGTAAACATTCATCTTGCGAATAGATCTGCAAGAAATCTTCGTAACAATGAATTGCATTGCGCGTCATACCTTGGTCATTATGTGGACCATTCACAAAAGAAAAATAAATTTCGCCCTGCAACAAATAGGCATCTGGAACACAAGAATGTGCAGGATAGTTCTCGATAAGCTGATCTAATGCGGCAATCGCTTTAGCCTTATTCCCGCTATCACGCTCCAATTGAGCAATCAAAAACAATGCTCTTGCAGCTTTTTCAGAATGCGGAGCCATTGTTACGATATGCTGAAAACAATCAACAGCTTCTGTGGCATCTTTAAAAAACGATAAAAAACGCAAACGACTTTGTCGATTGTAACGCTGCATAATTCGACAAGCTAAATCAAATTCCTCTTCAACCACTTGTCCATAATTACGATAATTAACATAATTTTTCGTAACAAACTTAAATTTTTCAAAAGCTTGTTCAATCTTTCCTAACTTACGCAATTCTTGGCCCCAACAAAAGAAAGCTTCAGGAGCAATTGTAGTTTCGAGGTACTGCGAACCAATTATTTTAAACTGTTTAAAAGCTCTTTCCGTTTTGCCCTGCTTCAAATACCGTTGCGCCTCTTGGAAATAATGCCTTGCTTGACTATCACGTTCAGGAGATTTTTGCGCAATTTGAGAAGGCGGAATATCATTACGTATGGTATGAAAACAGCCTCCTAGAACGAGCAAAAACACATAAAATAAGTTTTTTAAACCTTTCATTATGCGTATTTTATTAAACTGGCTCCCCATGTCAAGCCTCCTCCAAAGGCAACTAAAACAATGTAATCGCCTTTTTTGAAACAGTTTTGTTCATCTGCTTGTGCAAAAGCAATCGGAATAGAAGCTGCAGACGTATTTCCTGTTTTATCTAAATTACAAAAAATACGCTCCATAGGCACTTCCAAAGTCTGCGCTAAAGACTGAATAATACGCAAATTTGCTTGATGAGGTACCAGCCAAGCAATGTCTGCATGGGTCAAATTATTTCGCTCAAGCAAATCTTCAACCGACTTCGCCATTAATCGAACAGCCATTTTAAACAACTCTTTGCCATTCATCGAAATCGTGTGTAAATGAGCTTGCACGGTATCGATAGATGCGGGCAAACGAGACCCACCTGCCGGTAAACAAAGTACTTCTGCGTGAGCTCCATCAGCCCCCAAGGTTTGATCTAAAATACCAATATTTGGCTCTTCAGTACGTTCTAAAACAAATGCTCCAGCACCATCGCCAAACAAAACGCAAGTACCTCGATCTTCCCAATTAACAATAGAGGATATTTTTTCTGCACCAACTACTAAAATACGCTTATAATGTGGGCACTTAAGCAAATTACGTCCCACTTCTAAAGCATACAAAAATCCGGAACAAGCTGCATTTATATCAAAACTTAAAACATTACGTAATCCCAATTTCGCTTGCACCAAAGCGGCCGTTGAAGGGAATAACATGTCTGGTGTTACGGTTGCGACAATCAAGGCATCAATTGATTCAGGATCGCATTGTGCATTTTTTAATGCATTTTGTGCTGCATGATAAGCCAAATCCGAAGTCGCCTCTTCTTTAGCCGCAATATGACGCTCCGAAATACCGGTTCGCGTACGAATCCATTCATCTGAAGTATCTACGATTTTTGACAAATCATCATTCGTCAATCGTTTTTCTGGAAGATAATAGCCAACACCTTTAATTAAGATAGAATTGTCTTTCATATTATCCCTTTTCATCTAAATTTAATAGTGAATTTGCCCTTTCAATAGCCGAGGAAATTGCTTGTAAATCATAAAGTTCTAAGCAATTTAAACTCATATTTAATGCACTTGCAATCGCTTCTGCTTTGCTGGATCCATGCGACTTAAATACCCAACCGTTAAGTCCCAACAGCGGTGCTCCACTAAATTTGTCTGGAGAAAATTGCTTGCGCATGCTTTTGAATACACCCGAAGCTAAGGTTGCACCTAATTTTCTCAAGTAGGTACGTTCAAATTCTTGCTTTAAAAACTCTTTTAAGTTTAAGAATAGAGACTCGCAGGTCTTTAGCAAAATATTGCCAACAAATCCTCCACAAACGACCACATCCACACAATCTTCAAACAAGTCAAAGCCTTCGATTAAACCACTATAGTTTAAGTATTCGCCATTTAACTGCTTCAAGCAATCATGTGTTTGTTGCACCAATTCGTTCCCTTTACCCTCTTCCGTTCCAATCGTCAACAATCCTACCCTTGGCGCTTTTTTACCTAAAACAGCTTTTGCAAAATAAGCCCCCAAAATGGCATTATGCACCAAATGCTTTACTGTAGAATTTGGATTAGCACCGACATCAATAAGTACAAATTGGTGAGTTCTTGTAGGAATAATGCTCGCCAAAGCTGGACGTTCGACCCCTGGAATGGTACGTAACTTCAAAGTACTTCCAGCCATTAAACTGCCTGTGTTTCCGCAGCTTAAAACGGATTGCGCTGCACCTTGCTTTACCAAATCAATGGCCCGAAACATCGAAGCATCCTTCTTTTGCTTAAGCGTTTGCAAAGGTTTTTCATCCATCGCAATCACTTGAGAAGCATGTACAACTTCAATAAGCGATTCCCTGCTCAAACCTTCTGCTTGTACAATAGGATTTAAGATGCTTTCGTCCCCTACAAGAAATAACCTTCCAATTCGAGATGCATTTGTTTCTAAAGCCAAGCGTACCCCTGCAATGATTTGTTGAGGTCCAAAATCAGCCCCCATCACATCAACTGCTAATTTAGGCAGCTGCTTCTGCTTACTTGGCAAAGAAACTTGCATGGAAGGTTATAACTCGACTTCAAGCACTTGGCGATCGCGATACATACCTGTAACCGGATTAACGCGATGACGCATTACCAAATTACCTTCGGCATCTTTCATAAGTGCAGGCATTTTAAAATTGTGAGCTCCACGCCGTAAACGACTGCGCATTTTTGATTGTTTTCTCTTTGGTTGTCCCATAATTATGAACTCTGTTAAATAATAACTAGTAGTAAACCATTGCCTACTCTCGCGTCAAGTTTAATTTCGCATAAAAGCTCCTTTTGTTAAATTAGTAAAAGATAAAAACTTTGAATATTAGGTGATTGTAAAAGCATAGAAAAACTGAGAAGGATCAAAAAATAAGATAACCTCTTATGTTTGGAAATATTTCTCTTAAAATAGAGTTTTGAATATGTTTTTACCGATTGCTTTTTTCCTTTAGACTTTTATAAGATGTCTATTATGTATATCATAAGCAGAATATGATTAAAAAAAATACGATTGGAGTTATTTTATTTATGGGATCAAACTTCATTTGTTTGTCAAATGTTTTAAAAATTTATCACGAAGCATCGATAATCATTATGAATAAAATCTTAAAAAATGAAGATTTATTATATTTTTCAAAAAATTTTTACATAAAAGATATTACTTGTTTCTTTGAAAATATAATTTTAGCTGCTTATGCCTTGACCAATAAAGATAAAAATATGCTAAATATGGCATTCAGTAATTTTGAAATGTTATTTGCTGATCCTCCTTTATTAAAAGAGTGTTTGAATAGTTTTTGCATATTGTTTGGTCATAAAAAATATGCTAAACATTTATCCTTAACGGCAATACGTAATCATTCTAAAGAAATTACTATATTTATTTGTGTGTGTAAAAAAATGGTAGAATGGATGCCGTTGGATTTATCTAAAAATGTCATTACCATTATTGAAAACTATGAAAAAGACATAGAAATTTCAAAAGTATTTACTAAAATTTAAGCTGTCTGGTCTTAGTCTGCGTCGCATCAATAATTTCTTTAACCTTTTGTTTTAAAACCAGAACTTGTTTCCATTCTTCATCGGAAAGTTCATCGGGTTTATTTTTTACATTTACGTAACCAGATAGGCGCATAATATCCTTTTCTTCTATGTAGTCTTCATAGGCATTAAGTAATTTATTTGATCTTTTATTTTTATAAAATCCAAAAGAAATATTTTTTTCTGCTAAAGGTTTTATTAAGTTATTAGTTTCTTCCACAAACTCAGTTGAATAAATGTTTTCTTCAACACCAAACCAAACAGTTTCTAAATTTTTTATTTTATCTAAGCAATTAATAAAATATTTTACATCTCTCTGTAAATCTTGACAAATAATAGTTTTGCAAGAAACATTTTTGCCAACTTCTTCTAGCTCATCGCAAAACAAGGTATTACAAGTTACATTTTCCATCATAACAATCGTTTTGGGAACAAATAGAATAGCTTCAGTGTTTTTAGGATTAACAATAGGTGTCTTTTCAACTTTTAAACAAGACGCATATTCTATCGGAACAGAAAGGGATCCTTCTGTATAATTGTTGGTCAATGCTATTTCTTTAATTTTTATCCGATTTACACGGTTATCATGCACATAAGCATGCAACTGTTTTCTTAATTCTTTTTCCTCTGTTATTGGAAATAGTTTTTTTTCTGCTAGTATTGTTTTTAGTTTTTCTAGTACTTTTATAAATTCTTTTATTTCCTCTCTTAATCTGTATTTTTGTTCTCTCAATATCTCTATAAATTCCTCATTTGAAACAGCTTTAGAAATCTTGTCTAAATAAAGCTTTTTTCTAAATTCTTGTTTTAAATTTAACCCCAAGAGTAATTCCACGCCTTTTTTTAGTTCTTCTATGGATTCACCTTTTAAATATTTTAAAGCTAATTTGAGTTTTTCCTTTAATATTTGTTCTTCCGAAAAAGGTTTAAAAAAGACTCTTATAGTATCAAAACTTAAGTTTTCAATATCTAACTTAGCAAATTTTAAATAGTCATCAAAAGAGGTAACATTTGCCTCATAAGCAATTATTTGGCATTTACTTAAATCGTATCTTTTTTCAATTTCATCTTTATCAGCTGCGTTTGCAACTCTAAAAACAACAGGTTTACCATATTTAATAAATGTATTATAACATTTCCCAAACCAATCTATATCACGATAAAATCCCCACATAAAAAAACTTTCAATAGAAAATTCATCGGTTTCTTCTATAGGCACTTCGTCATAATTTGTAAATCCTTGACGCTTAAAAATAATAGGCTTTTTTCCTAGTTTTTTAGCTTTATCTGTATGCAATGATCTAAGCTTGGTAAGAATTTCATTCAACTCGCGTTCACCAACAAGACATTCTACGATATACTGATCCATACCTTTTTGAATCACAAAACCATTTCTTTCGTAAAAAGCATCCCAATCAGGAATCACTTGTACTTTTAATTCTTCGTTTGCTATTGTAGGTTTCTCTTTTACTTCATTGTTAGTTGTTGCCGTTTCTTG
>JBKSMP010000028.1:0-67407 GCA_046881885.1 Opitutales bacterium
GTTCGTTTTCAAGGTCTAATATCCAAGGTCCGCAGATATCGTCTTTTTTCGACCGCAGACGAGGCGACTCGAAGCCACCCTAGTTTTTAGTGTTTTTCGCACCTTCATTTTGAGTGTCATCACTATTTCAATTCTATTAAACTGTTTTTTGCTTGTAAAGAAAAAGTTTCAGAGGGGTACTTTTATTAAAATTCTCTCCTTAAAAAATCTATATAATTTACTTGTCGAAATGGAATATTTCCTACATTCTAAGGATAATTGGGGCCGTAGCTCAGTTGGAAGAGCGTGTCGTTCGCAATGACAAGGTCGTCGGTTCGATCCCGATCGGCTCCACCAAGTAAACTTTTCATGAACTGCTTTAAAGCACAAATTGAATCGAAGAAGATACAATAAGAGTTTTGAATGTTTGTGAAAGGTGATCTTTGTTAAGTAAAATGACTGTTTTTTTACCAGATATTGAGCCTATTAAAAAACGTTTAAGTGAGATTGATGTGCAGTTAAGCAATCCAGATACGTTTAAAGATAATAAACTAGCTTCCAATTTGTCACGTGAGCATCAACAGCTCAGTAAAATTGTAAATTTGCATACGAAATGGGTAAGTTTGCAGCAACAAGCAAAAGATTTAGACAGTTTATTAGAGCGTGAAGTTGATGAAGAAATGCTTTCTTTGGCTCAATTGGAAAAAGAAGATGTTAAGCAACAATTAGACCAAACGCAGCATGATTTAATGTTAGCTATGCTTCCACCGGATCCTAGCGATTCTAGAAATACAATCTTAGAAATTCGTGCAGGAACAGGAGGAGAAGAAGCTGCTCTTTTTGCTGGTGATTTGTATCGGATGTACATGCGATTTGCAGAAAAGCATCAGTGGTCAACGGAATTAATGTCTAGTCATCCTTCTGAATCCGGCGGTTTTAAAGAAATTATTTTTCTTATTTGTGGAGAAAACGTTTACAAAACTTTAAAATATGAAAGTGGCGGACATCGTGTACAACGTGTTCCTGTTACCGAGACAAATGGCCGTATTCATACGTCTTCAGCAACGGTAGCGGTTTTACCTGAGGCACAAGAAGTAGATATCGTTATTGCACCGGATGAACTTGAAATTAGTATTTGTCGTGCAAGTGGTCCTGGAGGTCAAGGCGTCAATACGACAGATTCTGCGGTTCAAATTCTCCATAAACCAAGTGGGCTTATTGTTACCTGTGCGGATGAACGTTCTCAACAAAAAAATAAAGCTAAAGCCCTGCAAGTTCTACGTTCACGTTTATTAAAGCAAAAACAAGAAGAAGAGCAGCAAAAATACGCTGATGCTCGTAAGCAACAAATCGGTTCTGGAGATCGTTCAGATCGTATTCGAACTTATAATTTCACTCAAAACCGTGTTACGGATCATCGTATAAGTTTAACTTCGCATAATTTGATGCAGGTCTTAGATGGTGAGTTAGACAATTTTATTGAAGCTTTACAGCGAGCTAATGAAGAAGAACGTTTAAAGAAAATTTAGTTTATGAGTACATTAAAACATATTTTTATCTTAATAATGATTGGGCTATTTGCTTCGTATAGTTATGGAGATAATACCTTAAAGTTAGGTATTGATATTATCGAAGAAGCACAATTTAGCTGTTTTAAAAAAGGTGAAAAAATTGGTATTTTAACACATAGTCCTGCTACTAATTCAAAAGGAGTACCTAGTTATAAGATTTTTTTACAATCTGAATTAAAGAAAAATATCGTTTGTATATTTTGTCCTGAACATGGACTTTCGGCAATGCAACCTGCAGGGCAATTATATCCACATGCAAGTATAGATGGAATTCCGGTTTATTCTTTATATTATAATGAAGAAAAACCCAAATGGGCTCCATTAAAAGAACAATTGGCCGACATTGATGTCCTGGTAATTGATTTGTGTGATATTGGAGTTCGTTGTTACACCTATATTTCTTGCATGCGTTTTTCTCTTGAACAATGTATTCGTTATGGGAAACGTGTCATTATCTTAGATCGCCCCAATCCTTTGGGTAGAAAAACCTCTGGTCCTTTTATAAATAAGGAATTACAAGGGTATGTCGGTGGATTTCTTATTCCACATGTCCATGGTATGACGATAGGGGAAATCGCAAAAATGATTTTGAACGACTACCAAGAACATCCTTGGTTGGCCCCTCTTACCAAAGAAGAACTTGCAAGGGCTAATGAAAAAGGGTTCGTTACCGTCATCGAAATGCAAAATTATAAGCCCGATTGTTTATGGAATGAGCAAAATTGGGCTTCTACCTATTCTTGGATACCAACATCACCGAATATTCCGTGTTTTGAAAGCGCAATGAGTTATACCTGTATGATCGCAGTCTCGATTTATGGGAACTTTTCTTCCATCACTTCTATCAAACGTCCTGACCCTAACAATTTAAAAGTGCAACCTTTCAGATTTATAAGAGTTGAACCCAAGGAAATGGTTCAAAAAATCTGTGATGAACTTAATCAAAAGAAGCTCCCAGGGATACAATTCGAAACCGTTCCTTACAAAAAGGAAGAAAAAGGTATTTGCTTAACGATTACCGATTGGAAAGCTTTTAATCCAGGCTTGTGTATCCTTACACTCGTTGGAATTGATGCCAATTTAGGAGATCCTAAAAAGTACGATTGTTTGGCTGATAATTATTGCGAAAAACGAAAAATATTTTCTTGCTGTAAGGAATACATTGATGTCGCACGAGCTATTATTGGCGATTATGAATGGATTCAAGCTCTTGTTAATAATGATAAAAAAAGATTTAACGAAGAACGTATAAATTATTTTCTCCAAAAATGGGAAAATGAATGCAAAGCTTTTGAAGAAAAACGAAAATCTTGGTTGCTTTACTTCTAGATACAAAAACTCAAGATAAATGTTTTTTATCTGAGTTTGACAAAATGGTTAATAAAAAGATCGACAATTTTGGACCAAACCATTAAGTTCAAAGTATGAAGATCGATAGTATAATTGAAGCAGCATTAAATGGACAGATAAAACACGAATTTGAATCAGCTTATGCTTATTTAAGCTTAGCAGCGGATTTAGGAGAAACAGCGTACACTGGCTTTGCGCATTGGATGAAAAAGCAGTACGAAGAAGAATTGGAGCATGCAATGCGTATTTACAAATACATTCAAGAGCGTCAAGGTCGTGTCAAGTTGCAAAGCTTTGAATGTCCTTCCTATAACATCAAAACCCCTCTTGAAGCTTTCCAAATTGCTTATAAGCTTGAAGTCGAAAATACAGAACGTATCCACAAAATTTTTGCGCTTACTGTCCAACAAAAAGATTATCCAACAGAAATCTTTCTACAATGGTTCATTAACGAACAAGTTGAAGAAGAAGATAATTGTCAAACAATGATCAGTGCTCTAGAGCTTGCTAAAGATTGTTCGTGCTCCTTATTTGCTCTAAATAGCGAAGCAGCCAAACGATAATAAAAATCGCTCCTTTAAAATTGTAAAAGGGAAAAGGAAAGGTCAGTTTAAACACTGAAATTGGTGCATAAAAATGAAAGTGGTCGTGAGTAGCTTACGGCCAAGTATTTAAATATTTAATTGTTTTTTCATCAATAGCATCTGTATAATCTGTTTCTTTGGTTAAGAAACGTTTATTAATGTTTCGTTTTTTTAGAAATAGAATTAGATAATAATAATTAAAGAAATTTTATAATGTAGCTTGGTGATTGAAAAATTGTAATACTTACTCGGAAATCGCGTATTGCTTTAGTTTATTGCTCAAGGTGCGTGTGCTAATGGCCAGCAAAGAAGCGGTTTTGGTACGATTCCCATTCATGGCTTTCAGTACGTGAAGAATGTGGCGCTTTTCCAACGTTTCTAGATTTATAAGCGATTCTTCTTCGGCCGGCGCTTCCGTTTCTTGTACGTGTTGCGACAAATTAAGCGTATTGGGTAGGATCAATTTTTGATCACTCGATAAAATAACCGCGCGTTCGATCGTGTTTTGCAATTCGCGGACATTTCCAGGCCACGTGTGCTCCAAAATCGCTCGACGGGCTTCTTCCGAAAAGCCTTGCAGCTTAATGCCGTGCTTTCGCATGTAGCGCTTCAAAAAGAAGTCTGAAAGCAGCAAAACGTCATTTCCACGCTCCCTTAACGGCGGAATTTCTATCGGAAATACATTCAATCGATAGTACAAATCTTCACGGAAATCACCTTTTTGAACGGATTTCCTGAGGTCGCGATTCGTTGATGCCAGCACCCGTACGTTCGCTTTCAAAGTCTTTGTACCGCCTACGCGCTCAAACTCCTTTTCCTGCAATACACGCAGCAATTTGGCTTGTAAGTGCGGAGAAATTTCTGCAATTTCATCCAGCAAAATAGTACCATTATTGGCCAGCTCGAAACGTCCTATGCGCCTTTGTATCGCATTCGTAAACGCGCCCTTTTCATGGCCGAAAAATTCACTTTCAATCAGGTTTTCCGCAATCGCAGCGCAGTTAACTGTAATGTAAGGCTTGTTCGCCAAATGGCTCTTTCGATGAATTTCATGCGCCACAAGCTCTTTACCGGTTCCATTCTCTCCCGTAATTAAGACCGTCGCTTCCGTCGTCGCAACTTTTTCAATCAACGAACGAATTTTTTGAATCGCCGGACTTTCCCCCAATAATTCCGGAGAATATTCCCCATCACTTCCGTTTTTCGAAAAATATTGGTTGACCTTCATCAGATGACTGAACGATTCCGCCTTCTGCAAAATAACATCAATTTCTTGCAAGGAAAAAGGCTTAATAATGTAGTCAAATGCCCCAAGCTTCATGCAAGCTACCGCCGATTCTATCGACCCGTAACCCGTTATGACAACCGTAAGCGGCTTTTCTACCGAGTCCGGCAATTGATTGAAATGTTTCAAAAGCTCCGTTCCATTCCCGTCCGGCAACCGAACATCCAAGAAGACAAGGTCAAAATTGTCTTTGCTAAGAAGAGATTGCGCTTCCGCTAAGGAAGAAACCGTCGCTACTGCGTACCGATTGTGATGTAATTGCTCTTCCAAAGCCTTGCGTATCACCAATTCATCATCAACAATTAATACCTTATCAAATTGCATATCCGTCTTTATTCAAACCTATACTAAGAATATATTACACTTTATAGGAAAAATTTTCAACAAAAATTTGAAAAAAGATCTAAAAAGCTAGTTAATCAATTTCTTATTGCTTCGCAAAATAATAATCCAAAAAAGTCTTTGCGATAGGAGAGCAAGTTTTACCGCCCCAAAAGTTATTACCAAAGCCTTCTTGTTCGACTTCTACACAAAAAGCGATTTGTGGATTTTTAACAGGAGCGAAACCGACGAGCCAACCGATATGGGTATATTGATTTTTTCCAGCAATTTTAATTTGAGCAGTTCCGGTTTTGATCGCTGTAGAAAGTTTTGGGAAATAAGCTTCTCCGACCTTTTGCATACCTCGAATTAGTGTATTCCACGCAGGTACCGGTAAGGCGGTTTCTGCAGTCCATGTTTTCGGAGTTACTAAATGAGGTACAAAAACATTTTTGTTCATTGCGAGAGCTGCAGCAAAACAGGTCATTTTAAAAGGTGTTTCTAACAAATATCCCTGTCCAATAAGCATATTGGCCGTATCTCCATCTGACCAAGTTTCTCCAATGCGGTTTTTCTTCCATTCCGGTGAAGGTATGAGCAAACGATCCGTTTCATAAGGTAAATCGATACCAGTTGGGACATTCAAGTAATAAAAGCAAGCCTCACGATGTAAAAGTGTAGGTCCTAGCTGCAAGCCAAATTTAAACATAAAGGGATTGCAACTTTTTTGGATGGCTTCAATGGTGTTTAATAATCCATGGCCTCGATGCTGATGGCATTTAAAGGATCGATTTCCAATACGATAAGCCCCTTCACAATAAATGGTTGAATGTTCATCGATTAAATGAGCTCGTAAGAGTGCACTTAACGACACTAATTTAAAGGTGGATCCTGGAGGATATAGACCTTGAATAGCTCGATTTAGCCACGCTCCACTCTCGGTAATTTCATTGAAAAGTTTTTTGGTTATAAATGGTGTTAATTCATTTAAGTCGAAATCCGGCTTACTAACCATAGCCAATACATCTCCAGACTTAACATCTACAATGGAAATCGATCCTTTGTAGCCTTCAAGCGCACGTTCACAAACTCTTTGTAAGTCAATATCCAAGGAAACTTGAATCGGATTTCCATTAACGCTGGGAATGGATAAAATACGTTTTTGCTCTCGTCCTGAAGGGGTTACACGCCAAATATCACCTCCATTATAACCGCTGAGCTCTTCATCGTAAAAGGCTTCTATACCCGTTCGACCTTTTTCTTTTGGGAGGAAAAATGTGCGTAAATCATTACCGGGAATGTTGTCAGATTTGAGTTCTGGTGAACGTGCGACATAACCAAGTACATGGCAAGCCGTACGCCCATAAGGATAATAACGAACTTTCTCAACAGCCACATGAAAAGGACCATTTATCGGCAATAAATTCAATAATTGTGCATATAAATCCTTCGAAAGATCTTTTGCTAACGTCAAAGGAAGCAAGATATTTTGTTGATAATGTTGTAGTAAGGATTTTTTGGAAATATGAAAGGGAATAGGTCCTATTTTTTGAGCATAAGGCAATAAAGCGTCATGAACTAAGGCCCACAATTGTTCCTGTCGTGCGGCTGTTTCCACGTTTTTTTTGAAAAAAACTTCCGCCTTATTCTTGAAAAAATTTAAATCGACATACAAACAATAAGAATCACGATGTGTCGCTAAAATTTTTCCATTTCTATCGGTAATAGCTCCACGAATCCCAGGATACAAAATCCTTCGCAAACATTGCTTTTCATTTAAACGATTATAGGTAAAAAACTCTAAGTATTGACGGCAAAATATCGTTCCTGCCAGAATGCAAAATAGCAGTGTAATTACTACTTGCAAAAAACGAATTCGTCCTAGGTTGGAACGATATGTGTCAAAACGAACCATGTATTTATTATCGATGAAAACTCAAAACACTTCAATTAAATTTTAGCAGATCTTACACTTATGCAAATATGGACTAAAGATGAAGCAATTCTTGTCAAAAGCGACAAGGCCCCTGGTCGGGATGACTGGATTCGAACCAGCGACACCTACGTCCCGAACGTAGCGCTCTACCAGGCTGAGCTACATCCCGCTCCTTTTAATTAGAACAGCAAAAAGATCAATGAATCAAGCTTTTAAGTGAGAAAAAATAACACAAAGCTGTCGCAGCAGCATCGGATTCATCCGGTGGTAAACAAGCAGGAAGATGCAACAATTGAACCAACATCTTTCCAACCTGTTCCTTGGTAGCTTGTCCTACACCAACGACAGACTTTTTAATTCGCAAGGGTGGAAATTCTTTAACAGGCAAATTTTTCAAAGCAACTGCGGCTAAACAAGCTCCCCGTGCAGATCCTAAAATATGCGCTGTTTTAGAATTTTGAACATAAATCGTACTTTCAATACCAACCGCTTTTACCGCAAAGGTCTCTAAAAAACGCTGAGTCGTAAGAAACAGTTCACCTAAACATTCCACAAAATTCAACTTAGGACTCAACTTTAAAGTCAAAGAATCCAGTAATTTAAACTGTCCTTGTCGTACTTCCACAACCGCAAAGCCTGAACCACGCAGGCTGGGATCAATCCCCAATATAATACCTTCAAAATTTGCATTCTTTACTATAGGTGTTTGAACAAGCTGACCATTTCCTCTTAAATGCTTCGTCCACAAATTTCGTCGACTATTCATTTCTTCAAGGGTGGAATACGTAATTTCATGCCGATCTTTAAGCTATTAGCGGAAGGTAAAACGTCACGATTGGCTTCAAAAATGATGTTCCATTTGACAGCACTTCCATACATTTTTAAGCTGATTTTGGACAACGAATCTTCATTTTGAACCGTATAAATACGCTCTTCAGTAAAAGAAGATGTTGCAGCAACCGGTGCAACGGTTTCGCCCGTAATCGCGACAGCTTTTGTCTGTGAGGTTCTTAAACGCAATAATTCTGTTTTTAAACGACTATTTTCAGCTCGAACTTGCTTTAAAACTTCAATTAAATTTAGGTATTCTGGAGATTCACTATAGCGATCATTCAAGGGCAAAGTACGCGCAAATTCTTTTTTAGCGGTTTCAATCATCTGCAATACTAAGTGTACACGTTTTCCTTCCGGCTCTTGTATTAAATATTGTCGAAAATGGTAAATTGCAAAAACAGGATCCTTCTGAATGCTTAGATACAATTGCCCCAATTCAAAATGAGTATTTGGACTAAAATCTCTTCGTTGAGCAAGCAAACGATTAAATAATTTAAAGGCCTCTTCTGCTCTATTTTCCCTCAAACACTGCTGCCCCTTTTGGTATAATGACTCTTCTAATTCTGCTACAACATTTCTATCATTTTTGCATCCACTCAGCAAAAAATTTAAACAAATCAGCCATAACCAACGAATCATCTCTTTATTAAGATCTCAAAAATCCTTCTAAAGCGCAAGAAAAATTTATTTCTATATTATCGCATAAAAAACTTTTTTAAATTATTTTATTAAATTTTACAAAAAAGCTAAACTTTTTTCAAAAACGTCCGATATTAAAACAATAAAGGAGGAATTATGCCCGGATCTATTAATAACATAAGTACAATACAGAACAATTATAGCGAAGAAGCCATTCAAAATGAATTGAGAAAAACAGAAGAAACAGAGAAGACCGAAAGGCAATCGCCTTTAGAAAATCCAACGACTGATCTTGCAAAAACCGCACAGACCTCTACTGATATTGTTGTTGCCAGTGGAATGAATCTTAATCAGATCGTAATTGCCGAAACAGCTCCTCGCAAAGAAGAAATAGGAAAAGATGACAATACAGTTAATAAAGCTGTAAGTGCATTGAGTACACAAAGTGCTATTGGGACAACCGCAGAGGAAAATGGTTTGCCTTCTGAAATTCAAACGAGAAATGACCTTGAATAATTTTTCTGTAAAAAATTTTTGGGGACGTTTTTATCATTTTTCAAAAATTTCATACTTAGTCTTAAAAAATATAGCTAAAGAAATCACAAATCTTTAAGCCATCTTGAAAAAGATGGCTAAAGGTTTATAAGCTATGTTTTAACTTCAACTCAAAGATCTGGCGCATATTGCTTGCTGCACCTTTAAGTAATTGATCACCTACCAACCATAAGCTCAAGGTTTTGGGATGGGTAGGATCCAGGCGTAAACGTCCTATATGGCACAACGAATTTCCAGAAGCATCTTGCGTATCTGGATAGGTATGTTTATAAAATCGAAGGCCTGGTGCATTTTGTAATATCTGTTGAGCTTCAATAAGTGAAAAATCTTGTTTAAACGTAGCAGTCAAATGCATCGAATGACAACGTAATACAGGTACACGGACACAGGTGGCAAAAATCTTCAAGTTTGGATTGTGTAAGATCTTACGACTTTCTTTACAGATTTTTTCTTCCTCTTCGGTTTGATCCTCTGTAACAAAACTTCCGATTTGTGGAATCACATTAAAGGCCAAATTTCTTGGAAAAACTTGAGGAGACAATACTTTTTCGCCACTCAAATAAGCGTTCGATTGCTGTAACAATTCTTCTAATCCCTTCTGTCCCATTCCTGAAGCTGCTTGATAACTACACACCGAAAAGGATTCCAAAGACCATTGACGATCTAACGGTGCTAAGGCCATTAAGGCTAAAGTTGTCGTACAATTAGGGCTGGACACGCATCGATCTGTTAGTTTTAAGTCTTCAGGATTAATTTCAGGAATAATAAGCGAAACATCCGGATTTTGGCGAAAAACACTGCTGCCATCAATAACAAATGTACTTTTATCCAAAAGCTTTGGAATCCATTCCTCGGAAACAGAAGCAGGTGTTGCAAAGAAACATACGTCCAATGGCGTTTTTAATAAATCTGTAATGGGCTTCAAATTCCACTTTTTCCCATCTGCTTCTAGGGTTTTTACAGGAGTGTTTTCAGAGCAAAATAAATAAAAAATGGGTTCATTGCCGAACCTTTCCAAAAGTTCAGTTAATAACGCTCGGCCAACCAGCCCACTTGCCCCTACAATTCCAACTTTCATAAAACAATTTTAAGTTAAGCAATCTTTTTGTAAAAGCCAATACAAGATTCTGAAAAATTTCCTAAGGGATGCTTACGCGTTCCGTACAAGGATCCATAATAGATCGTAAATGGGTATCCTTCTTTAAAACCTAATCGTTTTAATAAAGCCCTAGATGGCTCATTTTTACAGGCAACACGATCTGAAAAAAGCGCCTGACACTGTGTCTGTGGCAGTAAGCGCTCCACACATTCTATCGTCCGGGTCAATAAGCCACAATTGCGATATTGAGGTAAGAGGTTATAAGATACATTACCTACCCATTGATCAGGTTGTCTTAGTTCTTCTGCTAAAAGCTGGTAGGTTTGTAGAGAAAACATAATAAAATTAAAGATTTTTTCAGGAATTAACACTTCACCTATCTTGGCTTCAAATTCCCTCAAACGATCTTCTTTAAAATGACTTTCCAGCCATTTACGCAAATCTTCAGGTTCTTTTTTAGACAAATTTAAATAAAGCGGCTCGGTAAAAAGAGGATTCCATTCTGCAAATAATTTCGTGTCAAAAATATCTGCTATCGTCTTCAATTTGTACGAATCGATCTGGAAGAACGCTATAGGTTGTTTGCCGTCCAATAAAAGAAATGTATGAAAGTAACGATGATGAGCACAAAAAGAAACGTTTTTGGTAATAATCGGCATTTTTTCTTCTTTAAAAAGCTCCAAATCGTTATAATCTTCGGGAGCGCTTCCATAGGAATACAGCATAGATGCTAATAAGGGTTCATCTTCCGGTCGTGCAAGTCGCAACTGAATAGATGTATGATCTAAAGTCGTATTTAAAGAATTTAAAACTGCGGTTTCTGCTTCCGTTATTTGTGTACACATCCCTTGGGTAAAAGGAAAACATGCAGGATAGTCGCATGCAAACGTTTCTGAACTATAAAATAGCAACCGCTCATCCATCATCCTACCCTTGCAATAACATAATACGAAATTCTTCTAACAGTCCTGCGCTAATGGTTTCAGCTTGAAGGACACGAATTGCATCTTGATAAATCGGTTTTACAACGGCCCGTTTTTCATGCTTTTTAAGCTCTTGCAAGTAATTTATAAGATCATTCAATTTACCTTGATATTCCATTGGCGTCATATTGGTAAATGTCTGCATTTTAGGTTTTAAAACATCTGCCACTTCACTACCCAAGGTCTTAACATTCAATATACGAACCAAACGATCATCTATAGATGCTGGCTTAGCAAGTGTTATATTTTTTTGTATACAATTTTGCGAAAACTCTTCCGCAATCGTAATTTTGGATACGCCTGTATTCATATCCATAAACTTCTTTTTCCAATCAGCTAGGCCCATTCTGTTATTATGAACTGTTTCTTATCCAAAGACAAGTATAATATTTGCATTGCTGTAAGTGCAACCTGGAAGGTGAAGGATTGCGAAAAACAGAAAGAGATGCGAGAGATGGTGTTTTTTAGTGTTAAAAGTAATGAGAAATACGACACAATTATAGCTACAAGGCTTGAGACCAGAAAGTTTTGTTTTGTAGAATGTTTAACCGAAAAACCTGATAAAATATTTTAATTTACATAAATCAGATTGTTCAGTTTGGGGTAAATTTTAAATATTGTTAAGAGGGGATACGTTGGCATTGCACTAAATTGATAGTGCTTTAATCTGAACTTTCTTAATTAGCATACAATATGAAGTTTACAATTGGTTAGCTTGGGCGAAACGCATTTCCCAATAGTTACGGAAATCTTCTTTAGAAATGTTTTCTGGGCAATACTGATGGGCTCCCAAAAACTCGATTCCAATAAATTTGGTTGTAGGAAATTCTTTTCTAAGGCTTTTGGCAACATCCTGCAGGTTTTTAGCGCGATCATCGATTAGCACAATACATTTAGGAGTCCAATTGATTTTTCTTAAAAAGGTACAAAGTACAGTTCCTTTTGTTGTGGTACCATTCTCACTATTAGAACAAAGAACGCCTTTGTAAAAACACGGATACTGTGAACGATAAGACGGACATTCCGTTAAGGCAAAGTCTTCATCCTTAAACTGGCCTTCAAAGCAGATGTTTTTTTCTTTTAGCTGCTCATAGCGTAATTGCTCTAGGCGCTTAAAATGGAGTATGGGTCCCGTAAAGGTTGCCGTAAAGGCTATGGTTTTAATGCCCTTTAAAGCTTTTAAAAGGTCATAAACATGGCTGTCTACTAAACGCTGTTCGTGTAAGAAAGAATAAACAAAAGGTAAGGTTTTATCGAGATGCGAATAAGGTTTTTCAATGTTACGATACGTCTTTATATACTTTCTTACATTAGGAATAAAAAAGGCCGGATGGTCGGGTTGCAAAAGCGTTAAATCGATATCTAAAGCACACAAAACATCTTCCTTAGCAAAAGGTGCAATTCTTTTTTCAACATAAGCATGAACATCTTGCATGCTTTTTAATGTCTTGCTGACACCTAACTTTTTTATTTTGAACAAAGATAACACCGCTACCCAGATTCCTACAATTACGATTAAATGTTTAATAACTTCTTTAAAGTTTCCATGAATCTTTATCATTTGGCAAGATTATTTTAATGCTGAAGTGTTTTTCTTATGAGTTTGTAGCCAATACCTTGAAAGAGGATGTTCGGGAACCATACGAGTAGATCAGGACGCAAATAAGGTTTGGACTCCAACCATGAAATTGCCATAACGATAAAATAGAAACTAAGCGCAAGTGCAACCGCTAAAACAATGTTTGCAGAGGTTTCTGCGCGGCTTAATTTGATACCTAGCGGTATTGCGATTAAAATCAGCGACAATATGGCAAATGACATAACAGCGTTTTTCTGAATTTCCAGATTTATAATGATTTTGTTAGGTCCTTTAGCCTGACGACGTTGTTCCAGCAGCTCAGAAAGCGTCATGTAGCCCAAACGTTTTACAAAGGTACCGCTTCCTAACAAACTATTTAAGGGTAGAGAAACGGCAGTGTTTTCGAAAACAATCGGTTGGGTTTCAACGTGACCATTGGCTTGAGTCGTATGTTTTTCCCCCATACCATGCATCAAGGTTAAAATAATACTGTTTTGCTTTTCATCATAACGCAAAAAACCTTTCTCGGAATGCAAAAAAATATTAATGCCAGATTTCTGTCTTCCGTCAAATTCCCAAAGCCAGCATTGGTCGACCCAATCATTCTTCTTATCTTGAATATAGAACATATAACCAGGGAAATCTTTTACAAAAGTGCCGGCTTGAATAAATTGAAGCGGTTTTTGACGAATGATATTGCTTAAAGCCGATCGATAATAGGTAATCGAATTAGGACCCCAGTGAAAATTAACATATAAACTGAAAATGGTTCCTAACGAAGCGATACAAATAAGCGGAGCAATAATCGTATATAAACTTAAGCCAGAAGCCTTCATCGCAACCAATTCGTTTTGAGAAGATAAGCGACCTAATACCAGTAAAGTAGCTGTCAACATCCCAAGCGGTAAGGCATAGGCGATCATTGACGGAATTAAATGAAACAAGGTATTGAAGAAAAAAGACCAAGCAATTTTCCCGCTAGCCAATAAAGGCAAAACCTCTTTAAGCGCATTTCCTACAATTAGCACAAACACAAATAAGGCAATCGTGTAGAAAGATGCGAAAAAAAACTGCTTCAATAAATACCTCTGCAGTGTATTTAACATATCATTAGTTGTAACAGATTCTTAAAACTTGTAGAGCAAATTTTATTAAAATTTACTTTTTAAAATCAACTCTGCGAATTTTTCAACCGGAAAACCCACCACATTGCTTTCTGAACCGGAAATACGTGCAAAGGTTTGTGTCAAAGGATCTTGGATTGCGTAAGCGCCAGATTTGTCTAAAGGATGGACGGATTTAGAGTATTCGTCAATAAAAGCGTCGCTTAAAGGTTTGAAATAAACGAAGGTTTTATCGAAAAAGGTTTTCAAAAATTGTTCGGCTTTGCAAGCGACACTAACCCCCGTAATAACCGTATGTTGCTTGCCTGCCAGTTGTTGCAACATGTGTTTTGCCTCCAGTATGTCCTTAGGTTTGTAAAAAATTTTCCCTTCTAAGGTAACAATCGTATCTGCACCAATAACATAGGCCTTAGGATATAAATCTGTAACATGCTCAGCTTTTTTCTGTGCATTATTTTGGGCAACGATCTCTGGTTGTGGATGAAAGTCAACATTGACTTCTTCTACATCGGCGCTTGCACAGCTAAACGAAAGTCCTAATGAAGCTAGTAGCTCCTTTCTGCGCGGAGAATTTGATGCTAAAATCCAATCCATTGCATTAACAATGACAGCAACAATTACCGGAACATGAACCGTGATGACAACAGGCCTGTTTCCCTTCAAGTGCATTTAGAAAGGTATGCCAAGCTAAGGTTGCACACTTAAGCCTTGCAGGAAACTTCCTTACACCTAATAAGGCTTCCATTTCGCCTAAATTGCTTGGAATGGCTTGCTTTTCATCATTAAGCAATTGAATAAAAACCTGCGACTTTTCTTGTGCTTCTTCAATCGATAACCCCTTTAATGCTTCTGTCATTAAAGATGCGGACGCTTTGCAAATCGCACATCCTTCACCTTGAAAGCTTATTTTTTCTATTTTTCCATCGTTTATAACGACAAATATCGAAATTTCATCTCCACAAAGAGGGTTATGGCCATGTGCCTGGTGTGTTGCGTCCGGTAAAATTTCAAAATTATTAGGATGCTCATTGTGGGAGAGCAAAACTTCTTGATAAATTTCCTCTAAACTCATAATTTGAAAATCTTTAAAACGTGTTCTAAGGCTTTGACTAATTGATCGACTTCTTCGCAAGTATTATACAAGCCAAAAGAAGCTCTTACCACACCACCTTTACAATTTAACCGTTGCATCAAAGGCTGGCAGCAATGATAACCTGCACGAAGTGCAATATTGTCGTGATTAACAATGGTGGCAACGTCATGTGGATGGACGCCATCAATAAGAAAAGGCACAACCGCTACCCGTTTTTGAGGATTTCCAATGACCCGAACATGAGGAACAGCCTGTAAAGCTTTTTCGGCATAACGCACCACTTTATCCTCATAAGCCGTTAGTTCTTTCCATGCAAACTGCTGCAAATAATCAATAGCTGCTCCCATTCCAATAATATCTGCAACAGGCGGTGTTCCCGCTTCAAACCGACTTGGAATTCCGGCTGGTGTAAACGAATCAATAAAAACGGTTTCCATCATCGTTCCGCCACCATGATAGGGAGGAAGTTCTTCTAAGATGGAACGTTTTCCATAAAAAAAGCCAGATCCCATAGGGCCATACATTTTGTGGCCTGAACCTACAAGAAAATCGCAATCCAATTCTTTAACACAAATGGGAATATGAGCTAAGGTTTGTGCACCATCCACAAGAACAAAGGTACCATTGGCGTGGGCTTTAGCGATTATTTCCTTTAAGGGAGGAACGGTACCTAAAACGTTAGAAACATGGGTTATCGCTAATAATTTTGTTTTAGGCGTTAACAATTCATCCAGTTGATCAAGATCGACGTCGCCATTTGGTAAAATACGCAAACCTTTAACGCGAATACCTCTCTTCTGTTGTTGTAATTGCCAAGGAATGATGTTGGAATGATGTTCTAACTCCGAAACAATAACTTCATCTCCTGCTTTTAAGTAACGTTGACCAAAGATTTCTGCAACACAATTAATGGCTTCCGTGGCACCTCGTGTAAACACAATTTCCTCCTTAAACTCTGCGCCAATAAATTGTGCCAAGTTTTCGCGTGTCTTTTCATAAGCTTCTGTGGATAATTTTCCCCAATCGTAAAAGCTTCTGTGAACGTTCGAATTTTTATTGAGGTAAAAGTCATTTAACGTATCAATAACACTCTGAGGTTTTTGCGTAGTAGCTGAATTGTCCAAATAAACAACGGGTTGCCCTTTTGCATTACAATAGGTTAAAGCCGGAAAATCATTCCGAATTTGTGTTATATCAATCGCTCTTTTTGAAATTAACATTTACCTTAGCCCTCAATCACAGTGGCTGCCCGGCAAGGATTCGAACCTCGACAAAATGAACCAAAATCACTTGTGCTACCATTACACCACCGGGCAATCATTAAAAACACAACACTTATTAATCAATACCTTTGAGTCTTTACCGTCAAGCCTATTTTGAGTTTTATTCATAAAAATAAAAAAGGCCACTTTTGTGACCTTTTGTAGATAGAAAAATTTGTTAATTTTGTGGTTGGACTTGTAGTTGAGGTTGAAATACTTGTCCCCAAAACTCATTCATATGTCCTTTATAAAAATTTAATATATTTTTAAAACCATCTATCATATCATTCATATCTTTAGATTCTGAATTTTCAGCTTGTACATTTGCCCAAGCAACTGCAGTTCCATACATACCTCCCAAAACTTCAGCAGATGTGTGAAATCGTCCTGCTTCCATAAATAAAGCAATAGGAGTAAAAATTTTTACAAAATCATTGGGGATTGTAACATTTTTATTTTCCCCCTTTGCGATATCTAATAAAAATTTAAATGCATTATTCATCTGTGTTTGAGTGTTTTCATCAGCTTTATAGTATAAACAAGCTAATAATTCAGTGGTTGTACCCGAAACACTACAATAGGTAGGTAAACCAGCATCATCAATAATACCACCAAATGATTGGACGGATTCATAGGTACCATTATCTCTTTTTTCCACAATAGTTTTTTCCTTTAACCATTCCAATACAACTTCTGCTGCTTCTGAATATTCTGTATATAAGCTTCTACTAAATTCATTAAGCTGATTTACAAAATCTTTAGGTACTGCATCCCGACTACAAGTAGGCTTAGGAGAAAAACCATTTGTCAACCCTGGATCATTTGCAAGATCGCCTTGTAAATTTTCTTTTAATGGAATTCTAGCAGTCTTAGGTTTAGGCTCTTGTTCAGAACGTCCACGAATACCAATTTTTTTTGTTTTATATTCTTCGATCATTTTATTTACCGTTTCACTTGCTTTTACTTTGGTATCTTCTAAAAGACTGTCTAGTTTTATCTCACTAAACATTGGTAAGGTACGTGTGGTATTGTTTAGGTTTTGAATTTTGTTTAAGATCTGACTATCTCCTTCTGGTTTTAAGTGATTTGCTAATGTTGTTCCACATGCTTTATCAACATTTTCTAATTTTGGAACTATGTCATTAATGATCCATCCAGACATAGCATTTGCTTGTAGAATATTAAATGTTTTTTCAATATTTGTACCTGTATTACCAATTTTGCTTGAACTATTAGGTGAAGATGTTAAAAAAGTAGTTAGTTTTTCCAAATTTTCGGCTACGGTTTTTTGTGCACTCAAGGTGCCTTCTTTAATTGCATTTTCGTATTTAGTTTCATGTTCTTCTATTTGTGTTTGTAATTGATTTATTTTTTCTTCACTTTTTGGATTTTCTTTCTTTGCATTTTCAAGATTTTGTTTTGCAGCCTTATAGTCTGAAGTTTCGTTTTTTAAGACTTTTGGTAGATTCTTAAACAAAGGTTCACTTGTTGCTATTTCAGAGGCTTTTACTTTGTCAAATCCGCCCAAGCCTGTATTTTGATAGCGGGTAATAAATCCATTGATTTCTTTTAATGCATCATAAATAGCTATCTTTTTGCTAGGATCTGTTTCATTGTTCAATTTTTTGCCCAATGATTTAACGATTTCATTTAGTTCTTGTATTTCCTTTACAAATTGATTAGAAACCTTTTCTGTCAGTTCTTTACTTAAAATTGTATGTTCAGTAATATTGTTTGATGCATTTAAGTTCGTCAATCTGTCCATCATACAGGTTTTACAATAGAATTTGATTCTGTGTTGACCTATCAATACTGTTCTAAATTTCTTATTAGGTAAAACCATACTTGAATTAGATGGACTTTTTTTACTCCAACATATGCTAGAAGTTGAAGGGTTGGTTATTTTTTTCGTTTTTCCGATACCTTCATTAGGTGAAGTTTGGAGTGAAGATGTAAATAAATTATCTTGTAATGGTGATGTTGTCATAATAAACCTTTCATTAAAAGCATAGAGTGTTTTAGCTTGTTACATAGATACAGAACCACCACCGATAAGCTGGTAGCAAGTAAGGCGATCGGTATCGTCATCGTATATGTAGTAAGAATCTTGTCTCAGTTGTTTTTGCATGTTTTCGGGAAGTTGTTTGAAAACGTCTTCCATAAAATAGGAATGATGTTCTAAGCATGCAGCCATAGGCGTAAGCTGGTTTTTAACAGTTTGTGTTGCAAGCAACCTATATAAAAGCTCATAATAATAGTTATCCGTTTTACAAATTTGCACAAATTCTTTTAAAAAATTACAAGTAAGTTTTGGCATCCAAGATGCTGCGTAATTGGAAAGTGTAAAAAGACATGACAGTTTATTGTTGGGATTTAAAAAAGCATCAAATAATTCTGATACTTTTTCATAACCTATCATCCCATCTTTTAGCCAATTTATCAGCTTTTTAAATACAATTTCACATAAAGCTTCAGCCTCTTCTGGAAAGTACCCATAACCATATTTTCCTGATGTTTCTAGTTGTCGGATGATATCATCCGGAGTCCAGCTATCACTGTCTTGCCAGTATTGTACTGTACGTACTTCTGCTTGTTGTGTAGTTGTTGTTAAATCTGCATCTGCATTTGTTGGTGTAAACATTTTATTTTTTTCTATTTTTTATATTTTTTTATTTATTAAGTTGTTAAAAACATTCATTAATGGTTGTTTTGTAAGAATCAAAACATACAATTAAACCGATCAATAAAGTTTTTAGTGATAATGACTTAAGGCTATTTAGTTATATAAACAACATCGTTTTTTCTTTGTTATGAAATAAAGAACGTTTTTATCCCATTGTCTTTTAAGCGTCTGCAAACCTTTAAGCAGACAGGGCCCTAAATTGTAAAAAAGAAAGAGCCAATTTTTAGGTGCATTAAACACCGCTTTAAAAAGAAGCATGTAACTTAATTTTAGCTACTTATTTTTATTTTGTAAAGAAAAATTTTTCATGAAGTGTTTTTTCTACAAAAAGCGAAGAAAAATGCGTGAATCTAGGTCAATATTTGATGTCCTTAAATGAAATAAGATTGTATTCTCTAAAGCTTTTATCTTCGATATTGACAAGATATCTATTGTTGGGTGGAAATTTTCACGAAATTCATTGATTATTTTTGTAGGATAATTAACGTAGTTAGTATGGTTTTTGAAGAATTGCGGGATCTTTTTCAAAAGGTTCGTTTGGTCATTTTTGATGTCGATGGGGTTTTAACTGATGGAAGTCTTTATTATGGGCCTGATGGGGAGGCTTTTAAAGCGTTTAATGCAAAGGATGGATTGGGGATACATCGGCTTGTAAAGAGCGGTATAGAAGTGGGTATTATTACAGGGCGTGTATCGAGTTTTGTCTCAAGACGTGCTGAAGATTTAGGCATTCGTCATGTTTATCAAAAGAAAATGGATAAAAAGCCTGTGTTTTTGGAATTATGTGAAAAGTTGGCTTTAAAGCCCGATCAGGTGGCTTATATGGGGGATGACATCATTGATTTGCCTGTTTTAGAGGAGGTAGCGATTCGTGCTTGTCCGGCAGATGCTATGCCTTGTGTTAAGAAAATTTGTAATTTTATAGCGCATAATAAGGGAGGACGTGGAGCTGCTCGAGAATTATGTGATTGCATTTTAGAAGCACAATAATGCGGTATTTAGGCTTAGAAAGTTCTTGTGATGAAACGGCTTTGGCAGTTTGGGATTCCGAACGTCGCCAGATATTATATGAGCAAGTTTTGACACAAGTGGACTTACATGAGCCTTTTGGTGGAGTTGTGCCTGGAATCGCCATACGAGAGCATTTAAAGGGCTTCCAGGTGCTTTTAGAGAAATTTAACAAAAGCTTTGGATTTTCAGAAATTGATCGTATTGTGGTAACGCATGGACCTGGACTTATTGGGTGCTTAGGTATGGGCGTGGCTTATGCTCAAGCGCTTCAACTCTTGCTTAATGTTCCCGTATTTGGGGTTAACCATTTGCAAGGACATGCATTGTCGCCATTTTTGGAAGCGTATCAAGCCGATAAACAGTTTTCCTTAAAAGATATATGTCCGCACTTGGGCTTGCTCGTTTCAGGTGGTAATACGCTCTTATTTTCGATTGAAGCTGTCAACGGAAGTTATCAGTTTAAGGTGCTAGCGCAAACACTTGATGATGCCGCTGGAGAGGCCTTGGATAAAGGCGCAAAATTGTTAGGATTTCCTTATCCTGGTGGACCTTTTATTGAAAAATATGCTCAAGATGGCGATCCGCAATTTATTCACTTTCCGCGCGCATTTCCTCAAAAAACCGAATGGAAGTTTAGTTTTTCAGGCTTGAAGACAAGTTTGCGTTATTATTTGGAAAAACAAACACCAGAAGCTGTAGAAACTCATAAAGCGTCTATTTGTGCATCCTATCAGCAAGCCGTTGTAGATGCTTTGAGTAAAAAAGTAGAACAGGCTTGTAAGCTACGTACCTTTAAAAGCTTAGGACTTTCGGGTGGTGTAGCCAATAACGAACGCCTTCGGGACTGTTTAGAAAAGATAGCCAACAAGCATCAAATGCCTTTTTTTGTGCCATCTAAGCGTTATTGTGGTGACAATGCAGCCATGATCGCTTTTGTAGGTTCTTTTTTTCAGGTGCCTACAAAATTGAACCCTAATCGAATCTTAGAAGAATTTAAGTGATGGCTAAAAAAGTATATTTATTGGGTGCTGGTGGTATGGGAATGGCTCCTTTGGGCTTATTTTTGCATGAACAGGGATATCACGTGTTGGGTTGGGATGATTATGCAAGTGAAGAACGCAAATCTAAACTTTCTTGGATTGAATGGACAAAAACACCACCCTCTGATTGTTCCTGTTTAATTTATTCGTCAGCTATTGCAGAAACAAATCCTATTTACAAAGCCGCAAAAGGGTTAATGCCTTATTTTAAGCGAGGTGAATTTGTTGAGAAATTAGCCTCAAATCAAAAACTTTGTGTGGTTTGTGGAAGTCATGGCAAGTCCACTGTAACGGCTTATTTAGTTCATTTTTTTAAAACGTGTGAAATTCCTGTAAATTACTTGCTTGGTGCTGAATTTCAAGAGGATTGTTACCCAAGTGCACACTTCGATCCTAAAGCTGAATGGATGATATTAGAATTGGATGAAAGTGATGGTACGATGGAATTGTTTTCTCCGCATGCCTCTATTATTTTGGATGCGAATTGGGATCATCCTACGCATTATAAATCACAGATCGATTATAAGAATGCCTTTACACGTTTGGCCCAACGAACTTGTGATTGGGTTTTATCTCTGGAAGCTTTTAATACCAATGCCCCGCAGAATGATGTTCTTGATATAGATAACACTGTTTCATTGGACGTTAAGAATAGTACCATTGCGGCGCAGGCTTTTAAACGTTTAACAGGGGTAAAGGTTGATTCGGAAACAATACGCTCTTTCCCAGGCCTAAAGCGGCGTCAAGAAGTGCTTTTAAAGACGCAACGATTGCTTGTCTTGAACGATTATGCACATCATCCTGATGAGTTAAAGGCTTTATTATCGCACTTGGAACAAAGCTTTAAGGGAGAACTTGCTTTGGCGTTTGAACCCCATCGTGCCTCGCGTCTACATTGTTTTTATGAGGAATTTTTAAGAATTTTGAAAAAAATTCAACGACTCTATATTGGATCGGTTTATAAGGCTTTTGAAGAGGTTCCTGCAAAACAACGCGATGATTTACTTAGTTATTTGCCTCAAGCACAAGCCTTAGAACAACTTATTCCGGAAGATTTTGTTGAAGGTGAAGAGGCTCGTTTACTTGCTTTTGTTGGAGCTGGCACTATAGATTCCTTTGCACATCAATGGGTAAAACAATGGGTAGAATTGGTAAAGTCACGCTTAGAGCAGTCTGGAGAACGCATTGATACCTATGTTCCCTTGAAGCACGAATCGTTTTTAGGTATTGGCGGAACAGCGCTTTTTGCTTGTACACCACGATCCCTAAAAGGTTTGGCGAATCTTGTTAAGATTTGTGATTGTGTTGGTTTGGAATGGACTGTTTTAGGTTTGGGATCGAATGTGCTTATTCCTGAACACCGTTATGATGGCTTAGTGATTAAATTGTCGGATGTTTGCTGGAAAACATGCAAAGCGATTACTACCGATACATGGACAGTTGGGGCAGGAATGCCGTTAGGAAATTTACTAAATAAGCTAGAAACACAAGCGGTTGGAGGTTTTGAATTTCTAGATGGAATTCCAGGAACCTTAGGAGGGGCCTTGGCCATGAATGCTGGGACAAATAATAAAGGGGTTTTAGACGGGATTGTGTCGATAACTGTTCTGAATAAGCAAGGGAAAATTGTCCATTTAAAGCGAGAAGAATTAGATTACGGTTATCGAAAATGCCAACAGCTTCAATCGGTAATTATTCTTTCGGCAACCTTAAAGGGAAGTTTAAGCTCTACAGAAGCTATAAAAGCTTTGAGGCAGGAATTGCGTGAAAAACGGAAGAGTTCGCAACCTTCTGGAAGAAGTTTGGGTTGTTTTTTCAAAAATCCTGAAGGAAAGTCGGCAGGACAGTTGTTGGATCAATTAGGTTGCAAAAATATGCAAAAAGGTAACATTTTTATATCGCCAACACACGCAAATTTCTTTATAAATAAAGGTGGTGGTACTTATAAGGATGTTATTAGTTTGGCGAAGGTTTTGAGAGAAATGGTGTGGGATCAGGAAGCTATTACTTTAGAACCAGAGGTGAGAATTTTAGGTACAACTTGGGAGCAAGTATTATGAGAGAATTAAAACGAATTGTTATTTTGTGTGGTGGCGAAAGTGGAGAACGTGCGATTTCGTTAAAGTCGGCCGAACCTGTTGTGAAAACTTTAGAAAAATCCTATTGGGTTCATTGTATTCACTTGGATGTTAATATTTTACCAGAAGAATTAGATCCAGAGCAGGATTTGATTTTCCCATTGATCCATGGTGATTTTGGTGAAGATGGACGCTTGCAAGAGCTTCTAGAAGCGGAAAATTTTGCTTATGTTGGAAGTGATTCGCGAGCAAGTGCGCTCTGTATTGATAAATGGCGTAGTAAGCAATTAGCGCAAGAACATGGAATACCTGCACTTCCTGCTATGTTTGTTCAAGCTGGTGATTCCTTGGAGGAAGCTTCTATTTGTAAACAATTAGGAAATACAACTCTGGTGCTCAAACCGACCAATAAGGGTAGTAGTATCGGGGTACACATGTGTAAAGATTTTGAAGCCTTACGTTCTGTTTGGTCAGAAATTCATGAAGGGGATTGGATGATAGAACCTTATGTAAAAGGCCGCGAATTAACGGTCGGAATTCTTCAAGGAGAGCCTTTAGGTGCTGTAGAAATTCGTCCAAAGCAAGGTTTTTATGATTTCAAAAATAAATATACACCAGGTGCTTGCGAATATTTTTCTCCAGCTCCCATTAGCCCTGAACTTTTAAAACGCTTACAATTATTTGCTAAAGATTTTTATCATTATGCAGGCTGTTTAGATTTTGGTCGTGTAGATTTTATTGTCGAGAACGATGAAAAGGTTTGGTTTTTGGAGATGAATACGATTCCGGGTATGACAGAATATAGTTTATTGCCGAAAAGTGCAGCTTGTATGGGAATTGATTTTGAAACTTTATTGGTCCGTCTTGTAGAAGGTGTCCGTCAACGTTCTTGAAAATGGCAACAAACTCTTGGCAGCATTTACCGCAAGATCCGCAATTTAATAAGCAACGCTTTAAACGAAAGTTGCTACGTTATGGATTTTTGTGCTTTATAGCAATAGCAAGTATTGGGATAGGTGGGTATTTCCTTAAGACCGTAGACGGTTCGATACAACGTTTAGAGCAAGTAAAGTTTTCTTCTGATGGTATGCTAACTGAAGCTTGGTTTCTTAATACCATCCCTTTACCCTGGAAAGAACAGCTCATGAAGGTAGATTTGGCTCAGCTACAGCAGGAAATACTTCAGTATTCCCAAGTTGAAGCCGTAGAAATTATACGCGAGTTTCCTTCTTCTATCCATGTACATATTCACGAGAAAAAGGCCTGTGCAAAACTTTTATTATCCCAAAAAGGCAAACGAAAACTATTATTAATTACTTCTCAAGGTGAATTTTTTGCTCCAATAGGCTACACGAGAAGTATTTTGATGGTTTTACCTACTATTTCTGGTTTACATAAAGATTTGTTGGATCAAAAAAAAATCGTTCAATTTGAGACAATTGCTCAATTTATCAATCTGCTACAAACAGAAATTCCCGATGTTTATGATCGTATGTCCTCGCTTTCTTTACGGCATTTTGATCCGTCTTTAGAAGAAAAATGGTGGATTTTAGATCTTCATTTAAAAGGTGGTTTAATCGCCACAATGCCCATTATGAAAGCTTCAGAAGCATTCCGAAACTGGAAATTGATTTTTAAAAATTTACCCCAACAACAACAATCTTCTTTGAAGAAAATTGACTTGTCTTTATTGCATCCTACGTTAACCTTTTGATTTTTTAAAAGGATGAAGTTAGTAGCGTATTAATAATTTTACAATGATATGTTCATTATTTCAATACAAGCTGCTTTTTAATTGACGCAGGGGGTGGAGTTTGTAACCTTTTAAATAGCGTCATGGCGGAGGAAGAACGAGAGAATTTATTGCAAGCGGAGGAATCCGATCGTGAGGATCTTGAGTGGCTTTCGAGTTTTAAGGAGGGAAACCGTCGTGCATTTGATTTTTTTGTTCGCAAGTATCAACGACGTCTTTTTTGTATTATTTACAATATGACGAGTAATCGTGAAGATGCGGCGGATTTGCTGCAAGAGGTTTTTGTAAAAGCCTTTCGTTCGATTACATCATTTAAGGGGGATTCTCGGTTTTATACTTGGCTTTATCGTATTACCGTCAATACCACGATTACATTTTTAAAAAAAGTGCGTAAACAGACGAAATTAAGCCTGGAAGATTTGAATACGAATGAATCGTTAACGTCTTTTTTGGCGACATTTTCGGATGGAGAAAAGGGCGATCGGGCAACTTTATTAAAAGAATTGCAAGAAAAATTGAACGAAGCGCTTCAAAAATTGTCTCTTAATCATAGAACAGTTGTTGTTTTGTTCGAGATTGAAGGAATGAGTCACGCTGAAATCGCGCGAATTTTAAAGTGTTCAGAGGGGACCGTTCGTTCACGTTTACATTACGCAAAAGAGCAATTAAAGCAATTGTTAGCAGAGTATTTAAAGAAAGATGAATAAAGATAACGCAAGGTGGAACTTAGAGGAATTGTTACAATTAAAGCGTGCTGAAGAGCCGACAGAAGCTTTTTGGGATCGATTTGATGCTCAATTGCAGGCACGTTTAGAAGAGGAATCCGTACTTGTTTGTTCGCCTATAAAAGAAATATTTGCGCGTTTATGGAAACAGTGGATGCCGATTGCAGCTTCTTGTGCTTTGGCGCTCAGTTTAAGTCTTTCTTATTTATCTAAAAACAATGGTCAGCGTTTTGTCGCATTCCAGCCAATTACTTCGATAGAATCTTGCCAAGCTTCTCGTTTACAAGCGAACGATGAGGCACCTGTTATTTCTAGTAAAAGTGTAATTTGTAAAAAAATGATTGCCTCAGCTGCTCCTAATTGTTTTTCTTTTTAGTGATGCAAAAGAATCACTTTCGTTATTTAAAATACTGCCTGTTGAATTGGTTTTTTCTAAATATCTGTGTTTGTTCTTTTGGAGCATTTAATTTAAAAGATTTTGTTGCTGAGCATGCGGCTTGTGTTGTCGGAGTGCGTTACGAAAAAGAAGGAAAAACACAGTTTACTTCTGGATTTTTTGTTAGTGATGAAGGGCATGTTCTGACGACAGCTACAGGGGGTGACAAATTTTTTATAGAAAAAGAAAGTCATTTGACGACTGCTGAAAAGTTGGGCGAAGATCCTCGTACGCAGATAACGCTTTTAAAAGTAAAATTTGATAAAAAAGAAGAGAAGAAGGCCTTTGTGAAGCGTGTGATTGTTTTAAGAGGCGAGGCAGATGTGCCTGAAATAGGTGAGGATTTGGTTAGTTTATCGTACAAGTTAGGGCTTAATGTTACGCCACAAAAGGGATTTGTAACAGGGCATAACGATCGTTATTTTGATATTGAGTGGCCAATTACCTTGATTCGTAGCAATTTGCCTATTGATGGAGGGGATTGTGGCGGGGCTGTTTTTACACCTAAGGGTGAGTTTGTTGGAATGCTTATGCATGCCTTAGAAGATACAAAAGAAACGTATTTTATGCCGGCTTGGGCTTTGCATCGCGTATTTTCGGATTTGCTTATTTTCGGCCGTGTTCGTTATGCTTATGTTGGCCTTAATACGACAGTGGTTTGGGATCGTAAACGTTCGGTTAATGGTTTGCAGATAACGGATGTTATTCCTAATTCGCCTGCAGCTCGTGCTGGTTTCCAAAAAGATGATGTTTTGGTGAATTGCAATGGAGATGCTATTTTTTCTCGAGAGGTTTTGAAGAATTTTATGTTTGCAGCACAACCACGCCAAACCTTTCAATTTGATGTTTTAAGAGAGGGTAGTAAGCAAGTACAATGTAATTTGGTTACGGAGGAATGGAAGCCAAAAGATTAATCAGTAAGTGTTAATTATTTTATTATGAAAGTTCAAGAATTACAAGAAATTGTAAAGTTAATGGAAGCTTCAGGGATTGCTGAGTTAAGCCTTGAGGAAGAAAATTTAAAATTATCTTTGAAACGTGAATCTAAGGTTCCTGCGGTTGTTTCTATGCCTCAAGCGGCACTTCCACATCCTATTCCGTTTACCCAAGCACCTATTTTGCCATCTGAAGTTCCAGCACCAGCTCCTGCAGCTCCAGTTGATGAAAAGAATCTTTTTATTATCAAATCGCCAATGGTCGGTACGTTCTATTCTGCCCCAAGTCCGGATAGCGCTCCTTTTGTGACGGAAGGTGCTCAAGTATCGCAGAATAGCGTTGTTTGCATTCTCGAAGCTATGAAGGTTATGAATGAAGTACATGCGGAGTGTGCTGGTACGGTGGTAGAAATTTTGGTTAAAAATGGTTCGCCGGTTGAATACGGTCAACCTTTGTTCAAAGTCCGTTTAGGGTAAATATGATTCGTAAAGTTTTAATTGCTAATCGTGGAGAAATTGCACTTCGGGTTGTACGTGCCTGTCGAGAATTGGGTATTAAGACCTTAGCAGTTTATTCGGAAGCAGATGAACAAGCGTTGGCGGTTCAATTGGCCGATGAAGCGATTTGTATTGGACCTGCACCAGCAGCTCAAAGTTACTTAAAAGCCGATCGTATTTTAAGTGCTGCAGAATTAGGCGATGTTGATGCGATTCATCCAGGTTATGGTTTTTTAGCTGAAAATGCGACGTTTGCGGAACAATGCGAAGCGTGTAATCTAAAATTTATTGGTCCTTCTTCGAAAACGATTCGAAAGATGGGGGACAAAATTTTGGCACGCCAAGTCGCTATAGAGGCGGGTGTTCCAACCGTTCCAGGAAGTGACGGTACCATTACCGATGAAAAGGAAGGCTTAAAAATTGCCAATAAGATTGGTTATCCGGTCATTATTAAAGCCGCCGCGGGTGGTGGTGGAAAAGGCATGCGTATTGCACATAATGCGGTTGCGTTCACAAAGGAATTTCGGACGGCTCAAATTGAGGCTGAAAAGGCTTTTAATAACGGTGCGGTTTATGTTGAGAAATATATCGAAGAACCGCGTCATATCGAATTTCAAATTTTGGCAGATGCTTACGGAAATGTGATTCATTTAGGTGAGCGTGACTGTTCTTTGCAGCGCCATTATCAGAAGTTGATTGAAGAAGCTCCTTCTACTGTTTTAGACGATAAATTGCGCGAAAAAATGGGGCAAGCAGTTGTAAAATTAACAAAAGCTTGTGACTATGAAGGTGTGGGTACGATAGAGTTTTTGGTGGATAAATACGGTAATTTCTACTTTATCGAGATGAATACCCGTATTCAGGTTGAGCATACCGTGACCGAAGAGGCTATGGGGATTGACTTGGTCAAGTGGCAGTTGCGGATTGCGAATGGCGAAAAACTTACTTTAAAACAAGAAGATATTGTTTGCAAGTGCCACGCGATTGAATGCCGTATCAATGCAGAAGATCCAGAGAAGAATTTTATGCCTTGTCCTGGACATATCGATTTATATTATGCTCCAGGTGGGCTGGGTGTTCGAGTGGATTCGCACGTGTATGGTGGTTATACCATTCCGCCTTATTACGATAGTATGATTGGTAAGTTGATCGTGACCGGTAGCACGCGTTTGGAAGCTATTGATCGTATGCAACGTGCTTTAAAGGAATATATTGTTCGTGGTATTAAGACGACAATTCCTTTGTGCAGCAAGATTATGTTGGATCCAACTTATCGTGAAGGAAAGATTACCACTAAGTTCATGGAGACTTTTTTAACTAGGACCGCTAAGCAAATAAATGAAAGGATACAATGAGTAACGAAACAAAGGATGTTGTTAAAGTTCCATTTCCTAAGGTACAAGGAAATGATGGTGTGATGGGCGATATAAAAATCAATCATAGTGTGGTTGCGAATATCGTACGATTGGCGGCACAAAACGTGGAAGGTGTTCATTCGGTTGGTGGCGGATTTGTCGAAGGAATCACTGAAATTTTCTCTAAAAAAGACTCAGAACGTGGTGTTCGTGTTTCCGAGAATGAAGTAGGGGAATATGTGATCGAAGTAAAAGTTAATTTATTATTTGGGTATGAATTAGCTAAAGTAGGGGAGGCCATCCAAAAAAGCGTTGCGCAACATGTGCAGCGTATGACCATGAAGCAAGTCGATCGTGTGGATGTTATTATTGATGGTGTAAGAAATGAGCCTACTCCACAAGCACATAAAGACGAAGAAGATTTATAATCATGGCGTTTGATTTCGGCTTGTTTTTTTCGGACTTGTGGGAATCGTGTGTGTTGCACAAAGAATGGATTTTGAGCGTTGTTGTTTTATTCTTCGTTTTTTGTGCGATACGACGTCATCGATTAAGTGCTTTGCCTATAAAAACCTTCAGTAATGAGCTTGGAGAGTTTTTTGTTACAAAAAGCGCCATCCTTAAGTTAATTGAATCGGTAGGGCTTGAAAATGACGTTATTCGTATAAAGAAGATAAAATTAGCCAATAAAAAGAATTTATTTTGTGTTAAAGTATATGTTGTTCTTACGCCTGAACAATCTTTTGAAACCTTGTCGTTGCAACTGCAAGAACGTATGCAACAAGCCATTGTAAAGTATTGTGGTGTGGTCAAACATGTACGTGTAGATATCATTTTAGATGGCTTAATGAAGCGCAAGCCAGTTGAAGAATAAGTTTTATGCAAACGGATAAGAAAGTAATCGTTACCGGTGCTCAACCTACCGGGATGTTTCATTTGGGAAATTATCTTGGCGCCGTACGCAATTGGTGTAAGTTGCAAAAAGATTTTGAGTGTTTCTTTTTCTTGCCTAATTTACATTCGATAACGTGTCCGCCTTATAATCCTACCGAATTGCGTAAAAACACCTACAATATGTTAGCTCAGTATTTGGCTTGCGGCTTAGATCCTGAAGGTAGTTGTTTATTTGCTCAGTCAGATGTTATTGGACATACCGAATTAGCTTGGATTCTGGGTTGTATAACGCCAGTTGGCCAATTGTTTCGCATGACCCAGTTCAAGGCCAAAAGTGATGCAAAAGATTTTGTAGGAAGCGGTTTACTTTATTATCCGATTTTAATGGCTGCGGATATTTTGCTTTATAATGCCGATTGTGTTCCGGTTGGAGAAGATCAAAAGCAACATGTCGAATTAACGCGCGATTTGGCTGTTAAATTCAATCAAACGTATTCCGAAACCTTCAAATTGCCTGAACCTTACATTTTGAAGACTTGTGCTCGTGTATTTTCTTTGCAAAATCCAGAGAAAAAAATGTCTAAATCTGAGCCGAATCCCAAAGGTGTTGTTTTCCTGTTTGAGTCGGAGGATGAAATTCGAAAGAAGTTTAAGTCAGCAGTTACAGATTCGGGTAGTGGAATTTATTGTGCGCCAGAAAAGCCTGGAATTACCAATTTAATTGAGATATTTGCTGCTATTACCGATCAAACGATCGAAGCAATAGAAGCTCAATACGGTTCTTATAATTACGGTGATTTTAAGAATTGTGTTGCGGAAGCTGTTATAGAACATTTGAAACCGTTGCAAGCACGTTATGCGGAATTGGTAAAGGATCGTAGCTATTTGGAATCCATTTTAGCGGCAGGAAAGGCTACTGCACAAGCTCGAGCTTCCAAAATGATGGCAAAAGTTTATCGTAAAGTAGGAATGCTTCCTTGATCCATGAAGCGCTTGGAACGAGGTTTTACACTTATTGAATTACTTATTGTATTGCTGATAATTACTTCCATAATGGGCTTATTGTTCCCATTGGGTAATCATTTAACTAAAAAGTCTCTACAATTAAGCGTGCAAGCAGATGTGGTGCGTTATCAGAATGCCTTTTTAGATTATTTCGAGGCTTTTGATGCCTACCCAGAGGGTTTTCCAGAGGATGCTTGGTTTGACTTGACACAGTATTTTTCCTCATTTGTAAACTTTTTTACGGCAAAAACGGAAAATCGTTCCAATTTTTGTCGTTTTACTGCACAGGAAATTCAAGAAAAACAGTATCCACATCCAGTTAAATTGCATTTTTTCTTATGTAAAGAGAAGGATGTTTCGGATGCCTTGAAAGGACATCCTGGAAAAACGATACAAGGTACACAAGTGCTTTATGTGATCGAATTTGAATAAGGATTGTTTTGAGGGGTTTTTTGTAAAAAATCCCTCAAACTCCCTTAAAACTTTTCATTATTTTGCAACAATGTTGCAAAAAGTAAAAATTTTTGAAGGAGGTTAGGAGGAAACTTTTTATAAAAAGTTTCCTCTTTTAATGTTTTCTTCGCAATTTAAAGAAGGTTTTTATCATGTCTTCACAAATGCCTTCTAGGGGTTCGTAATCAACCTGTACTTGATGGTAAAGGTGTAAGCTGGTATTAAAATGAATGCGGCCTCCTAAACAGCCTTGGATTGCGTCAAAAGCTCCAAGAACGACTCGCGGAATGCGCGATTTATAGATAGCTCCACTACACATAGGACAGGGTTCTTTTGTAACATAAAGGGTAAGGTCCGACAAACGCCAATCACCTTTTTTTTGTGACAAATAACGAATAATTTCCATTTCAGCATGAGCGGTTGCATCTTTTTTCGCTTCGACACAATTGTAGGCTCGTGCAACGATTTCCCCATTGATGACCCCAACTGCGCCAATAGGAATTTCGCCCAAATGCCAAGCTTTTAAAGCTTCATTAAAGGCACAACGCATGAAAAAAATGTCGTTGTTGGAAGTGGAAACGGTTTCTTCAAAAGATAAAAATGGACATTTTGGAATGAATTGCATGAAAAGTATTGTATTTTATTATTTTGTTTAGTATACTTTTAGAAACAATTTGAGTTTTTACAACAACATTTTGGACACTTATGTTAAAAACAACGATAAAAATAGTACTGGCATTTATAGTATTGCCCTTTTTATGGCACTGGTCTTCACGCTTTGATTGTATTCGGCGTTTAGAAGAGTCAACCTTGCAACTACGTTATTTTTTACGTGGGGATTTGAACGAGGAAAAACTTGCCCAAAAGACATCCAAGGCCATTCCCAATGTTGTTTTCGTTACGATGGATCAGAGTTCTTTAAAACAAATAGGGGAGGCGCCTATTCCATTGAGTTTTTATGCGAAAACGATGTATGCCTTACAAAAGTATTCGAAGTTATCGGTTTTAGTTTCAGATGTTTTCTTTTTTAACAAACATTATTCTACCTTAGTCGATGAACAGAAGGTTATTTCCGATAAAATGACGTCTTTGCATTTTTTACGCCAAACGCCTAAATGTGTTTTGGGAGCTTTATTTAATTGCGTAGGGGATTTTGACCAAACCTACTTGATGCATGAAAGGCCTTTGCCGCTTATTATGCGCGGATTTGAAAATTTTGAAATTTTGAAATTCCCTCTTTGTCCACCTAATGATATTGTTGGTGATGATACGAAATTGGGTCTTTTAAATACGTCTATTTCTAATGATCCTAAGGATCGTGTTCGTTGGATGCCTTTGTTTGGAAGGGTTCAAAATCACATTTATTATGCCTTGGGCCTAGAAGCTTTCCAAAAGTATAGTTACCCTGAAAGTATGATCGATATTTTTGGGGATGATGCGGAAAGTGAAACCTATGAAGGAGAACATTTGTTGCTTTTCTTGGATAAGGATGTTAGTGTTTTACATAAAATACCACTCATTAAAAGGCAATTAATGGAAATTAATTGGTTTTCTTCATGGAAATCTAATAAAGATAAAAAAGTTAATCTGGTTCAAGTATTAAAGTATTTTAATGTTTTGGAAAATACGACAAGTACAAAGGAGGAAAAGCAAGAAGCCAACCAATTTTTTAAGCAATTCGATAATGCGGTTGTATTTTTAGGTAATACATTTGATGAAAAATTATATGGGATTCGTTCTTTAGGAGAATCTGAAGAAGTTCCATCTATTACTGCTCATGCGAATTTGTTTAAAACCCTTTATTGGGAAAATTACATTACACATTTGCCGGAATGGAGTAATTTCCTAATCATTTTCTTACTTAATTTCTTTGTGGCGAGTTTGACTTTGTACGGAGAAATATTTTTAAAATTTACCCGCTTGTTTGTTGGCTTAATTGTAACTTACTTTTTGTTAACTTTTTATTTATTTGGCGTTGCTACTCCTACTTTGCATTTATTCCTACCTATTGTTGGGCCATTGGGGGCCATATCTACATTTTGGGCCTTAGGAACTTTTTATCAACTTGTTATCGAACGTCGTCAACGGAATCGCTTGAAAAGCATTTTTGGAAATTATTTGTCGCCGGAGTTGGTTTCAACTATGCTGGAGCAGCAAAATGATCCTCAATTAGGTGGCGTTGAAAGGAATTTAACAGCTTATTTTAGTGATATTCAGAATTTTTCGACCTTTTCGGAATTATTACCACCAGAACTTCTTGTTACCTTGATGAATGAATATTTAACAGAAGTAACAAATGTGGTTATTGAAGAAGGTGGAACATTGGATAAGTACATTGGTGATGCTGTTGTAGCGATGTTTGGTGCTCCTTTTGATTTGGAGAATCACCCGCTTAAAGCTTGTATCGCTGCTTGTAGAATTCAAGAAAAACAAAGTGTTTTACGTGAACGCTGGATGCGAGATGGTCGCTCTTGGCCACAAGAAATTTTTAGTATGCGTACACGTATCGGCTTATGTTCTGGAAATGCGGTTGTGGGCAATATGGGTTCTTCTTCTCGTTTTAATTTTACGATGATGGGAGATACCGTCAATATTGCTGCTCGTTGTGAATCCGGTGCGAAAGCTTTTGGTGTTTACACTTTAGTTTGCGAAGATACCTATAAAGAAATTTTGCAAGTACCTAATTCGCTCGTTTTTCGTTTTATTGATCGTATTGTTGTTAAAGGTCGTCAACAGCCTTTAGGTGTTTACGAACTTTTAGGCATGAAACATCAATTAAAAGAAAAAACCATTGATTGTGTTGGCGTTTTTGAGCAGGGGATTCATTTTTATCTATCTCAAGATTGGGATAAAGCAATAGATTGTTTTCAACGGTCCTCAGACCTTGAACCGACGATTCCTGGACGTGACTTGGGAATCTTTACGAACCCATCTCTCGTATTGCTAGAACGTTGTCAACATTTGAAAATCAATCCTCCAGGAGATAGTTGGAATGGAGTTTTTGTCATGAACTCGAAATAGATATTTATCAAAATTGTACCTGTAGGCATTTTTATCATATGTTAGAAAAAATTTATATTTAAAACTGCATTAAATATCTTAAAAAATAAAGATTAATAAGATTTTAAAGGTGTTTTTCAGATTTTTTATTTATGTAAAACGTTGTGGTATAATATATGCTTTGTTTAATAATATGAAATATTTATTTAAATCATTATCCGTTATAATTATTATTTTTAATTTTATTGCATGTTCTATTTTTGCCGAAAAAAATGAGGAACCATTTGGAGAAAATCACGAAAAAATTTGGGACAGTAAAAGCAGTAACGAAATTTTTGAAAAAGATAAATTAAAACTTCAAATAGAAGAATTTAAAAAACATTTAAATGTTGTGACAGATAAGCTAAGTGAAGAAGCACTGCAGAGGGTGCTATCTCATGAGATAATTTTAGGAACTACTTACTCAGACCGACAGGGAAGAGATTGTACGGATCTCCTGAATTATATGTTTAAGGAAAAATTGCCTCAAGAAATTGAAATATATTTAAAAGAAAAGGATCTTTACTGTAATAAGAAAATTATCCTAGATTTTGTTGAAGCGTTTTGTCCTGAAAATGAGCAGTCTTTCCCTTGTGGAATGACTAAGCGCTATTATTTTGGTCGATTTGATTTTCCCGATGTCTATCCGACACTTTGCAACACTCTTGTTAATATGTTTACTGCTAAACGTGATTAATTTTTTTTAGTTTTTTAGAATAATACTGACGCAAATCAAAGAAGGCTACATGTAAACCCCGTGGCCTTCTATTGTGTTTAGGGGTAATACAAAATGGAATTAATCATCAATGAGGTATATTTAAAATGCAGCTTTAAAACTAAAATATATGTCTTTAAATATAAAACTTGTTTTTCAAATTGAAAATCTTTATAATTGAAACGTGGACCAATCAACTGTTGTAGATTTATCGGCGAAGGCGATGCAATTAGTATTGTTATTGTCGTTGCCGTCTATTTTATTAGCAACATTTGTTGGACTGGGGGTAAGTTTACTACAAGCTTTGACGCAAGTTCAAGAGCAAACGCTTAGTTTTGCAGTTCGTCTTATCTGTATAACGGTAGTTATTATGGTTACTGCACATTGGATGGGAACTTCATTAACCCAATATATGGATACGATATTTCTCCAAATCCAACATTGGACAGGTAGGTAAATGTCAGAGCAAATACAACCGCTTTTGGATTTTATGATGGTTCTAATGGTTTGCTGTAGCCGAATTCTTGGGTTTTGTTCTATATCTATTTTCTTTTCTTCTCAGTATTTAACAGGAACCGTTAGACGTGCGATCATTCTTGCCTTGTCTCTGCTTGTTTTACCTAAGTTTTATGCAGATGCTTACACCTTACTTTATAAAGATCAGCTTGTTTTTTTTGGATTTGCTTTAAAGGAGGTTTTATTGGGAATCATTATCGGTTGGTTGACCAATTTTATTTTTTATGCTGCACAATGTGTCGGGTTTCTTATCGATAGCCAACGGGGAGCTTCTATGGCGAGTATGTTTGATCCCTTATCGAATTCACAAACAAGCCCTTTGGGAGATTTTCTTATAAAATTTGTTATGATCATTTCTTTTATTTGTGGAGCTTTTCTGGGAATTATGGAATTGCTCTATGTTAGTTTTGAGCAAATACCTATATTTTCAAATATCAATCTTTTTCCATCTTGGGGTACCCTATTTTTTAATGTTCAAATGGGGACGCAACTGTTTGAGAAAATCTTACTTTTAGGGGGGCCTGTTTTCTTTCTTTTATTTTTGGCAGAATTTGGTTTGGGATTAATTACACGTTTTGCACCTCAATTGAATGTGTTTTTCCTTGCAATGCCTGTCAAAAGTGAACTCGCAATGTTTTTCTTTATTTTATATTTGTCGTATTTGGCGCGCTATTTTTGTTTTACCTTTAATGATCATATGTTAGCTGACAAATTTATTAAACTTTTGTTATAGCAAATGAGTGAGAAAACCGAACAACCTACACCTAAAAAGATTCGCGATGCGCGTAAGAAAGGACAAGTTGCCAATAGCAAGGACGTTACTTCAACGGCATTATTGATCATTATTTTTACCTATTTTGGTTTGCGGCGCGAATATCTAATCGACACCATGATGGAATTAATTGTTGCACCTACACGTTTTTTTAAGGAACCTTTTGAAGAAGCCTGGTTTGAAGTTTTTTGTATAGGTTTGATGGCATGTGTAAAAGTGGTACTACCGCTTGTGTTACTCGTTTTTTGCACGGCAGTTATGGCCAATGTTTTGCAGATTGGCTTATTGCTTTCCGGAGAATCTATAAAGCCGGATCTCAATAAATTAAATCCTATGTCAAAGGTAAAACAGATTTTTTCAATAAAAAACTTAATTGAATTTCTAAAATCTGCGGCAAAAATTATTTTTTTAGGGGTCTTACTTTACTTTGTTATCCGTAATACAATTGATCCTTTGATTAAAATTCCTTTTACACGTGTTAAAGATTTTATAACTATTTTACCGGGTATTATGAAAACTTTTGCAATGAATGTGGGCTTCGCTTACGTTGTTGTAGCTTTTTTAGATTTCATCTTTCAGCGTCATAATCACATAAAGCAGCTTATGATGACTAAGGATGAAGTAAAACGTGAATATAAGGAGTCTGAAGGTGATCCACAGATTAAAGGTAAGCGTAAACAATTCCATCGAGAGTTACTTCAAGGGGGGCCGGCTCAAAAAACGAAAAAAGCTTCAGCTCTTGTTGTGAATCCGACGCACTATGCGATAGCGCTTTATTACAATGAAATTATAACGCCTTTGCCAATTGTTTTAGCAAAAGGAATTGATTTTCAGGCGCAAATTATGAAAAAAGTTGCACGTGAATTTAATGTGCCTATTATGGAAAATGTTCCTTTGGCCCATGCTTTATATGATTTAGCTGAGGAAGGTCGTTACATTCCTCGAGAATTGATTGAACCTGTAGCGCACGTTATTCGTTGGGTTCAAGAGAAAAAAGAAGAGGAACAAGCTGCCCTGGAAGAGAGTTTTTAGAAAAGTATATCTAAAAACCTGCCGTTACAGCAGGTTTAGATTTGTTAAGACTCTAATAAAAAGACTAATCTTTTGTAGTAAGACTATCGTTATCTTTGTTGGGTAGAAGGATTTGGATGATGGCATTGTCGTTTTGGGCAATGAGTTGCAGTTTTCCGTGCCATTTAGCGACAATGTCTTGGAATTCTGGGAAGCTGATACCCAGTTCGACCTCGTCACCCAACTTTTGATCTTCGATAAACATACTATTGAGGGCTTTTGCTGAAAAGCCACCGCTTGCAGCCTGAAGCAGGATTTGTGGGTTGTTGAGCGAATCGTAGTCAACAACGATTACAATTTTGCTGCAATCCTTTGGCAAGGTATGTCGGCAAACATTGAGTAAGTTATTGATGATTCTGCGCAAAAGGACCGTATCCACGCGTGCCAAAATGGTTTCTTGGGCCTGTAATTGAATTTCAATATTTTTATTCAAGATCTTTTGTTTTTCAATACAACTGATAGCGCATTGGTTGAGATCTTCAGGTTTTAATTGTGCATAGGTTTTTAAACCTCCAATGATAAAGTCATTAACGTAGTCGCCCATTTCGGTTGCGATGTTTTTAAGGAGTTGATATTCCTTTTCATCAAATACGCCAGATTTTTTATTTTCTATGAGCAAATGGAAGGCCATTAACGGCGATATGAGATCATGAGACAAGCTTCGCGCCATATTGTAGCGTTCACGATGAATAGCGATTTCCTTTTCTTGTTCTTTTACTTGTTGTAATGTGTTCAAATTGGAACGTAACAAAGATAAAACGGCTACATACCCAATTACATAAAAACTGTGTTTCCAAGCGAAAGTTTCTGGCCAATAAAGTTGGCAATTATTTAAAAAATAAAGGATTAATGTCAAAAATGCTGTTAAAAAGCATGCAATCCCCATGGGAGCTTCCTGTTTCTTTTCAACGCTGGATAACATCACAATAAAAGAAAATAATAATGTTAATGCATGCAATCCATTTTCTGAAGACGTTAAAAAAAGGTAAGCTGATGTAATGGGTAAGCAGAAAAATAAGGTTGTTAATTTAAGCCATTGAAACCGTTTTCCTTTTTCAAAAAGCTCTAAGGATCCGCCAAAAATGAGCAGTATTGCCATGGTTCCGTTGACAAGCGTTAACATTAATTTTGAATACGTTAATGAGTTTGCATTAAATACGAGTGGCATCAATTGCAAAAATACAAGACATAATCCTAAAATGGTATTATTGCGCATTTGTAAATCGCGTACATTTAGTCGTTTTTTAGTTTTTGCCTTTTCACATTGATCTATTTTTTCTAATTTTTCCTTCGAAAATACTTTTTGCCGTCCTCCTAGAAAGTAAAAGAAAAGGACCGTTATCATGTTGGCGAATAAACCTGGAAATAAACCATCAATCTTGGTAATTGGTTTTATTTTTACATTCCAAAAAATAAAAGTAAATAAACCAATTAAAGCGCTTAATATAAGTCCTCTAATGGAAATTTTCATGTTAAATAGCGCAAAATACAAAGGACCAAGAATAATAGAAAGCCAAAGTGTACGCATAAAAACTTTAACTTCAAACAAACTTGTTGCTTGACTGATAACAATAATGGCAGCAATACCTATGACAAAGGAACTAATTCTTGACATTTTTAATTTTTGAGCGTCCGAAACTTCTTTCTTTATAAAAGGTAATATAATATCATTTACTAACATAATACTTCCACTGTTTATTGTAGAATCAGCTGTTGACATTAAGACTGCTAAAATACCAATAACTGCTACTCCAAAGATGCCTACAGGTAAACAATTGCTAATAATTGTAAATAAAGCACGATCTGTGTGGTGTAAAGCAGGAAAAAGTACTCGTGCGGACAATCCTAAAAAAATTGTCATAATAACAACTAATAAATAAATCCAACAAAGATTATAATACGCTTTTTTCCCCTGTTTTTTATTGCTTGTCATTAATAAGCGTTGAACATGAATTGGAGAAAGCGTTGGTAACATTAATGGAAACATCAAAAAGAGATATCTATTGAAATTTTCTCCTGTAATTGTTACATGAGATTGAGGTAAGTTTTCTACTAACGCATGAATACCTCCAATTTTACTAATAACTGTTATAAGAAGTATAGGAATGGCAACCATTATTACAACAAACTGTAAAATGTCAGTAAAAGTTACTGCTTTTATACCACCACGACCTGTATAAATAAAAATAATACCACCAGAAATTAACAAACAAGCGATATAAGGTAATCCCGTTAAGACGCTTAGAGCAATTCCCATGGCCATTAATTGCATTCCGGCGCTTAAAATTTCGTAAATACAGCCAGTAATTCCTACTAAAACCTTCCCAATGGTTCCATAAGACTTAAAAAACATATCTCCCAAAGAACAGCAACCATAATAATTACAGAATCTATGTGCTAAGAGCGACCCTATGATAATGAAAGAAATAGGCATTCCAATTTGTGCTAAAAATTGTGTAATTCCAATTTCGTAAGCTTTCCCAACACCTCCCATTGTTGAGCTTCCCCCAATACATGTTGCAGCAACCGTACAACAGATAGCAAAATCAGAAAACTTCCTATTGCCAATAGCATAATCACTGAAGGTTTTTATCTTTTTGCCGGAGCTGAAACCTATGTATAGCGTTGCAAGCAAAAAAGCTACTATAATTGAAATATCTACAACGTGCATGACTCTTTATTAGTTAGGTTTTTTGTAAATGTCCAGAAATTAATTAATTTTTATAAATAAAAATAATGCAAGAAGTGTTGATATAAAGGAAATTGATTACAAAATAGTAGATTGAATAATGCAAGAAAAGAAAGAGATTAATGGAAGAAATGTGTAGATAAAAAGCGAATTATAAAATTGACTTTAAATTACTCAATTTTAATCGAGAGGCATTCGAGGGTAGCGTTTAAAACCTTTTCTAGTGGTAGATCGGCAATCCGTCGCGTAGGGGACTGCAGGACACAATGCTCTTTGACGGGATAAGGTCCATAACGATTTGCATCTGTAGGGCCATAAAGTCCGACGAGAAGTTTATTGAGGGCTGCAGCTAAATGTACGGGACCACTATCATTGGCAATAATACACGCTGCATCTTTCATAAGCGCTGGTAGATCCGACAACCGAGTTTTTCCAATTAAATTTACAAAACGGTCATGTTGTGAAACTTTATCAAGCTTTTGTTGACCAACCCAAACACAAGGGAAACTTGTCTTTTCTAACAACAATTCTGTTAATTCAAAAAAATAGGGCCATTCCTTTTTTGGACCGCGGCTATTGGGAAACAAAAGTATTGCGTTCTTGGGAATGGCAAAGTCTTTTGCTTCTTTTTTAAACGTAAGCGGTTGTTGCGGAATAGACTCAAACGGTAGAGCTTCTAATAATGCCTGCAAAACCTCTACGGCATGCTGATTTTTTCCTTTAGGAGCGTAGGTTTGGGAATAAAATAGTCGCGAGCCTTCACGTGCATCTTTTCGGCCTATTTTGTGATTTCCGCGTGCAAAAAACGTCATTAGGCCGGAGCGCAATAATCCTTGAAAATCAAAAATCCAGTCATAAGTTTCTTGGCGTACAGTTTGCATTAAGCGATAGAAACCTTTTATTCCGCCTTTTCTCTCAAAAATAAAACATTTTTCTACAAAAGGATTAAGTTGGACAATTTCGGCAAAAATTTCGCGTACAATCCAATGAATATGTAAAGTAATGCCTTGCTTTTGAGCTGCCCGACAAGCTCCTTCTACTACTTGTAAGGTTTGAATGATATCGCCTAAAGAAGATGGCTTAATGACGAGTAATTTAAAGCTTTGCATATTTTATACTTTGATTTTAAATACAGCTTTTTTTACATATTCTGGTGTATGAATGGGTAAGCCAGGTTTATGGGCATCTTCTGGGAAAAAGATAAAAAACAAGTCTGGCTTTGCTTCCAATTTTTGTCCCATTCCTGACAAAAACATAATGTCTTTATCCTTATCGTAAGTTGTTTTGACCTGTGTTTTATTTAATGGACACCATTCAATACATTCCTCACCTTCAAGAACCATTTGTATATCGATGTACCGCTTATGAGCTTCAAAATCTTTATCTGCTTGTGTCTTATAACGATTAATAGACAAAAAAACCTCTTCTCCTAAAAGAGAATAACGTCCTTCTTCTAACATGTTTAATGAATGGTTTTCCACAAAATTTAAAACATTTGAAAAGCTTTTATGCAGCTTTACGTACGCTTTAAAACAAGAAAGACAGTCTACGATCATAATTGGGTAATTTATATATATCTAAAATTAAGGCCCAAATTTCAATGTTTTTTTGAAGGTTTCCTAGTATAAGGGGTGAAAAGATATGTTTTAAAAAAGTATCAAAATTTAATAGACAGTTAATGTGGGATTTTATAATGCTAAAACAAAGGACAGTTTTATGTTGTCGATTATAGATTCAGGTTGCTTACAGGGAATAGAGGCCTTGCCCATACAGGTAGAAGTAAATACCGGAGAGCGTGGCGAATTGCGATGGGTAATGGTGGGTTTGCCGGATGCAGCCGTTAAAGAATCACAAAATCGTGTTTTTTCAGCCTTAGGAAATTGTGGCTATGCGCTTCCTATTTCGCGTACAACGATTAATTTAGCACCTGGAAATTTAAGAAAAGAAGGTCCTTTGTACGATTTACCTATTGCCTTGGCGATTATTTCGGCGACTCAGCAGGCGCATTTTCCACATGCCAATGAATTTCTGGTTGCTGGTGAGCTGAGTTTGTCAGGAGAGTTGAGAAGCATTCCGGGAGGATTTAATTTAGCGCTTTTAGCAAAAAAGCTTAACAAACGAGGCCTTATTTTACCACTGGAATCTGCTTCAAGTGCGGCCTTTGTGGAAGGTATCGAAGTTTTTGGAGCAAAGCATTTACGTGAATGTGTTGACTTTCTACGGGGCACAGGTAGTTTGACGCCTATCCAAAAGACTATATCCAATCAGGAAGTTGAAATAGAACATGATTTTTCTGCAATCCATGGACAGCGTATTCTTAAAAGAGCTGTTGAGATTGCGGTAGCCGGTAACCATAATTTGCTAATGATGGGGCCTCCAGGGTGCGGCAAGTCTATGATTGCGAAATGTATTCCAGATTTATTACCAACGCCGACCCATGAAGAATGGCTGGAGATTTTAAAAATTCAATCTGCTTGTGGATTGGATATTGATCTTTCGCATAAGCGACGTCCTTTTCGCTCTCCTCATCATAATGTTAGCGATGCAGGTTTAATTGGTGGTGGCATCATTCCACAGCCAGGAGAAATTTCATTAGCCCATCATGGGGTTTTATTTTTGGATGAATTGCCAGAATTTAAGCGTTCTGTTTTGGAAATGTTACGCCAACCCTTAGAAAATGGAGAGGTAACGATTGTACGATCTAACGGTAAATTGACATTTCCCTGCAAAACACTTTGCATTGCGGCTATGAATCCCTGTCCTTGTGGATATTATGGTAATCGTCAGCGTAAGTGTATTTGTTCGCAAAATCAAATTCAGCAATACCGATCCCGATTAAGCGGGCCCTTATTGGATCGTTTTGATTTACAATTGGAAGTGCAGCCTGTTGAATTATCTGCATTTAATAAAAGTAAGCCGGAGGAATCTTCTGCGGTTGTAAAGGCTCGAATTTCTGAAGCTAGAAAGCTTCAAATAAATCGGTTTGGAACTTATAATGCGCATTTGTCAGCGAAACAATTGCAGCAATGTCATTGTTCGCAATTGGATTTAGCTTGGCTACAACAAGCCTGTCAACAACTCCAATTGTCGGCACGTGCTTACCATAAAGTCCTTAAAATTGCCCAAACGATTGCAGATATAGATCAAGATCCAACGATTCAACAAAAACATATGATGGAGGCTATGCAGTATCGTTGCTTTGATCGGGCTTGGCGCTAACTATTTTTCTTCAGGAAAGTCCTCTGAAGGGGGTAGTTTTATAAAACGAACATCAAACACAATCGGTTGGTCGGATTCAGATAGCAATTTGATTTTTTTCATAATAAATTGCCAAAAACGTTTTAATTGATCTTTATGAAAACCGAATTCCCGATCTCTGGGGGCTATTTTATCAAAGTTTGCACTTGTAAAAACCGCTAGTTTTAAAAAAATTTCTGAGATGTTTGGAGCAGGATAATTATTTTGAGTAAGTTCTTTAAACAATATGTTTCTATTATGAAAAATGAGTTTCAGCAGGGGTTTATTCTGTTCAAATGTTAAATAATCCTCTATGGGATGTAAAAATTTAAAAATTCGATCAACAATTTTATGTTCAGCAAATACAGTGTTAAAACCAAAAAATAAAATCAAATAGAATAACCGCAAACACCCTACAATTTTCATTGTGTTTTGTTGAAAATCAAGTTTTTGTGAAAATTTGTTGAATGCTTTATAGATACTGTCGCAAGCCTGTGGCATTGATGTTAGTTAAGATCAGTCTCTTCAAAATCATCTTTTTCAAGATTTTCGCTATCCAAAACATTTTCGCTTTCTGAATTTTCGGAAGAAAGGTAGTCGTTAATAGAGCAATTTAAATCATGATAATACGTAATTACTTGTGTCATTATTTTCATCCAATAATCCCAAATTTGGTTTTGGGTTAAACAAAACCTTTGTCCTGCTGGAAAGGAAATTTGGAAATCAGGTATCGTTAAAGCACAAAGCATAGAAAATATTCTCGCAATTTTTCTTTCGGCATCAGGCTTTTCTATAAGTTTTTTATAAAGTGGTTTGGTGTTATTTAAAAGGGTAAATAAAAGCTCCTTGTCTGTTTTAAACGTATTTACAATTTCTTTTTTGCTAAACTTCTCAAAAATTTGATCAATGATAAGATCTATTGGATCTCCTAAGCATGCACCTACTTTTAAAAATAACGAAACTAGCACAATCAACAATAAGCGTCCCATGATTTGTATTGTGTTTCTTTTTTATATAAAATCAAGTTTTTATGTAAAAAATATTAGCATACAAGCACACCAAACTTACTATTATAAAAAATACTTTTATACTGAAATAAAATTTAACCTAAACTGGTGGAGTCGATCGGATTCGAACCGACGACCTCCTGCTTGCAAAGCAGGCGCTCTTCCAACTAAGCTACGACCCCTTTGAAATTTACTCTGTTTATAATCCGTTTTAGAATAGGATTTGTCAAGCTATCTTTCAGGAAAATTTTCACAGCAGCTAGTTGACGGAATATGTACTCACAATTTACGGATGATATAGGCAAGGAATATGTTTTTTAATAAAGTACTGATTATAAAGGGTACAATGCCGAGCATCCAAGCCGTATGAAAGTCTGTTAGGCAGGCTAAATAAAGATAGCCGCAAGCAAATGTAGGTAATTCGCTTACTAAACCAATCATAAGCAAATGGGATGTTTTTTTTGATGAAACTCTTTCGTAAAGCATACCTGCTAAGTAGGCTGAGATTAAAAATCCCCACAAATAACCACTGGAATAACTTCCTAGTAAAACAGCAGGTCCACAAGAAAATTTTGCGAAAACAGGAAGGCCGAAAAAACCTTCTAAAAGGTAAAATGCAACAGCGGCTACTGTCAAACGTTTCCCTAATACACAAGCCAGAAAAAAGATAGTAATCGTTTGTAAGGTAAAAGGAACAGGGTAGAAGGGTACAGTAATTTGAGCGCTGGCTGCAAGCAACAAAGTTGCGGAAAATACCTGAATAAGTGATCTTATGGCATTACGCCCTTCTTGTAAAATTGTTTGTAAATACATCATAAATTACTTTAATACTCTGCAAAACGGCTTGTTTTCTTGCAAGGATAAAAGTTTATTTTTATAAAAACGCTTTGCTTTTCTTGATATAAGGTGGTACAAATTAAATATGTGCATTTACATAATGGGAATTTGCGGAACAATGATGTCGCATGTCGCGTTGTTATTGAAAGAAATGGGTTATAGAGTTTGTGGCTCTGATCACAAATTTATGGATCCGATAGCCAGAATGTTGAAAGAGCAAGCGATTCCAACGTTTGAAGGATACGAGGTTGATCGCTTAAAAGCTTTACGTCCGGATGCAGTCATTATCGGTAATGTTATTTCTAGAGGAAATGTCGAAGTGGAATTTTTATTAAACACAAAGGCCTTTCCTTTTTATTCTTTTCCAGAATTTTTAGAAAAAGTTCTTTTTAAGAAACGTCCGATGGTCGTGGTTTCAGGGACACATGGGAAGACGACCACAACAAGTGCATTGGCTTTTTTGTTAAAAGAGCCTTTAAATGCAGGGTATTTAATTGGAGGAATACCGAATAATTTTGAAACGGGTTGTGCTTTAGGGGCTGAGGATGCACCGTTTATTATTGAAGGCGATGAGTATGATACGGCTTTTTTTGATAAACGAAGCAAGTTTTTCCATTATTGGCCGGATACGCTCATTATCAACGCCATTGAATTTGACCACAGCGATATTTTTCGAGATTTACAGGAAATTCAACGTTCTTTTTACCAATTGACGCGTTTGTTACCTAAAGACGGTCATTTGGTTTTAAATGGAGATGATCCTAATGTAAATGCTTTATTACCTTGCGATTGGACGCAAATCCATTCGGTAGGTTTCGGCGAACATAATCAATGGATTATCAATAATTTTAACACAGAAAATTTCCATATTTCGTTTGATTTATATCGCGATAAGCAGCTTATTTACGAGCATATCGAAGCTCCTTTGTTGGGAGAATTTAATGCACGAAATTTAGCCATGGCCTGTGTTGCTTGTTATGAAAATCGTTGGAAAATAAATCCGTACGATCTAAAGCAGTTTCATGGAGTTAAGCGTCGCCAAACCTTATTGCTGGAAGAAAAAAATTTGGTTTTGTATGAAGACTTTGGCCATCATCCTACGGCAATACAAGCAACTTTGAAGTCCTTAAAAACGGCTTATCCTGATCATAAACTCGTTGCTGTTTTTGAGCCCGCTTGTAATACGAGCGCTTCACATTATTTTGAAGAACAAGCAACAAATGCTTTTGAATCGGCTCATGAAGTTTGGTTGTTACCTCCTAAGCAGCATCTTTATAGCGATCGTTTTATTGATACCCCCAAGCTGCTCAATAGTGCTCAGCTGTGTGAGCAGTTACAGTATGCTGGGTGTTTAACACGAACTTTTCCTTCCTATGATGAGCTTTTGTCATCATTAAATTCACAAAATTTTGCAGAAAAAACCGTTGTTTGTTGCTTCTCTAATGGAGGCCTTAGTGCGGCTTTAAAGGCGTTTTCTATACCCAGCAGCTAATTGTCCACAAGCACCTTGGATGGATTTACCGAAAGATTGTCGTACAGTAGCTTCGATGTGGCGTTGTTCCAATTGTTTTTGGAAGTGGATAGCGGCAGCACGGCTTGTTTCAGGAACAGGTAAGTTTGGAATTGCGTGAAAAGGAATTAAATTCACATGATAGAGGTAACGCAAATCGCCACGTTGCTGAAAAATAGCTTCAAGTTTATCTAAATCCTCTTTGCGATTGTTAACACCTTCCAATAATGTGTACGCAAGATAAATTTTACGTTTAGTTTTACGAACACGCTCATCTAAAGCCTCAAAGATCGCCTCTAACGGATATTTTTTTGCCATGGGCATCCATTGTTCACGTAGTTTTTGATCTGGAAAGTGGAGCGAAAATGTGAGTGTAACATGCGGACAATGTTCATTGAGCTTACGAATACCTTCCACAATGCCTACCGTTGAAACGCTAATTCGGTGCGCACTTAAACCAAAGCCTTGAGGGTTTGATACTATATTTAATGCTTCTAGTATATGAGGATTCAGCAGAGCTTCACCCATCCCCATAACGGTAATGCGATCCAAGCCTTCGTTGGTTTTAGCTACATAAAGGACTTGTCCCAAAATCTCATCTAAGGTTAAATTTCGCTTAAAGCCGATGCCTCCTGTTGCACAAAATCGACAGGCACATGGACAACCCACTTGTGTTGAAATACATAAAGAGCGAATGCCATCCTTGAAGCGCATATAAACACTTTCGATACGTTCCCCATCTTCCAATTGAAACAGATACTTTTTTGCTTGTTCATCCTCTAATATTTCAATCGGGTCCAAGGGTAATAAACGATTTCCAAATTGTTCTTCTAGTTGCTTACGTAAGTCCAATGGAAATGTGGTTAAATCTTGAAAACTTAAGTGTTTATCTTTGAAGTAAAACTGCTGCCATTGTTTCTGGCGAAAACTGGGTTGGCCACTTTTTTCTAAAAAATCTGAAACCTCTTTAAAATGCACGTGTTTTACATTAAGCAAATTTTTGGAAAAAACAATCGATAATTACAAAAAAGAAAGTTGCGGATCTTCGGTATTTGCCGAGTAAAGTTTTTTTAGGAAAGAGGGGCGATGCAAAGGACAAGGTCCCCATTTTTGAATGGCTTCGCGATGTTTTTCGGTTCCATACCCCTTATGCTCATTAAAACCATAGTGCGGATAGGTTTTGGCCAATTCCTGCATGTAATGATCTCGTGTGATTTTGGCCACAATTGACGCTGCTGCAATGCAAAAGCTTGTACGATCACCTTTTACAAGACCTCTGTGTTCATAAGGTAATTGCTTTAAGGGAAGTCCATCTATAAGTATCGAAATATCCTTTTGCCTTGTATCAGAAACAAACAAAGAGGCCTTCTTTTTTAGGCTTAAGGAATGCTCTTTTTGTAGCTTCTCCAATGCCCTTTGAAACGCTAACGTTGTTGCTTGTAAAATATTATGTGTTTCAATCTCATCTACACTTGCTTCACCATGAGCAAAGCCTATGGTTCCTGTTTGCGCAAGTTCTTGAAGTTGTTTAAAAGCTTCCTCGCGTTGCTCTTCGGATAATAGCTTCGAATCTTGGAAGAGTGTTAAAAACTCTGACGCTTGATAGGTTGCAAAAAACTGCTGACTTATCCAAATACTTCCTGCCATTACAGGCCCAGCAAGAGCTCCACGTCCTGCTTCGTCGGCTCCGATTATACCTATGAATCCTTTTTCGAAAAATTGCGCATCGTAAGCCAAAAGAGAACTGTTTTTGTTTTTCGACATTGAGCTATTTTTAAACTGGTCGGGTCAGTGAGATTCGAACTCACGACCCCTTGCACCCCATGCAAGTGCGCTATCCAGGCTGCGCTATGACCCGCCACTTCTTTAATTATTAAGCACGGATTAAGGACAAAAGTCAAGTGGTATTGTTGTTGGAAAGTATTAAAAAAGCAGCTCTTTAAGTTTTTGATCAAGCAGAGGAGCGACAGAAACAATGTTGAGATCTTTGTCAAAGCCGTTTTCCAAGATGGGTAAGGTATTGGTTTCAATTAAACCTGCAATAGAGCTTGTAGCTAAGTTCGAAAAAATTTCTTGTCGAGTAATTCCATGCGTTACGGCACAAACGATGTTACGAGCACCGTTTTGGTGTAAGTACGTACTTGCGGCTTGTAAGGTTTTGCCTGAATCAATCATGTCATCTATCAAAAGTACCGATTTTTGTGCAACATCTCCGACTAATTCTAGGATTTTAACCTGGTTGTTTTCGCGGATTTTTCTGCAAAAACCAAATGGCATTGCTAATGCGTTTGCAAACGATTGTGTCCTTTTTATAGCTCCTTCATCGGCTGCTACACATATCCAATTTTCCTTTGTTGGGTACAGTTCTTTGAATCTTTCTAAAAGTAAATTATGAGCAGAAAGGTTGTGGATCCTAAGTGCTTTGTTGGGTAAAACAGGCTCATGTAGATCAACTGTAATCCAATCTTGAACACCTGCATAAGCCATCAGATTCCCTATAAAAGAGCTTGTTGGCAATAAGTTTGTGTCGGATTGATTTTGTCGTGCATAAGGTGAACAGGGCCAAACGACAATGATAGTTGATGCACCTGCACCTTTAGCCGCATTAATAGCCAGCAAAAGCTCCATTAAATCGGTGTTTATCTGTTGTGTTTGTTGGACAAAAAGAACAACTGGAAGATTCCTAACAGATTCCGAAAACCTTATCGAAAGCTCCCCATTAGCAAACTGAACCTTGTTTAAGTAACAAGGCTCAATACCTAAATATGAACAGGTTTCTTGAAACAATTTGCACGTTTTCGATGTGCAAAAAGCTTTAATGTTTTGCATCTTGCTTTAAAAAACAAGCTTTCGTAGCATCTTCCGTTAGGTACGCAAAGGTTTTCTCGAGGTTATCAACACGCTTAAACAATTCAGGAATGCGCCGCTTCAAACTATCGATTCGATGCGCTAACATGTACGGTAATGCAGGCGTACCACGTACGAAACTATTGTCTTCAAGATCATGATTAACACCGGCTTGTGCGCCAATCATAACGTGGTTTCCGATATGTAAATGGCCTGCTAATCCGACTTGTCCCGCAATGACGGCGTAATCACCAATGCGAGTGCTGCCTGCGATACCCACAAATGCAACAATAAAGCAGTGTTTGCCGATAACAACATTGTGGCCGATTTGAACCAAATTATCGATTTTTGTACCTTCGCCGATCCTTGTTTCATCAATGCGTGCGCGATCAATGGTTGTATTCGCACCAATATCTACATGATCTTCCAGTACAACACGTCCTAATTGTGGTGAACGACGATGACAGCCTTCTTCGGTTTCGTAACCATAACCTTCGGAGCCAATAACGACCCCTGCATCCAAAAAGCAATTGTGGCCAATTTCGGTTTTATCTAAAATGGTGACGTTTGCTTTTATGCAAGTACCTGACTTGATAAGAACATCATTCCCGACAAAAGCGTGCGCAACAAGTGAAACATCGTCTTCGATGATTGTGTTCGCACTGACAACGCATAAAGGGCCGATATACGCTTTTGAAGAAATTTTTGCAGAAGGATCGATAACAGCCGAAGGATGAATGCCAGGTTTAAATTTTGGCTTTATTTGCTGTTCGATGTCTCTGCAGATGGCATCCAAAGCTTTGGAAGGATTTTCCACCATTAAAAAGCACTGACCCGCTTTAGGCGATCCTACATAACTACTAGGAACTAAAATCAAAGCGGCTTTGGAAGAAAAAACTTCGGCTTTGTACTTCAAGTTTCCTAAGAAAGAAATGTCAGATTCAGTAGCCTTGTCCAAGCTAGCGATTCCCGTAAAAACATCACAAGAAGCGCTTCCTTGCACTTTTGAAGGCTGTACGAGTTCAACAATCTCATCGAATGTATACTTAATCGTTAGCATGGCCTACGCACTTATTTTTTATTTGTTTTAGGAGCTGCTTTGTTGACAACTTCAATAACGTCTTGAGTTAAATCGTACTTTGGTTTGGCGTATAAAACCCCCATTGCAGCTTTGTTAACAATGATATCTGCTTCTTTATCCTTAGCTAGAACCTCAATGCCTGCTTGGATTTCTTTAAAATGCTCGTCCATAACGGCTTGACGTTTTTCGCCTAATTTGCGTTCATTTTCGGCGCGATACATATTAATTTCTTCGCCTTTTTTATTAATCTTTTCGTCCAGGTTAGCTAACTCTTTTTCCAATTTTTCATTGATTTCTTTAGAATTAGCAGGATTTTCACGCTTTTTTACTAAAATCTCGCGTTCATCAAAAAGAAGCTTTCCCTCTTGCATCAATTTTTCCAAGCCCTCTTGCGACTGTTTTACGAGCAGCTGGAAGTTTTCTTGTGCGGATTTTGTCTTATAAAAATGCTCATAAACCTCACTCAGATCTACAGCATAAATTTTTTGATCATCCCCCATCGTATTTAAAGAGGCGGATATAACTCCCATTGCTATTAAACTTATTTTCTTCAACATAATTTTACCTTTCTAAAAAGAGACTCCAAATGAATACACAATATGGGGTGCTTTCTTCTTATTATACGAATCTGTTTTCAAAGGGAAAGCAAAATCTAAACGAAAAGGTGCACCTAAAACGTGAATTCGTAATCCAAAGCCTGCATCACTGTTCCAGCCGCCTGATTTTGTGTCTAAATACTTATTATTAAGTTCTTTTACCTGACCTATGTCAAAAAATCCAACCAAGCGAACAATAGAGTGTACTTTGACAGAATATTCAGATTTTAAGTACGCAAAACGTTTACCTCCCAAATTTTCATGATACTGATCGTTGGTTTTTGGACCTACTTCGCGGTAGTCAAAGCCACGTAAATTGTCTGGACCACCCAAGAATTCGCGTTCAAAGAGTGGAACTTCTTGTCCTGATAAGCCACGAACAAAACCTGTTTTTCCGCCGATAAGAAAGGTTTGTTCATATTCTGGGCTAATTAAAAACCATCTAGCTGCTGTGAAATTTGTACGCAAATACTTAGTGGCTCCACCCAAACCTGCCCATTGATTATCCCAAACCAGATATGTTCCGCAGGTTGGATAAATAAACTGATCACGCGTGTCGCGTTCCAGCAAAAATCCAATTTTAGAAATAGTACGTTTTCCTTCTTCGTTTTTAATGACTTGCGAAACATCTGCAGAATGGACATCCGTTAATTTAAATTGCTCCAAATGGTAATACAATCGTCCTTCTACTTGTTCAAAAAGGCGTTTGGCCAAGTAAACTTCACCCCCTAAACGAATTTCTTTGAAGTGATCGCTATCAAACTTGCTCATATTGCGAAACAAGTTAAAACCAAAACGTAATTCTCGATCAAACAACCAAGGTTCTTCGAACGATAACCCAACTTCATTCGAATACTTACCAAAGCTTGTATTAATCTGAAATTTTTGACCAGCACCACGGAAATAATCCTTGGAATTCTTATAATCAAAGTTGTTTTGGCTTAATGTAACGCCAAAAGTAAACTTTTCAACACTGTTGAGCGCCCCCGAGAAATAAATACTTCCGGTCGGATTTTCTTCAACAACAACTTTTATGTCTTTTTCGCAAGGGCTACTGGAATCTTCTGGAGCTAATTGAACGCTTTTGAAAAAGCCTGTATTATAGAGACGTTGTTCTGCTTTTTTAATGCGTGTACGGTCTAAAATGTCACCAGGAGCCAAGTTCATTTCACGTAAAATAACACGTGCTTGTGTATGAATATTTCCAGTTAAATAAAGCGAATGAATGCGATATTGCAAGCCACGAGTGACTTGAAAATGTAAGTCCAATAAGCCTTCCGCAACCCATTTACGTGCAACATTTACCTCTGCGTCGATGTAGCCATAACGTCCATAAAAATCACGAATACGTTCACAAGCTTCTTCTATTTTTTCGGGCGAAGCAATGTTTCCGTCTTTGAGTTGTACACATTTTCTTAGCGCCTCTAAATCATCTGCTTGATCGCAATTCAACGCAACTTGATGAATCTTATAACAAATGCCTTCGCTTACCGGAATAACAATGCGCAAAAGGTTGCCATTTTCTAATAAGCGAATTTTAGCATGTTCAATTTCTACATCTAAATAACCTTTATTTCTGTAAAGCGTTTCAATTTTTTCTAAATCTTTTTGCCAAATTGCTTCATCAAAACGGCCCGTTTTCGTTAACCAAGATAACCAGCCCCATGGTTTGGTACACATGTGCTCCAGTAGTTCTTTGGCTTCAAAAACGCTTACGCCCTCAAAACGAATATCTTTAATGCGTAAACAAGGACCTTCTTTAACTTCAAAAATGACTGTATGATACCCTGTTTTGCTGGGTTTTGTGCGAACCTTTGCTTCTACCTTGCAGTAACCTTTAGACTGATAAAAACGCTTTAATACAGCTAAATCTTGAACCAATTGACTTTCGTTCATGGGCTGATTAACGCGACTTTTCATCCCATAAAGCAGTTCATTATCACGAAAATGTTTGTTGCCGATAAACTGAAAGGTTTCAATACGTGGACAAATTTTTCCCTGAAGACGAACCTTAAGTTTGCCAGAATCAACTTCGGTAAACCAATGCAGCTCATTAAACCAACCGGTTTTATAGAGCTGTTCGGAAGCTGAATCTAGATCTTTTCCGCGAACGTGATCACCTTCTTTAAAGCCTAATTGCGCGCGAACATAATCTTCGGAAATATTTTTGTAGCCTTGCAACTCAATTTGCAGTTGCTGAAGAGGTAACAACTCGCCGTTCCAAGTGCTTTCTTGTGCTTGCAAGAGCAAACTGTTTAATAAAATACCTAAAATCCATCCTAATTTTTTCATATTAATCTAAATCCTTTGCATAGTTTTCAAAACGTGTTAATGACCTTACATAGGTCAAATTAACGGCTCCAACAGGCCCATTACGCTGTTTAGCAATCAGTAATTCTCGTACAACGACATCGTCATTCGTTGTTTCATCGACAGGGCCATTTTCATCAAATTTTTTAGAAAGCAACAACACCAAGTCTGCATCTTGCTCAATCGAACCGGATTCACGTAAATCCGATAAACGTGGTTGTCGGCGTTCTTTTTCAGATTCACGGTTTAGCTGACTCAAAACAATCACGGGAACATTTAATTCCTTTGCCAATCCTTTGATGCCTCTGGAAATTTCTGCAATCTGTTGCTCACGTGGAGCTTTCGAATCGGTTCCAGAAATCAATTGTAAGTAGTCGATAATGACTAGTCCTAATCCGTGTTGTGCATGTACGCGACGTGCCTTTGAGCGCAATTCCAATATGGTTGCGTTTGAAGATGCATCAATCCACAAGGGTGCTTTTTTAAATTCAGATGCAACCATGGTAAGTTCGTGAGACTTGCCATCTGCAATGTATCCGGAACGTAACTTTGTCATATTGATACGTGCACGTCCACACAGCATACGGATAGCTAATTGTTCCGCGCTCATTTCAAGGCTGAAAAAAAGCGTTGGTACCGGATTTTTCCCTAAAATAGCTGCTTCAGCAAAATTAAGCGCTAAAGCCGTTTTTCCCATCGAAGGACGTGCGGCCAAAACAATCATTTCGGCGGGATGAAAACCAGATGTTAAGCTATCAAGTTCGACAAAACCACTTTTTACCCCACTCACACTACCTGAATGTTGTAACAGATTTTGAATCGTGTTAACAGCTTTATCTAAAGAAACGTCAAATGCTTGTGCAGAATCTTCGACACGGCCACTACTAATCTCTAAAACTTTTCCTTCGACGCTTTCAATAAAATGATCAATATCGTCAACGCCTTGATAAGCATCTTCCAAGCCGGTCATGAAGAAACGAACTAGGTTACGCGCAATTTCTAAATCTTTTACTCTTTGTGCATAGAAACTCAAATTAGCAGGCGTCTCAATGCGATTTGTAATTTCATTAAGATAAGCGTAATTCCCGATACGTTCTAGCTTTCCAGAGGTCTTTAAACGCTCTGAAACGGTCAATTCGTTAACCGGAGCACCTTCCTGGTATAAAAGCAGGCAAACCTTGAAAATTTCTGCATGTGCAGGAATATAAAAAGAGTAGGGCGATAGCTTCAAATCGACGCATTTTGCTAAACTATCTTGCCCTCCTTCCAACATACAAGCAGCCAATAAAGCTTGCTCGTAATCCACACTGTAAGGAGGCTCTCGAAGTGCTTTTTCTCGCTTAACTTCGCTAGCCATACTTAACAATTACAACAATTAAGCAATTGGATTTTCGGAAACAACTTCAACCGATAGGTCTAAATGTACATCCTTATGCAAGCGAACTTGGAATGAATGTCTTCCTAATGATTTTATAGGTTGTTGTAAGCGAATGCAGCCTTTGTCGAATTCAATGCCTTCTTCGGTATAGCGCTTCCACAAATCATTGTGTGTAACAGAACCAAACAACTTGCCTTCTTCTCCGGTCTTTACTGCTATTGTCAACGAGACAGCTTCCAAACGTTTTGCCAAAGCTTGTGCTTCTTCTAATTCTTTTGCCTCACGGGCTGCACGAGCTTTTTGCAAGGCTTCTATTTGCTTTGCATTGGCGCGAACAAAGGGCATAACCCAATGCTTAGGCAATAGGAAATTGCGAGCATATCCTGCCTTTACGGAAACGATATCACCTTCGCCTCCAAGATTCTTTACTGGCTTTAACAACAAAACTTTTACATGTGCCATAATACGATTCTTATTAAATTTTAATTCTTAAAAAGGAACATCTTCATCTGCGGCATTATTGAAAGGTGTATCTATAGTGTCACCTTTGGACTCTGCCTTCTCATAAGAAAATGGTGTTGATGTTTTTTCCGTTCCGTCCATTTGTTGTGAGTTTGACCCGACAAAGACAAAGTTTTCTAAAACGACCATCAATTTACTGCGTTTTTCGCCGGTCTGACTTTGCCACTCATTTAAGCGCAAACGTCCTTCAACAAAAATAGGACGACCTTTAGTAAAATACTTCGCAACTACTTCGGCTTGTTTTCCAAACGCTTCTACATCCACAAATGTAGTTTCTTCCCGCATTCCATTTTCTGCTTTTTCGGTCTTCACAGAGCGCGAACAAGCCAATGTAAAACGGCAAATCGAAAGTCCACTGGGGGTTACACGCAATTCTGGATCGCGCACCAAATTCCCCATCAACATTACTTTATTATAAGAAGCCATACAGTCTTAAGCCTTAATTGCTTCAACAATAACGCGATTGACGTTTGGATTCAAACCGATACGTTCTTGCAAAATTTTATTGAAAGAAGCGTCTGCTTTGCAAGTAATCGTAACGTATTGTCCTGCAACAAATTCTTTGCGTGGACAACGTGCAAAAGATTTTAATCCCAAATCTTCTACTTTTACAATATCGGCACCCATCTCTACAATAAGCCCCTTAACTTGTTCTACCAACGCATCAATCGGTTCGCGCCATTTATGCGTGTCTAAAATAAACGTTGCTTGATATTCTTTTTTCATTTTATTATCGTTCTATAAAATTCAGGCCTTTTATGACGCCTTTGTCAATAAGGACTTCAATGTTCTTTTCAAATTTTTTCGTAACTTCAGGTAATTCTGCTATTTCTTGCTCTGTCAAGCGTCCTAAAACAAAGTTGTCGAGCTGCATTGTTGGTGATCCCAAGCCAATGCGATAACGTATAAAACCATTTCCTAAATGCGAAACAATGCTTTTTATGCCATTGTGACCCGCATCGCCCGGAATGGTTGAAACTTTGAATTTTAGCCAAGGAATCGTAACATCATCACAAATAACCAGCACTTCTTCCGCTTTTAGTTTGAAATAGTGACAAAAGGCTTGAACGGCTTCGCCACTTAAATTCATAAAAGTTTGTGGTTTTATGCAGTAAACTTTGTGATTTGCAATAGAAATAACAGCAACTTGACACTTGCACTTTTTGTTTTCCTCCCAGCATCCTCCCTTAGATTTTACTAAAGCATCTAAGAGTAGAAAACCTATATTGTGGCGCGTGAGCGCATACAACAAGCCTGGATTTCCTAATCCTACGAGCAAACTTATGGTCCAATTTAGAGCAGGCATCAAGTAGACTTATCTTATTTACTTTTTGCTACCTTCTTTTTCGTCTTCAGCTGCTTCAGAACTATCGTCTTCTAACTCTACGCAAGAAACAACAACATCGTCTGCAGGCGTTTTGTAAGCGATGCCTTTAAGTGCAGGCAAATTCTTAACGTGCATAGAAGTACCTAAGCCTAAGCTTGCAATATCAACTTCAATAAACGCAGGAAGATTATCTGGTAAGCAAGAAATAGCCACCGTGTGACGAGCAATATCCAAAAGTCCTCCACCTTCTTTTACACCAATAGGATCGCCAACAAAACGTAAAGGTACGTTGGCAACCATAGGTTTGTCGGCAGCAATTTCTTTGAAATCAATGTGCAAGAAATTGTCTTTGCGAGGATCGCGTTGCTCTGCTTGTAACATCGCTAAGGTTGTTTCTTCGCCGCAAACGAGTTCTATAAAGGCAACCCCATCGCCTTTTTCTAACATCATTTTACGGAATTCAGGTGTTAAAATTTGTAACTGTTTTACGCCCGAATGACCATAAACGACGGCAGGAATATACCCACTTTTACGTAAACGTCCACTTGCCCTGGAACCATTTACTTCACGCTTTTCAACAACAAGTCGTATCTTTTTCATAAATCTTTTATTGCTATAACAACTTTTTATACTTTAAAGTAACTACACATTAAAGAAGCAAAATTTTTTACAACATACAACTTAAAAAATGGTTTTTTTGCAAAATGGAGAAAATTGGAAGAAAAATTTGGATTAAAACATACGGCTGCCAGATGAATATGCGTGATAGTGATACGCTTAAAACGCTCTTGAAAGCCGATGGACACTGTATTGTTAATGCGGAAGAGGAGGCGGACATAGCGCTTTTATATACTTGTAGTATTCGCGACCTTGCAGAAAGTAAAGCTTTAGGAAAAGCAGGACGTTTGATTCGTAATAAGAAAAAGAATCCTAATTATCGTATCGGAATTTTGGGTTGTATGGCTTCGCGACAAGGTAAAAACTTGTTAAAAAAGTTACCACAGCTAGATTGGATTATTGCGCCACAAAATTTGGCTGACGCACCGCAGCTAATTCGCCAGACTTTAGAAAATGATCTTACTGATTGTTTAGTTTCTGAAATTCCTGAAATATTTGATTTTTCGTGTTATGAAGCAAAGGGTGCCACTCAAGCAACTTTGTTCGTTCCTATTCAGCAAGGGTGCAATATGGCTTGTTCGTACTGTATTGTGCCACAGACGCGAGGTCGGCAACAAAATCGTTCTTTGACATCCATTTTAAAAGAAATTGAAACGGCTGCTCAAGAGGGTACAAAGGAAATTACTTTGTTGGGGCAAATTGTTAATTCCTATCAGGATCCAGAAACACAGAAACGTTTTTCGGATTTGTTAGAAGCTGTGCAGGTAATTGAAGGGATTGAACGCATTCGTTTTGTTTCTCCACATCCTACTTTCTTTACCGATAATTTAATCGAATGTTTTGCAAAATTGCCTAAATTGTGTCCTGCGATTCACTTGCCTGTTCAAAGTGGGTCGAATCGCTTATTAAAAGAGATGCACCGTGCCTATACAAAAGAAAAGATTTATGCGATTGTAGACAAATTGAGAGCCATTAATCCATTGTTTTCTATTTCTACAGATATTATTGTGGGGTATCCTGGCGAAACAGAAATTGACTTTAAAGATACCTGCGAGCTTTTTGATCATATTCAGTTTGATATGGCTTATGTCTTTAAGTATAGTCCACGTCCCTCAACCCTTGCTGCACCACAACAAGATACAATCTTGGGAATTGAAGATGCTGTTAAAGAAGAACGTAATCAAATTCTTTTGGAGAAATTAAGTCGCTATTCGACAGCTTACAATGAGCGCTTTTTAGGTACCCAGCAAACGATTTTGGTAGAAGGCAAGCCCCATCGCGGTACTGGTAAACTTTTTGGTCGCAATGTTTATAATAAGAAGGTTATTGTTGACGGTCCTGAATTTTGGATTGGTACCTTGAAACCAGTATATATAACAAAAACCTCTTCCAGCGTTCTTGAGGGTAGGGTTTTGTGATTTAGCAGATATCTTACAAAGTCGAAAATAAAGATCTTTATCAACTTTCATTAATGCTTGTAAGGATGATTTTACGTAAGCAAATTATACAAAATTTTTTGCTTTTTCGAATGAATTGAAGCTGAGTTTGTTGAGGATTTTATTTTTATCTTTTTAACCTATTTTAGCATTTACATTTCTCTTGATACAGTTTACACATTTAAGTGTGCAGTTATATTTGAAGCAATTGATAGCCTTGCAGGAAAAGGAATATGTTTTATTAGGGTTAGAAAAGAAACAAAAATGTTGTGAGCAAGATTTACTTACCTTGGAACATTCTATAGAGGACTTAAATAACGAACTTAAATCTTTTAAACAAAAATTGCAGCATGAAGAACAAAACTATAGAAATGGCGAGCTGCAGTTAATTGCCGACGAAGAAACTTTAGTACGACAAAAAACTCAACTAATGAGCATCAAAAAAACAAATGATTTTGCAGCCATGGAAACTGCAAATACAGCGTTAGAAAATCGTATTTCTGCTCAACAAGATGCTTTAATTGCACAATTAGAACTGCTTGAAAACTTGCGAGAGCAATATACCTCAAAAGTACATTCTGTTCATCAGCAAATAGAAGATTTAAAAAGCCAGCAACAGCAAGTTCAAGAACAAAGCCAGGAACTTTCAAAGGCTATTCAACAACAACAAGAAGCTGTAGAAGCCTTTACAAATACACTTCAAGGAAAATTTTATGAAGCTTATTGTGTTTTGAGAAGAGCTGGTAAAGCCTATCCTTGGGTTGTTGCCGTAAACGAAAATGGTAAATGTTCTGGTTGTTATTTATCGCTTTCAACAGAAGCACTTTCGAATTTAAAAGAAACGAAAGAGCCACAATTTTGCGAGCAATGTGGACGTATTCTTTATCAAAAAGAGGAAGCAGATGCACAGGTGTAGTATTGTTATTCCAGCACGTATCGCTTCAACGCGTTTACCCGGTAAGATGTTGAAATCTTTAGGCGGTAAGCCTGTTGTTCAGCATGTCATAGAACGCACTCAAAAAGTTCGTAATTGTCAATCAGTTTACGTGGTAACCGATAGCAATGAAATTGTTCACTTAGCAAATTCTCTGGGTGTCACTGGGCTTCTTACAGCTCCAGAATGTCGGTCGGGTACAGAACGCATTGTTTCGGTTTTGAATAAGATTGCAGGTGATTGGATTTTTAATGTGCAGGGTGATGAACCTTTTGTAGACATTCATCTGATCGAGGAAATGATCGATCGTACTCGCAATACTCAAGCAGACATTTTAACCCCTGTGTATCGTCTAAAATCGATCGAAGAGGTTTTAAATCCCAATGTCGTAAAAGTTGTTCGTAATGTTGATGATTTTGCTCTTTATTTTTCGAGAAGTCCCATTCCTTTCGTTCGTGATATCCCGAAGGAGGAATGGCTTCAAAAAACGACCTTTTGGGGACACTTAGGTATTTATGGATACCAAAGAACGGTATTGGAAACCTATTCCAAAATTCCCCTCAGTCCGCTCGAGCAAGCCGAATCTTTGGAACAATTACGTTTCTTAAGTAATAACTTCCGTATTTTGACCTGTGAAACCCAAAATCGTTCTGTTGCCATCGATACTGCAGAGGATTTAGCACTTGCAGAAAAGATTTTAGGGAAATCCCATTAGTGTTTGGTTGTACATTTTTATTTAATTAATGCCAACTTTTTTACAGAGGTTTTGAAAGTTTGAATTATTGCGAAGATTCTCATTTAACATTGCATTATTATTTTGTATGTCTTGAAGAACGTTTTTCAATACATCGATTTTTCCGTTGTTTTGAGCTGCTTTGAAGATTTTATCCCCATTCTCTTTTGGGGCTGCAGTAATGCAATATTTTATATATCTGGGATTAAGTTTAAATAACATATCCATACTGTCCTCTTTTAATTCCATATTATTTTTACACACTATATGTTTAAAAAGAATATCGGAAAAAGGAAAATATCCCAATTCTTTTTCATGCGCTAGCATCTTTTCAAAACATCCATCGTTTTTTATTTGTTTGGAACTTATCTTGCCTTCTTTTATTGCTTCTGTATAGCACAAATAATAATCATTATTAGGATTTTCTTTTATACCTTTACTTATATATTCACAATTAGGATCTATTTCAAATAAAAGTTTTGTATCTTGAGTTTTTACAGCACAACTAAGTACAAGTTCTTTAAAGCTTGGATCATTACAATAGGATGCATTTTGTTCAATTGCATTTCTATAAACACTACCAGCATCCTTAGGATTGCTTTGTAATTGTTGTGTTATGTCAGTTAAAGATAATTCAGGTTTTATACTTTTATCCTCTTTTACATAACTTATTGTTGGTGAAGTATTTCGAGATACCTGTGGAGTTGAATTTTGAGTTGTGTTATTTGAATTAGTTACTTGTGTTAATGGTCGAGAGGTTTGTACGGGCTTTTTGGATTTAAATAATTGTTTTGAAAATAAATTTTTAAAAAAATTTCCAATCTTTTTAAAAAAATTTTTAAATTTACATTCACTCTTTTCAACCGTCCTATTGTTGTCTAAAACAACTTTATTGGGTTCTACTTCTTGTTGTTGAATACTCAAAGGTATATTGCTATTATCTATTCTCGTCATACCTTTCGTGTAGCAAGATATGCGCCAAAATATGAAGTAAATTTACAAAAGCTTCCTAAGAGCTTTTGTATCGGTCCCAAAGATGACCGGAAGGAATTGCGTAAGTTTTTCGTAAGGCCAATTCCACCATTTGAGGTCTAAGAGAAGCTGAATCGTGTCTTCGTCGAAACGCTTACGGATGCATTTAGCGGGATTGCCACCATAGATGGAATACGGAGGAACGGTGGAGGTTACAACTGATTCTGCGGCAATAATGGCTCCATCACCGATAGTAACACCTGGCATAATGACGGCGTTATGACCGATCCAAACGTCATTGCCAACGATGGTATCACCTTTTGAAGGCGCCCCTAATGGAACCTCTTTTAAGTTTTCAGCCCAAGCGCCACCGAAAATAGCAAAGGGATAACTCGAAAAGGTGTCGATACGGTGATTGGCACCATTCATGATAAATTTCACGCCTTTGGCCAGTGCACAAAATTTACCAATTTTTAATTTATCCCCGATGAAATCAAAATGATAAAGTACGTTATTCTGCTCGAAATGTTCAGAATCCTCCGGATCATCATAATAAGTATAGTCTCCTACTTCGATGTTTGGATTCTGAATAACATTTTTTAGGAAACAAATCTGCGGAAATTGTTTCAGGGGATGGATTTGATTACAGTCGGGGATGGTTTGCATTATAAAGTTGTAAGTTCTTTAGATTTTTCGTCTAAGATTTTCTCAACCATTTCTACAAATTTATCGGTTAATTTTTGAATTTCTTTTTCCAATTTTTTAACATCGTCTTCGGAACAAGTTCCCAACTTCTTTTCATTTTTTAGGACTTCCATGGCATCACGACGACAGCCACGAATAGAAACTTTACCATCTTCGGCCATTCCACTGGCGAGTTTCGTAAGCTCTTGACGGCGTTCACGACTTAATTCCGGCAATGGACAATGGACGAATTCTCCAAAAATCGTTGCGTTAATGCCTAGATTCGCAAGCAAAATACCTTTTTCAACGGCTTTTAAATTAGACTTATCCCAAGGTTGTACGCGCAAGGTCCTCGCATCTGGTGTCGTAATAGAAGCTAAATCGCGCAATTTCATATTCGAACCATAAACTTCCACAACAACATTTTCGAGCATTTGCGGAGAAGCTTTTCCTGTATGCAAAGTTCCAAATTGACGTTGCGTATGCTCTACAGCCTTTTGCATGTTGTCACTAACTTGATTCAGAAAACGTGTATAATCGATCATAGTATTATTCCTTTATAAAAGTTCCTTCGATTTGTTCATGTGCTGCTTTATAAATAGCATTTTCTTTATTTAAATTAAAGACAAAAATAGGAATCTTTTGCTCTCGGCATAAAGTAAAGGCACACGCGTCCATAACCCCATAACGTCCTTCCTCGGCTTTTACATAGCTTAATTGGTTAAAACGTTGCGCATTGGGATGTTTAATGGGATCTTTATCGTAAACACCATCGACTTTAGTGCCTTTAAGTAAAATATCGGCTTGAATTTCACTGGCTCTTAAGGCTGCCGCTGTGTCGGTTGAAAAGAAAGCATGTCCTGTTCCACCAGCAAAAATAACAACTTTGCCTTGAGATAAATATTCGCGTGCTTGAATGACATCAAACGGTAAAATTTGCGTTCCAAAAGGATTTGCGCCCAAAATAACTGTCGGAGTATCTTTGGCAGATAAACATGCCTGTAAAAATAAGGCATTCACGCAAGTTGCTGCCATGCCAATCGTATCCGCTTGGCATCTGTCAAAGCTGAAGGCATTTCTACCGCCTCGAAAGATATTGCCGCCGCCAATAACAATTCCAATCTCGTACTGCTCTTTGTGCAATCGTACAAGTTGTTCAATAATAGCTTCAACGGGCTTAGCTTCCCAAACACTACCATTGCCTTGCAAAAATTCCCCACTTAACTTCAATAAAATCCTTTTTACCTTCATGCGACTCTCTTTAGTTTTAAAAGAGTAAGGGGATGCCGTCAAGTTTTGTTTAAAGGAATGTAATCGTGTTGAGTAAATAGGTGGTTTTTTTTGACTTGTCTAATTAATATAAATAGCCAACACCTTAACTTTAGATTTGTACTTTGGGTTTTCTATAAAAAACATATTGTTTAAAGGCGTACAAAACGGTTATTAGCATAATGAACGATTGGATGCTGACGAACGTTGGCAAAAAACACGTAGTACAGTTGATGACGATCGAGAAAAATGCATTTACACCAACTTGGCAGATGGAGATGAACGAACTTGCTGTTCCGATACGGTTGTTAGGGACGGCATTTAATGCTTTTTCTTGCATTAGGGGTCTAAAAAACGAACCTGCAACATTGTGTAATAAAATGGGAATCAATAAGAGGAACTTAAAACTTGCTGTGGTTTTTTCCCAGCAAAAAAGTAGGATAATTCCCAAAAACGCACACAATTGGCAAAAGAAAATACGTTTATAGATTTGTTTTTGAGAAAGGTAGGTAGTCCATTTTTTGAAAAGCAGAGAGCAGGTGAAATAGGGGATAATCGGTAGTAATTGATACATAAGCAAATAGCGCAAATCAATGTTATAGTGGTGTATTAATAAACTAAAGTAGCTTCCCCAAAGAATGTAGCCCGAAATGGAAAAGCATGCCATAAATGTCGGAATTATGAATTGCCAATTACGAAAAAGGCTTTTTTGTGGATTTGCTGTTGAGGTTTTGCTAATTGCGCTTGGAAGTTCAACGGTTGCTTCTTGGGGTTGAAAAATCAAAAGATACAAGAGCGAAAACAGGGCGATTCCGATGTAGATTGTGTAAATAAGTCGCCAAGATAAGCAGGTTGAAAACGTGTGTCCCAATAATGGAAGACAAATAGAGGCTAGAGAGAAAAAGACTTGTTCTGTTGCAATAATCGAAGCACGACCTTTAAATGTAAACAGTTGCATTAAAATAACCAAGCCAAGAACTTGTCCGCCACCTAAGCCTAGCCCTTGAATAAATCGAGCGACAATGAACATCGGCATATTGGTTGAAATACAGGCTAAAATGTGGCCGATTAAAGCAACGCACAAGGCAATAAAAAGGCATTTTTTTGCACTATAACGATCGGCAACGGTTCCCACCAGGCAGCGTACGAAAAAAATTGCACAAAAATAGACCGATAAGGTCAATTTTAGTTGATATTGCGAACCCAACAAATCTTGATTAATGTACAAAATACATTGATTATAGACCGCATTATGAGTCGTATTAAGCGCCCCAATTAATAACAATAAATAAAACAAAAGTTGTGTCGTTTTCATAAAACACCGCACCTAATAATAACACTTTTTTAAAAAAAACAAAGTTTTTTAAGTTATTTTATTTGGTGTTGTTTATAATTAGGTATATATCTTGCTTTGTTGTAAAGTATGGCTAGTGGAATTAATGGAAATGCTAATATCAATCTTGAGTTCGCTACGGCAAAAATGGATTTGGCTATTATATCAAAAAATAAAGTTGAAAATAAATTTACTTCATTTTTTAGAAAAATTTTTGCTAATAAACGTCATAAGGCTTTGAAAAATATGGCCAATGGAGATTTTACTAATCGTACTAAAGTAAAAGCTTTTAAAAAACATTCCGAATTAGCCAAAGCTTTAAGTGCATATGATAATGGAAAACCAACAACTTCTTTGAATAATGAAGATAAGCTTACTATAGATGATATAAAAACATTTGTTAATAGCAATGACTATACCTCTAATGTAAAATACGAGAAGCTTAGCAAGCTTTTATTTGTTAATGGGTTTCATGAAAAAGAAGATTTTAGAAATCTTTATGCAAAGTGTGCATTAGACGTTAAAAATTTCTATACTTACCTGAGGTATGTTTCTCCGAAAGATTTAGAGATTTTCTTAAGCAAGTGCGAGACAGAAGATAAGACTTCTGTTGTGGAAGCAGCAAGAAAGATGCAAAATTGGGAAACTACTACAACCGAGACTAAAACCAACATAGGCTATATAATAAAAAATTACGTCCGAGAAGACGTGAATCAAGGCGAGCGGCAGGAATTTGCAGAAGTTAAACAAAGTCAAGATTTAGATATAGACTCACAATCTATAGGGAATATAGAAAACAAGTGGCAAGACTTTGTAAAAAACGCTTCTGCGGAAGCATTACTAAAACATATCGATGAAAATCCAGGTGATGCTGATAAAATTTTTGAAGCAACAATACAAGTGGGTAAACCTTTTGAGGGAATTACTAAAATGAAGTTTCCAAAGGAGTATGAATTTAATGATAGAGTTGCGGAATACGCAAAGGAACGAAAAAATTATAAAACTTTTCTTGTTTTTGCTAATGCTGATGGTATATATGATAGGTGTGTAAATGATCCAGATTTGAAAAAGATATATAAAGCGGCGAAGCAGTTAAAGGAACATTCTAATTCCAATAAGTTTACCTTTGCGGAATTTGTTTTGCAGGGAGCACTTAAGCATCGAAAGTCTGGAAAATAAATAAAATCTATTATGTGTGCCTATGGGTTGGGTTCCTTTGGCTTTTGTGTTGCACTTCAAAATTGAAATTTTTAAAATTGATTTGTGGTTTGCATTTTTTAAAAGCCGTAAATGTTTTCTGAATCTTCTTCTTGGGCAAGTTGTTCATTCAATGCTAACAAATTTTCAGATAGGGTATGCATTTCAGTTTCGTCGTTCCCTTGTAAAGTGTAGCGTACGTCGTCTCCATGATTTAACCCTAATTTCATTAATTCAAAAATACTGTTGCCTGAAGCGGGTTCGCAGGTACAGCCTAGTTTTTCAAAAATAACAGATAAGTTAGGATGTGATTTTAATAATCTTACAACTCTTGAACAAGGTCTTGCGTGCCAACCTTTTTTATTTTTTACTGTAAACGTTCCTTCAAATTTTATCACAGCCTAATTGTTTTTTATAACTTAGGATTATTGTTATGTTGAAGCAAGAATTTTATTTACTTTTTTAAAAAAAACGGTGAAATAAGAGTATGGGGTTTTCGGCAAAAAAAATTGTTTGGATTGCTGTATTGGGTGTAAGTTTGCTACTTCCTGCTTTTTCTGAAAATGGTGTAAAAAATAAAACGCAAGTTCAAATAAAAACAGAAGCGATGGATCGTGGTTGTTTGGTAGGGAAACGAGGAATTGCTGTTGTATCTGCTGTTGTTGTTCAAAAAAACACGTGGGGGATTTATGGAGGTTTGGATGTGTTTTGTCCTTTGCAAGCTAAGGATGTGTTTTCGGATCGTTGGAAACTTTCGGGTGGTTTTTTGAAGAAATTAACAGATCATTTTACGTGGGATTTGGGGGTCCGTTATACATTTTTGCAACGTTTGGGGTTTGAACGTGTTGGACATTGGACTGAGATTTATACAGGAATTCGATCTGATTTATTGATGCATCCAAGGATTTATTTTTATTGGGATCAAGAGCGGCGTCAGAAATGTTTCGAGCTTAAATTTGGTCATGATTTTGATTTGTCTGTTTTTGATTGGAATCAATTAACATTATCGTGGGAAAATACTTTGGGGTTTTTGACGGCGCGTCGTCCGTATGCTCAGCTTGAGGGGGGGCGTTTAAATCGTAGGCATAAGTATTGGTATGTGGAAACGGCTTTTTTGCTAAAACGTCATTTGCGTGAAAATTTTTCTTTGTATGCAGGACCTGTTTTAACATATAATACAGGGGGTATACAATCTTGGACGATAGCTAATGCAGCTACGCATCGTTCCCATTTTTGTAGTATAGTATTTGGCTGTGAAGTATCTTTTTAAAAAGTTATAGAGGTTAATTTTTGCTTTACTATCAAAAGCTTTCACTGTATTTTTGTTTTAGGAAAAATTTGCTGATATGAGGAAAAAAGATGCTTGCAATACAGATTTGTCTTTAGATAGTAATGTAGGTTACTTTTTGAATCATGTAAGTGATTATTCCGAAGGACAGGTAATGGAGTTTTTAAAATCCGTGTATGCAGCTAGCCAGGATCGTATTGCTAAAGGGAATCGCTTAGTTGCAAACGATGCTTATCCAGATGAAGACGTTTTGGATAAAGCTGTAGAGAAATTTTTAAAATAAAGTGAGGGCAATGATCGTGCCAAGATTAGGGATAAAGGGGGCAAAATTAAAAAAGTTATAGGGAAAAAATAAAGATGTGAAAAAAATCAAAAAAGTAAAAAAGGATATTGACAGTGTTGAAAAAAGTATTTCTTATGGTTTATAGA